>CAZCBN010000033.1:0-29138 GCA_964496975.1 uncultured Phycisphaeraceae bacterium
TACCTGCCGCTGCCGGTGGCGGCGGACGAGCGGGACGAGGAGGGGAGCTCCGCGAGCTTCAAGGCGACGGTCGGGGCGCTGCTCGAGGACGAGGGATTGGGCTTTTCGGGCGCGAGCGTGACCATTCCGCACAAGGAGCGGCTTGTGCGCGCGGCGGTGGAGGGTGTCGGCGGGCTTTTTCTGCAGCACGCGAGCGAACGAGCGGTGGGGGCGGCCGCCGCGGGGGCGGGCGTGGAGGTCGGCGGCGCGGCGAACACCATCGTTCGCGGGCACGTTGGCGGCGAGCGGGAGCCCGGGCGACGGGGCGCGGCGTTTCGTGTGGCGAACACCGATGCGGCGGCGGTGGTCGGATGCCTGCGCACGGCGATGGGTGATCTGTCGGGGCGAACGGTGGGCATCGTGGGCGCCGGGGGCGTGGCGCGGGCGGCTGCGGCGGCGCTGTTGCGCGAGCCGGGCGCCGCGGTCGTGATCTTCAACCGCAGCCCGGACCGGGCGGCGGCGCTGGTGTCTGCGCTCGCGGCCGGTGGGCGACGCGCGGGCGGCGCTTCTGGCGAGGATGCTGGAGTCGCGCGGGTGTCGAGCGACTCGCTCGAGGGCCTCGCGCGGTCGGCGTGCGACGCGTACATCAACGGCACGCCCGTGGGCATGGCGGGCGGGCCCGACCCGACGGGGCTTTCCATCCCGGTGCCGGAGATGTTTTGCGTTCAGGCGGACGCGGTGTTCTTTGACACGGTGTACAACCCGATCGAGACGCCGATGCTGCGGGCGGCGCGGGAGCGCGGGTTCCGGACGATCGACGGCGTACAGATGTTTGTGCGGCAGGCGGAGGCGCAGTTTTTGATGTGGACCGGTGGGGCGCCGCCGACGGGGTTGTTTGATCGGCTGGTGCGCGAAAGGCTGGGGGCGAGATGACGGTCGAAGGGCCCGAGGTGTCGGGCGGCGAGCGGGATGCGGGCGCTGCGGGTGGCGACCCGGGCGGCACCTTGGGTGGCGCCGGTGGCGGCCCGGCCGAGGGTCGCGTCGGCCGGAGGGCGGTGCTGTACCCGAACGCGTACGTGTGGTACGTGTTTGCCGGGTGCCTGGACCTGATGCTGACGAACACGGTGATGGTGTACTTCGGGGCGCGGGAGGTGAACGCGCTGGCGGCGCGGATGATCGACCGCTTCGGGTTCGCGGGGCTCATCGCGTTGAAGTTTTCGACGGTGGTGCTCGTGCTGGTGGTGTGCGAGGTGGTGGGGCGGCGGAAGGTGGAGGTGGGCCGCAGGCTCTCGGAGTGGGCGGTGGCGTTGAGCTCGGTGCCGGTGGTGGTGACGCTGGCGCAGGTGGCGATGCTGATGATCGCGGCGCGGGGCCGGACGTGAGGCGGGCGTCGCGGCCGGTTTTACGCTGAGTTTCGCGGCGGGTTTCGCGACGGGTTTCGCTTTGGCGGCGAGGCCTCAGCGGGCGGTGTTGCGGCCCTTGGGGTGGTTCGGGTTGCACCAGAGGGGGTTGCGGGTTTCGAGGCCGGCGGGCTGGAAGGCCCATGCCTTGAACTGCTCGTTGGTGACCCAGAGCGTGGAGGTGTCGACACGGGCGACGGTGGCGCCCTTGCCGTGGCGGGCGGTCTGGCCGCCCTCATCGGGGAAGCTGGATCCGTCATTCCAGTGGACGGTGCTGGTGCGTTGCTCTTCGAGGGTGCGTTCCTTGCCCTCGGCGGCCTCCCAGAGCACGACGGCGTCGGGGCTGAGGGCGTCGGCGCGGTGTTGGATGGGCTCGCCCCCGCCGCCGCGGACCTGGACGTTCATGATGTAGCTGGTGAGGCGCTCGGTGCGGACCCAGGTCGTGGCGTCGCCGTCGTGGGCTGGGCAGCGGAAGGTTTCGGCGGGGGCTGCATCGGCGAGGGCGCTCGTGGCGCGGGCCCAGGCGCGCCACTGGGGGATGTTGAAGCCGAAGTCGGTGTGGGTTCCGCCGAGGTATTCCCAGAGGATGCCGGTGGTGGGGCCTTTGATGGAGTTGCCGAGGAGGGGGTTCGTGTCGCCGTAGACGGCGGTGTTGGAGATGCGCAGCGCGAACTCGTTGTAGAGCCAGCCGATGGGGCGTGTGCCGTCGGCGTAGGGGGACTGGGAGATGAGGTTGGGGTCGGGGAGGCGGTCTTCAAAGTCGTCGGAGTACATGGCGGCGGCGGTGAGCAGAGACCGCAGGTGGACCGAGCACTTCACGCGGCGTGCGCTCTCGCGGGCGGCGCCCAGGGCGGGCAGCAGGATGCCGATGAGCAGCGCGACGATGGCGATGACCACCAGCAACTCAATGAGCGTGAATCCCCGCGGCGGAAGCGTCGGCCGATGAGAGAGCATGCGGGCAGACTAATGGGTGCGGGCGGCGGAACGCGCAAGGTTTGCCTCGCGGCGCGCCAAGATTGCGTCAAGTTTCTTGTGCGGCCCGGGCGTGGACGTGGGCGTGGGGGAACGAGGGCTGGGAGGCGGTTGCGGCCGACCGGGACAGCCGGGCGGCCGGGCGGCCGTCGAGCCGCGGGTAAAATGGGGGCGGTCGCGCCGGGCGGGCGATGCTCGCCGCCTTAGCTCAGTTGGTAGAGCAGCGGTTTTGTAAACCGCAGGTCGTCGGTTCGAGTCCGACAGGCGGCTTTGGTGGAAGCGATCGGTTGTCTCGGCGTTTCCCGCGGGTTTTTCGGGATCATCAACGGTTGCAGTGCGTGGTGCTTGTTGTGCGTGTCTTGGGCGACATCGCCCGGTTTTGCGGATTCTCGCGCTGTGCTGCACCGTTTCTCGCTCGGGTGGCCGGGGAGTTGGCCGGTGGTCGGCGCGGGGTGTTTCGGGCTCCGCGCGGCCGGTTCGCGTGGGTGACCTTTCCCGCTTCCGCCGAGTCGGATCCGGACGATGACCTCGGCCGGACCGGCTTGAGGGGAGAGCGTCTGGCGTGCGTTGAACTTGCGCGGCGAGAGATCGCGATCGGCATGACCGCGCGAAGAGCGCGACGTCGGCGATACGTTCGTTGTCTCGCACGACCCCGGCATTCAGGCGGTCACCTAGTCACCGCGGCCGGATCGCCATTGATAGGTGGCGACGAGGCGTTCCAGCATGTCCGGGAGGCGTTCTTCGTAATCATCGGGAAAGATGAGGAAGCCGGTCTCGGTGTCGCGGACGAGGCCGCGCTCTTCGGGCGTCGCGCCGACGAAGAGGTAGAGCATGATGTCCGAACTGACCATGGGGTTCTGGTGGTAGTAGCTGTGCCCGAGAAGGGACGGGTATCGCTCGTTGGCGGCCGTGACATCGACCCATCCCGCTTCGTTGCGGATCATCTCCTGGACGACGGGCGGCGGGAGCTTCCCGATGACGTTGCCCAAACGCACGTCGCCGAAGATGCGTCCGCTCAGGCCGAGGGCCCGGTCGCGGCGTGACGCGTAGACCGCGATGCCGTCGGTGATGCGTCTGACGCCGTCCATCCCGGCCGACATGGCGACCCAGTAGTCCATGTCGGGCGCGGCGAGAACGACACGGCCGAGCTTTGTGCTCGACCGGGCTTCGTCGTCGGGTCGATCGAAGTGTCGCAGGCTTACCTCGCGGAGGGCCTCCACGACGATCGGAGTCCCCGCGCTGTGGGCGATGATGTTGATCCGCGACGCGTCCGATTCGTCGGCGAGCGCCTCCAGCAGGTTGCGGAACTGCCGGACGGCGACCTCGGAGTTGGCCTTGTCGTCCTGGTATGAGAACACGCTGCCCTCGGAAGGCCAGTCGAAGCTGATCATGACGCCGTCGCGGGCCATGTAGTGCAAAAACTCGGCGCAGATCCGCGTGTTCTTCTCGAACTTGGTGTTGAATCCGTGGACATAGACATAGATCTGCTTGCGGAGGCTGTGGCCGAGCCTTTCGTTGATCTCGCTGATCCATCGCTCAGACGCGGCGCGGTCCACGTCGGCAAAGTCGTAATCGCGGTAGAAGCGGAACCCGGGCGTCGGGTGTGAGTTCCAGAGCGTGCCGTAGTCTTCGTAGGCGGTGAGGACGACCTCGGGGTTCTGGCTCCGCTCGACGGCGACCGACTGCGCCGCAACCTCATCCCAGGTCATGCCCGCGCCGATCTCAACGGTGGCACGACCAAGACGGACCAGCGGACTCCGCTCGTTGGTGTACACGTCGCCCGGGCCGTCCGGGTCGGTGGAAAGCATGCGCGGCGCGGCGACGAAGACGGGCGTGGTGGTCGTCCGAAACTCTTGCGGTGTGAACTTGTAAGGGTCTGCGAGCCCTAACGCGAGGATCGCTGGGGTTTCCATCAGCGTGTCCTTCCCGCACCCCGGTAACGCGAGGCAGGGCAGGACGGCCAGAGCGAGCGCGAACGAGATTCGGCACGACATCGCGGATACCCCTCTTCCTCAGGTCGGGATTGGCACGCCGCTTCGCCAGAGTGACTCACGAGTCGCTCTCGTCGGTCCGCCCGTCGTGAGCGTGGTCGGATGCTACCGGCTGCGGCCCGGTGCTGCGTCCGCGGCGGCTCTTCACCACCTGTGCCGCGGCATGGGCGGGCGGGTGGCCTGGCGCGCCGCCGCTTTCAGAGGCACGCTCGATGCGCGAATGTCATGCCATACCGGTCATGCATGTCCGCCACGGTCGCGACGTGTTCTTTGGGGACGGGTGAATATCGCAGTTTCGGATCGCTTTGGGTGATGCGGCCGGCGCATCAATTTGTTGAGTCGAGGTGCAACGACGGCTCACTTGAAGGACATCGTTCGGCATGGCTCCGCAGTGGTTCACGTGCGGTGGACACGGAGGAGCACCCGGAATGACGTTGTGAAGAAGCACAGGCCCGCGCGCCGCGAGGTGCGGTCGGCGGAGACCTGTGAACATGCTGACGAGAGGGAAGATCTCATGTCGATGAACACGGCCGCTTCGGTTGTTGTCGCTGTCGGGCTGGCTGCGAACGCGAGCGCTCAGCTGATTTCTGCATGGATCGCCCCGCCGGCGGATGACGGCACGCAGACTCGCAGCTCGGTGCGGGCCTGGGACACGGACATCGACGCCGGCGTGGTGTTCGACCTGCCGAGCGTCGGCGCGGCGATGGCCATGGCCGCTGACAACGAGCTGGGCATCCTGTACACCTCGTCCGGGTCCAGCCTGTCCGCGTTCGTGCTGGACAACCTCGGCAACCCCGTCTTGATCGGGTCGGTGACGGTGCGTGATGCCAGCGGGGTGGCGGCGACCTCGCGTCAAGTGGAGTCGATGGGCTTCGCGAACGGGGTCATTTACGCCTCCCTGGTGAGGACGTCGGCCGACGAGCGTCGCCGGCGCGGGATCCCGACGGGGCTCTACACGATCAATCCCTCGACGGGCGTGGCGACGCTCATCCGCGCCGCGGCGGGCCTGCCGGTGCTCCGGGGTCTTGATGTCAACCCGGCGGACGGTTTTCTGTACGGCCTGGCCGGCGGCAACAACGCGCAGTCGATCGTCCGCATCGACCCGACGACGTTCGCGATGACGACGCTCGCGGCGGTGCCGGTGTCGGCCTACGGGGGCGATGTGTTCAGCTTCGAAGGGGTGGGCGTGGGGGACGGCAAGGTCTTCCTGACCCACGGGCTCTGGATCACCAACATCCCGGTCGCGGTGTTCGACATCGCGACACGCTCGTTCGTGCAGAGTCTGCCGAGCCCGCTGCGCACCGCTGAGAATCGCTCGTACCCGAACGGCGCGACGTACTTCGCGCCTCTCGCGCCTTGAAGGACGCGGCCCCTCCGTTCGAGTCGCGCGGCATGCGCCTGCGGCACTGATCCGGCCACCCCGCGGCGATGCGGACCGCGGGTGGCCGGTTCGGGTCCGGCGGGCGATTTCTTTAGTGGAAGTCGCGGGAGGCTTGGGTCAGGTCGGGCATGTGGGTGTCGAGGGATTCGAGGCGGTGGGCGTGGAGGTGGACGACCTCGCCCTCGCGTTCGACGGTGCCGTGCGCGAGCAGGATGGTGCTGAGCCTGGCGATGCGGCGGTGGGCCTCGAAGGTGTCGCGCCAGACGATGAGGTTGGCGATGCCGGTCTCGTCTTCGAGGGTGATGAACGTGACGCCCGAGGCGGTGCCGGGGCGCTGGCGGCACAAGACCATGCCCGCGACGGCGACGCGGCGCTTGGCGGGGCAGAGGCGCGGGCTCCGAAGATCGGCGGCCCGCGTGACGCCCCGCTGCGCCAGCTCGGGCCTGAGGAAGGCGATGGGGTGGGCCTTCAGCGACAGGCCGATGGAGCCGTAGTCGTGCAGCACCTGCACGGCGGGGTGGATGGTCGGCAGGACGCTCAGCCCTTCGGCCTCGGGGGCCGGGGTGTCGGGGGTGCTGCGGGCGGCGATGTCGGCGATGTCGGCGTGTTCCTCGGTCTGGAAGAGGGGCATGGGCTCGTCGCGCAGCGGCCTGACCTGCCAGAGGGCGTGCTGGCGGTTGAGGCCCATGGAGTTGAACGCGTCGGCGTTGGCGAGGCAGCGCAGGGCCCGGGCGGGGACGCCGCTGGCGCGGCGCAGCGTCTCGACGGTGGCGAAGCGGCCGCGGCGTTGGACGGCGAGCCGGACGCGTTGGGCGTCGGCGTGGGCGAGGCCCTTGGCGAGCCGCATGCCGAGCCTCAGGGCGGGGCGTGACGGGTCGGCGTCGGGCTCCAGCGTGCAGTCCCAGTCGCTGTGGTTCACGTCGATGGGGCGGACGGCGACGCCGTGGTCCTGCGCGTCGCGGATGATCTGCGCGGGCTGGTAGAAGCCCATGGGCTGGCTGTTGATGAGCGCGGCGGCGAAGGCGGCGGGCCGGTGCCGCTTGAGCCACGCGGAGACGTAGACGAGCAGCGCGAAGCTGGCGGCGTGGCTCTCGGGGAAGCCGTACTCGCTGAAGCCCTTGATCTGGTTGAAGCACTGCTCGGCGAAGGCCCGCTCGTACCCGTTGGCGAGCATGCCCTCGATGAGCTGCTGGCCGTAGCGGTAGATGGCGTCGCCCTTGCGTTTCCACGCGGCCATGGCGCGGCGGAGGCCGTCGGCCTGGTCCGGGGTGAAGCCGGCGGCGACGATGGCGAGCTGCATCGCCTGCTCCTGAAAGAGCGGCACGCCCAGCGTGCGCTTCAGCACCTGCTCCACCTCGGGCCTCGGGTAGTGGACGGGCTCCTTGCCCTCGCGCCGGCGGAGGTAGGGGTGCACCATGCCGCCCTGGATGGGCCCGGGCCGCACGATGGCGACCTCGATCACCAGGTCGTAGAAGCACCGCGGGCGCAGGCGGGGCAGCATCGACATCTGGGCCCGGCTCTCGATCTGAAAGACACCGACGGTGTCGGCCGCGCAGATCATGTCGTACACGGCCCGGTCTGTCAGGTCGCCGGTGATGGCGCGGTACGCGCGCAGGTGCGGGGGCGGCGTGTCGGGCCCCGGCGGCTCGCCCGCGTTCGCGGCGTCGGCGCCTCGCGCAAGGTCCAGCGCGCGGCGGATGCACGTCAGCATGCCCAGCCCCAGGCAGTCGACCTTCAGCATGCCCAGCGCGTCGATGTCGTCCTTGTCCCACTCGATGAAGGTGCGGTCCTCCATCGCGGCGTTCTCGATCGGCACCAGGTCGCACAGCGGCCCCCGCGTGATGACCATGCCCCCGACGTGCTGCGACAGGTGCCGCGGGAAGCCGATCAGCTCGCCCGACAGCTCGATCACCCGGCGGACCAGCGGGTCGGCGGGGTTCAGGCCCGCCTCGCGCGTGCGGTCCTTGTTCGCCGCCTCGCCCCAGCGGTCGAGGTTCTTCGCCAGCGCGTCGATCGCGTCCTCGCTCAGGCCCAGCGCCTTGCCGACGTCGCGCACCGCGCTGCGGCCCCGGTAGCTGATCACCTCGGCCGTCATCGCGGCCCGCTCGCGGCCGTACTTCTCGTAGATGTACTGCAGCACCTCCTCGCGCCGCTCGTGCTCGAAGTCGATGTCGATGTCCGGCGGCTCCCGCCTCTCGCGGCTGATGAACCGCTCGAACAGCAGGCTGAAGACGGCGGGGTCGACCTCGGTGATGCCCAGGCAGTAGCACACCGCCGAGTTCGCCGCCCCGCCCCGCCCCTGGCACAGGATGCCGCGCGAGCGGGCGAAGGCGATGATGTCCGCGCACGTCAGGAAGTAGGCCTCGTACCGCAGCTCCTCGATGAGCGCGAGCTCGTACGCGAGCGCGTGCCGCGTCTTCTCGGGCACGCCGCCGGGGTAGCGCCGCTCGGCGCCCTCCCACGCCCGCCGGGCCAGATAGGCCGTGGGCGTGGTGCCCGGCGGGCAGGGCTCGGCGGGGTACTCGTAGCGCAGCTCGCGCAGGCTGAAGGCCGCGGCGCGCTGCGCAATCTCCGCGGACCGCGCCACCGCGCGGGCCCCCGTCTCGCCCAGGCCCGCGAAGAGCCGGGCCATCTCCTCGGGCGGCTTCAGGTGCCGCTCGGCGTTCGCCTCAAGCCGGAAGCCCGCCTGTTCCACAGTGCACCCGTGCCGCACGCATGTCAGCACGTCCTGCAACCGCCGGCGTTCGGGCGCGTGGTAGAGCACGCGGTTGGTCGCCGCCAGCGGCGTGCGCACGTGCTCGGCCAGCGCGGCGAGCTGCGCCGCCCGCTCGTCGTCGTCGCCGCGGTAGGTCATGGAGGCCGCGAGCGAGAGCCGGTCACCGTCGAACACCCGCCGCAGGCCCCGCAGCACCTCGATGAAGCCGTCGTCCAGCGCCCGCGGCGGCTCGACCACCGCGAGCAGGCCCTCGGCGTGGTCCAGCAGATCGTGCAGCCCCAGGTGGCACTCGCCCTTGGGGGCGCGGCGCTTGCCCAGCGTCAGCAGGCGGCACAGCCGGGCGTACGCCGCCCGGTCTGCAGGAAAGACCAGCACGCCCGGGCCATCGTGAACCGCGACCCGGCAGCCCACCGCCAACGGGATGCCGTGCTGCGCCGCCGCCACGTGCGCCCGCACCACGCCCGCCAGCGTGTTGGTGTCGGCGATCGCCGCGGCCCGGTGCCCGAGCGCGGCCGCCCGCTCCACGAGTTCCTCCGGGTGGCTCGCCCCGGTCAGGAAGGTGAAGTTGCTCGTGACGGCCAGCTCCGCGTAGGGCACGGGCGAGACGGCGCGGGGCCCGCGCGGCGCGGCCGGGCTTGCGCCCGCGGCGTCGGTCTTCGCCGGGTGGGGCCTGGGCTTTGGGAACTCAACGTCGGGCATGCGCCGCTCCTGGGGAAAGCCTCGACTTCGTCTTCACACCCGCACGTCTCACCTGCGCACGTCTCACGCGCGCACATCTCAGGTGCGCACATCTCACGCCCACACGCCGTGCACAAACCACCGGTGCTCCGGAAGGCCCCGCACCAGCCAGAGCCACCGGCCCGACTCGGTCCGCACCGCGAAGCAATCGCGCGCCGACTCGGCGCGCGCAGGGTCCGCCTGACGCCACCACTCGGCGCTCAGACGCTCGGGCCCGACGCACGCCTCCACCGCCTCGTCCCCGCCGGCCCACCGCACCCGGTGCACCGGCCCGTCGGGCGTCAACGCGACAACGTCCGCCGCGAACGGACGCTCAAAGAGCACCGTCGGCCGGTCGCGGTCCGTGAAGCCCGCCGACTGCTCGGGCGTCCCTTCGGCGTCGGCCTGCGCCGGCCGAAGCACAAACGCTCGCTCCGGCAGATGCGACTCGGCGGGCTCGGCCCGCAGCACCGCGCCGCGGCCCAGGCGGTTGGCGAGCGTGTCCAGCAGCTCGCCGCGGGCCCGCTCGGCCTGCGCACCGGTCGCGGCCTCGGCCTCGCCGTCGTGGCGGCGCTGCTCCTGCTTCAAGCGGCTGATGCCCTCGGCGCGCACGCGCACCGCCTCCACGCCGAAGCCCAGGTGCGCCCGCTCAAGCCCGGGCCGCAGCAGCGCCCACAGGTGCCCCGCGTCGCGGCTCGGGCGCCCCAGCGTGACGCGGAGCCGCTCGGGCCCAAGGTCTGACCGCGCCAGCTCCACCGACACCACGCGGGCCCCGCACGAACGCCGCGCCAGCTCGTGCGCCACCTGGGCCAGCAGGTCGCGCACCGTGTGCTCGATCGCCTCGGGCTTGTCGGTCGGGCCCTCAAAGACCCGCTCGGCGACGGGCGGCGGCGTGGGCCGCACCGGCTCGAACGTCTCGATGGCCTGCCCCAGCGCCTGGTCGAGCCGCAGCAGCAGCGTCGGGCCGAACCGCGCCGGCAACGCCGAGCGCGGCAGGTCCATCACCTGGCCCACGCGGTCGATCCCCACCTCGGCCAGGCCCGCCACAACGCCGGCCTCAAGCCGCAACGCCTCCAGCGGCAGCGGCGCCAGCACGCCTCGAACGCCCGCCGGGCCAACGACGCGAAGGGGGCCGCCCCCGCCCCCGCCCTCGCCCCCGCCCCCGCCCCCGCTCTCGCGCCTGCTTTCGCCGGTGCTTGCGTCCGGCCCCTCCGCGCGTGCGAACCGCGCGAGGGCCCAGGCGCACCCCACGGTGGGGGCGATCGCGGCGCGGGCCGAGAAGCCCAGGCGTGCGAGCTGCGCCTGGGCCGATTCGAGCAGGGCGCCCTCGCCCCCGAAGACCGCGGCGCAGCCCGAGACATCCAGCAGCAGGCCGTCGGGCTCGGGCCCCGCGGTGTCCACCGCGGCGATGGGCGAGAACCGCTGCGCCCAGGCCGCGAGCGACCGCAGCGCCTCGCGGTCGCGGTCGGGCTCGTGCGGCAGGAGGCGCAGCCGCGCCGCCGCGGCGTCGTCGAACAACGCCCGGGCCTGCGCCAGGGGCATGCCGGGGCGAACGCCCGCGGCGAGCGCGGTGCCGCAGCACCGGGCCACCACGCGCCGCCGCCGGTCCGACGCGACGAGCAGCACGGGCCCGTCGGGCGCGCCGCGCGGGGCGGTCGCCCCAGGCCGCGGCCCGGGCTCACGACGCCGCCGCGACTCGATCGGCCACATCGGCAGCCACACCGACATCACCCGCCGTCCACTCGTGCAGTGCTCGCGTGGCATGACCTCGCCGCACGGCCCAGCGCCGTGCGCCCCATGCGTCGGGCTGCACTCCCTTGCAGCGCAGCAGTTCAACCGTCCATGCGATGTCCACGCCGGCCCCGCCCCCGTCCGCCCGCCCGCGGGCGTCTTCAGGGGCACGCGGCGACACCCGCCAGCGCGTGCGCGCGGCCGACAACTCCCCAAGTTCCCAAGGCGGCCGGGCCAGCCACGCCGGCACGCCCCCAGCCGCCGCCGCCAGTTGCAGCCGCCGCGAGTCGGTCATGCTCAGCCCGCGCCCGTCCGCGACCACCGCGGCCACGCCCGGGCAACGCACCGCCTGCTCGACGGCCCACACCAGGTCGCTCGGGGCCGCGCGGCGGCGTGGGCGCGCACGGCGGGTGTCGGTCGGCGTGCGGTCGCCGGCCGCAACAACGCCGGCCTGAAGAAGGCCGGCCTCGACAAAGACAGATCGGTCCAGCAGGCCTCGGTCCACCTCGCCAGCCGCCGCGGGCCCGGCGTGCGTCGGCCAGACCAGCGCCTGCGGATGGGGCCAGCACGCCCGGCCGATCCACAGCACCAGACCCTGCGATCGCGTAAGGCCCTGCGATCGCATCAGGCCCTGCGATATTGCCGGGTGGTTGTCTGGCGCATCAGCGCTCGGCGTGCGCCCGTGGGCGAGCCAGGCCAAGACCGTCAACGGGGGCACCCAGACCGCCGGTGTGGCGTCCGCCGTGAACCACTCGTGCAGGCCGGGGGCCCAGGCTGGGGTGGCCCAATGGGTTTCCCGGCGGATCGGTCGAGAGGCCCCACATGGGTGGGCGAGCGGGCCGAGGTCATGGACCACGCCGTGCAGGGCGGCCAGGGCCCGGGTGAAGCGGGGGCTGTGAGGGAGCCCTGTGGATTGCATTTTGATAGGGTAGTAAAACCCTATCGACAGTCAAGAGATGGGGCCGATTTTGATAGTATTTTGTTTGGTGTCGGCCGGCGTATTCGGCGTGTGCGTCAGGGGCAGGGGGTGTCCAGAGCGGTAAGAAAATCAAAGAGGTCAAAGATGTCTGCTGCGATGGTGTCGCCGTTGTAGTCGAGCGGGGGCTCGAGGGTGTTGAGGAAGTCGAAGAGGTCAAAGAGGTCGCCCGGCGAACCGTCGAGGTTGAAGTCGGCGGGGCAGGGCGGGGCGAGGACGATGGTGGTGGTGGGGGCGTTCAGCGCGAGCTGGCCCGGGCCGGGGTTGGTGGAGAAGGTGAGGAGTCGGTCGCCCAGCGCGAGGACAACGTCGCCCACGAAGGCGTAGGTGAGAGTGCCGCCGCGAAGGGCGTCGAAGGTGATGTCGATGTGGAAGGTGAGGGCGATGAGGTCGTCCGCGGTGCCGGGGCCCGCGAGGCCGGCGACGGCTCCAACGCGCTGGATGCCGTCGGGGCCGATGGTGCCCGGTGCGGCGCCGACCGGGAGGAGCGGGGAGAGGGCGACATCGCGGAGCGTGACCTCGGGGCCGGCGGCGGTTCCGGCGGCGCGGATCTCGCCGGAAAAGCCGTAGATGCCGGGCATGCCGAAGAGGCCCGCGGCGGCGTCGGCAAGGTCGGCCTCCAGGCGCAGGTGCAGCGTGGCGGGGGCGCCGACGGCGACCACATCATCCGCGGGCTCGGTGACGATGCGGGCGATCGCGGCGGGGCCGGCGAGCTGGGCCGACGCGGTGGCGGGCGCAAGGAGCGCGACAAGCAGGCCGGCGGCGGCGAGACGGGGCCGGAGTTGGCGGGGCGGGGTGTTGCGCTGGTTGATGGTGGTGGGGTTCATGGCTGGGCCTCGTCGTAGCGGCGGAGGAAGCGGGTTTGGTCAAAGGCGTCGAGCACGCCGTCGTTGTTCTGGTCGAGGCGTCGGATGCGGGCGGCCTCGCCGCGCTGGGCCTGGGCGCTGGCGTCGATGTCGGCCTGGGTCCAGGCGTGGTTGAACCAGCGGAGGCCCGCGACCGCGGCGGCGAGGGGCTGGACGTCGGCCTCGGCGAGGCCCGGGGGGAGCGCGGCCTCGCCGGCGATGCCGCCGAGTTGGGCCTGGCCCGGGCCGGCGAAGTCGGCGAAGGGGGGCACGAGGGCGCCGGTGCCGTCGTCGCGGCGCGAGGCGACGAGCGCCGTGTCGATGAAGAGGTCGACGCCGCGGTTGGGCCCGCTGCGGTGGATGACAACGACGACGTGCCGCCAGCCGATGGGGAGGGCGCCATCGTCGGCCTGCACGCCGAAGCCGACGGGGGCGGCGGTGGGGGGGGCGGGGGCGCCGGGGGTGACCGGTGCCTCGGCGCTGATCCAGACGGCGGGTCGGGTGCCCTGGGCGTACAGCGTGACGCCGGCGCGGGGGGAGCCGGCCTCCAGCAGGATGCGCGTGCCCGTGGTGTCGTCGATGCGGAGCCAGAGCTCGATGGTGGCGTCGGCGGCGGGGTTGGCGTCGCAGGTTTCAAAGCGGGGGCCGTCGCCGAAGAAGGGCAGCACGTAGGCGAGGTCGATGCCGGGCACGGCGGGGTCGGCGACGGCGATGGGCTCGCGCGGCTCGCCAAAGTTGAAGGCCGGCTCGATGGTGCTGGTGCCGGCGGAGGCGCTCCAGACCTCGTCGCCCGGCAGATCACGCGAGGCCCAGAAGGCGAGGCAGGGCTCGGCGGAGGCGGTGGACGCGGCGAACACGGCAAGGCCGGCGGAGACGGCGAACGCCGGCGCGGCGGCGGGGCGCGGCCGCGGGGCGAGGGCGGGGCGCGTGGTGTGCGTGGCGAGGGCGGTCACGGGGCGGCCCATTCGAAGAGGGTTTGGTAGAGGCGGATGTCGGCGGGGTCGGCGAGGCCGTCGGCGTTCAGATCGGCGCGTCGCGTGCGCGCGGGGCCGGTGGTGAGGGCGCGGTGGTTGGCGGCGACCTCGTCGGGGCGGAGGTCGAAGTCGTAGTAGCGGATGACGGCGACGCGGCCGGCGAAGGGCGCCTGCGTGCCCGACGCGTCGCGGAAGAGATCGGCGGGCAGTGCTTCGCCCGGGACAAAGGCGTCGGGCTCGCCGGCGGGCGCGGCGAAACGGCCGAGGCCCGTGGGGTTGTCGCTCGCCCAGCGCACGCCCAGGCCGGTGGGGATGGAGACGGTGCGGACGGTGAGGCCGTCTACCGCGAAACGGACCTCGCCGGCGAACAGGTCGATCGCGACGGCGGCCTGGTGCCAGCCTGGGGTGAGGGGCTGGCGGTGCAGACTGGTGACGGCGCCGGCGGGGCCCGCGTCGATCGCGGTGACGAGGACGAGGTCGCCCGCGTCGATGAGGAAGGCGACGCCGGCGGGGCCGCCGCCGATCTCCAGCACGGCGTGAGAGGTGGGGGCGTCGATCGCGGCGCTGTCGGGCGCGAACCAGAGCTCGATGGTGGCGGACTGACCGACGGCCGCGGCGTCGGCCCAGGGCAGCGCGGTGGCCGTCGCGGCGGGGAAGGCGAAGGCGGCGGTGATGCCGGGGTGCGACGGGACGTCCACGGGCTGCGCGGCGAGCGGCGCGGTTTCGGGGGCGGGGGCGTCGAGCGTCCAGGGGCGGTTGAAGAGGCCGCGCTGCGGGCGCCAGGCTTGCTCGATGGGGGCGGCGTAGGCGGCGTCCCAGTTGGCGACGAGGCGGGCGCCGGGCACGTCGATCAGCACGCCCTCGCGGGTGGTGAGCTGGGCCGCGGCGGGGCGCGGAAGGAGGGAGGCGAGGAGGGCGGCGAGGGGGGCCGCAACAAGCACCGCGGCGGTGCGCGCCGCCGGTGGCGATGCAGGGGCCCGGGGTGGTTGGGGCCGAGTGTTGGGGGGCGTGCATGCCCGGTGGTGCGTCATGCGTGTCACACCCGCGCGTGGGCGCGGCCCCGATCCCCGGCCCGCGAGGGGCCTTGGGCTTGGTGACAACGCGGCCCCCGGCCGGCACGGGCCGATGAGCCGCGGGCTCCCACAGCCCCGATGTCGGACGCGGGCACCGCCCCAGCGGCGAGGCCCGAGGCCGGCGCGATCGGCCCAGTCCGATCGTGGCGGCGCGCGTCGTGATCCGTGTCGGCCCGTGCGCCCGCGGGCGCGGTGGTGCGCGGGTGCGAGGGGCCTTGGCGCGGGGGTTGAACATCCCCCGTCCGGGGCGATGGTACCCCCTTATGCGGTGAGGTGAAAGCGAAAACGCGAGGAGTCGGCGGAGGCGGGTTGGGTCGTGTGGATGGGGTGGGGTGTGTCGCCAGACTCACGTGTTCTTGACCAAACTTTCAACAAACACTGTTCGTCCCGGTCTTGCGGTGTGGGCGTGGGTGGAGATGCTGCTTTGTGGCGGCGTGGTGTCGCCTGATCGAGCGGCGGCCGGCCTGCGGCACGATGGGAGACGGTTCGATGGCACGGTGCACCGAGCGGCGGTCGTGCGGGCGGGTGGCGGCCGCGGGGTTCACGCTGATCGAGTTGCTCGTGGTGATCGCGATCATCGCGTTGCTGATCGGGATCTTGCTGCCGTCGCTTTCGGGCGCGCGGAACCTGGCGCAGAAGGTGGTGTGCTCGAGCAACCTCGGGCAGCTCGGCGACGCGTCGCAGATGTTCGCGAACGACGACGACGGCCGGGTGCCGGGCAGCAACTGGACGAGCCCGAACCTGCGGCCCGGGTGGCTCTACGACTTCTCGTGGCAGGCGGCGACGCAGACGAGCGACAGCACGACGGAGTGGCGCGGGCGGCGGTGGCAGGCGACGGGGCAGCTCTGGCCTTATCTCGGCGGCGAGGGCGGGGCCAACCCGGAGTTTGTGAAGGCGTCGCGGGCGTTTCGGCCGGCGGCGGACCTTTCGGAGGCGGCGCAGCGGTTCCCGACCTTTACGTGGTCGCTGGACGAGGGGTCGTTCCGGCAGGTGTTTGCGCCGGGCGTGGCCGAGGTGTATCACTGCGCGGCGAGCCCGAAGCGCGACGCGTACAAGAACGAGGCCGAGGTGCAGGCCGACCTGGCGAGCGGGGGCTCGCTCGGGATTGTGAGCTTCCCGCCGTACCCGTCGACATACAACGGCACGAGCTACGTGATGAACGGCTCGGTGGACGGGTACACCGCGGGCTCCAACAAGCACCAGTTGCCGGTGCGGCTTTCGGACTACACGCGCGTGGGCATGATGCTGTGGGAGGCGGGCGACGGGCGGCAGAGCGAGGGCTTTGTCGGCACGAACGGCAATGTCCGGCCGCTGCCGGGCTCCAACCCCAACCTGGGCGAGGACTGGTCCAACGGCGGCAGCTACCCCGACGAGGGCCTCACGGTGCGGCACGGCGGCGAGGGGGCCAACATCGCGCTGACCGACGGCAGCGTCCGCTGGCTCAGCACGACGGAGTATCTCGCGGAGCTGTGCAAGCCCAACTCGCTCATCTGGAACAGCCCGCGCAGCCGGCTGGGCCACGACGAGAGCGTGCGCACGCGGGAGCAGTTTGACGCGTGGGTGGCCCAGGCCTGCGGCGGCTGACCGCGGCCGCGGCGGGCTGTTGCGCGGAGAGGGCGAAGCGATCCCCGCCCCGGGCTGTGCGGCCCGGGGCGCGTCGGTGAGAGAGTCTGAGAACCGCGCCGGCCCATCGGCGCACGGACGAGGGGGGAGCCCGCGTCCGTGGAGGGAGATCTGTCCATGCACCAGTCCATGCCCCATTTCATGCCCCAGTTCATGCCCAAGTTCATGCACTCGGCCAAGCCCGGCCTGACGGCGTCCGTGTCCCTGCCCGTTGTGCTCGGCACGCTGGCCCTGGCAGCCTCGGCCGGCGTGGCGCAGCCGATCAACTATGCCAACGGCCCCACGCCCATCGTGCCGCCGGCGGTGGACATTCTGGGCGAGCCCTTTCAGGGCCCCGGCGCGTGGCCCAACCGCGTGAGCGCGGCGCACTGGCGCATCAGCCACCAGACCACGCGGGCGCTGGAGCTCTCGCTGCTGGCGTTCGGCGACGGCCCGTGGTTCAACTACATCGACGCCCGCGTGAACGGCGGGCCGCTCCCGCAGACCACGGTCTTTGTGAACCACGGGGACAACGACCTGAACCTCTCGCCGCGCGACCCGTCCGCGGTGGAGGCCTTCCCGGGCGTCTTCTGGGACGCCTTCCGCGAGCCCGCGGCCGCGGATACGCAGGCCCAGGCCGGCGGGCCCTTTGAGGGCGAGGGCAGCCTGTCTGTGACCAACGGGGGCATGCCCAACTACGCGTGGATGCCGAGCGCCTACCTCGGCACGATGCTGACGAGCGTCGCCGCGAACGGCACGGCCGAGCCGTACGCCTTCCTCGGTGGGGCGCTGCCCCCGCTGAAGGCGATCGCGCAGGCGAGCATCACCCGCGGCGGTGGCAGCGGGTACGACATGATCAGCGGCGAGTTCTCGTTCGACGGCGGCGGGCCCGGCGCGATCTTCGTCTCCACGAACTTTGCGATTCCGGCGCCCGCGCCCGAGATCGCGATCGACCAGGCCACGGCGTGGTTCCCCTACGCCGAGGGGTGGTGCGGCGCGTGGTACGCCGCCAACCAGCCGACGGCGGCGTTTGAGTCGGAGGATCTGAACGGCGACGGCGCGGCCGACATTTTCGCGGCGGCCCCGGGCCTGCCGGTGGAGTCGGCGTCGTGGACGACGTTCGAGCTGTCCGAGGGCCGGGTTGAGCTTCCGGGCAAGACGCCCGCCGACGGCATGCTCTTCATGTACAGCCCCGACAACAGCGAGACGTTCTTCGGCTCCACCGGCCAGATCGAGGCGAACGACAGCGCGAAGAACATCGGCGTGATCCCCGATGCGACGGGCTGGAACTTCACGCTCCGCTACTCGACGGGCGTCGACGCCTCGGGCCTGGGCGACCGCCCGATCGCCGTGCCCCCGTCGGCCGCGCCGATCGACCGGGTGACGCGCAACGCGTTCGCGTTCAACTATGTGCCTTACGACGCGTGCAACCTCGTCGGCGGGCACATCAACGGGTCGAACGGCGCGACGATCCGCGGCGCGGGCCAGTACAGCGTGACGCGGCTGCAGGCGGGCGTGTACGCCATCAGCATCCCGGGCGAGAGCGGGGCGGCGGGCCGTGACCCGCAGGCCGCGACGGGCGTGCTGATGTTCCAGGTCGCCGATTCCATGCCGAGCAACCCGAGCCTGCCCGATCGCACGATGATCGACTACTCGTACAACCCGGCCTTCCCCGGCGGCGGGGCGTTCATCGTGCAGGTGTTTGAGCTGGTGACGGCGGCGAACGCGCTGGGCTTCACGTACAACGTGCGCGACACGGACTTCTACTTCATGTGGGTCGACTTCGAGAACCCCGTGCAGGCCGGCCCGTGCGACGACGCGTGCCCCGCCGACTTCAACGGCGACACCACGCCGGGCGATATCTTTGACCTGTTCGACTTCCTGGCCGCGCTCGACGGCGGGCTGGACTTCAACGGGGACACCTCGCCGGCGGACATCTTTGATCTGTTCGACTTCCTCGCCGTGCTCGACGCCGGCTGCCCTTGACGCGGGTCCGGGGTGATCGCGACCCCGCCGCGTTCAGACGTTGGCGGGGGCGCGGAACATGACCAACGCCCGCTCGCGCCGCCCACCGCGGCGCGGGCGCTTCCAGGCCCCGCGTGGGGGGCCGGTTTCATTGACGCGTCGGAGCCCAGCATGCCGCAGTCCAGTCGCCGTGACTTCATCCGTTTCGCCACCGCCGCATCGCTCGGGTTTGTCGGCGTGCGGCACCTGCTCGCGGCGGGGGCTTCGCGGGGGGCTGGGCTTTCTGGGGCTGGGCTTTCTGGGGCTGGCTTCGCGGCGCCGGGGTTCGGGCCGCTTGTGAGCGACCCGGCGGGCGTGCTCGACCTGCCAGCGGGCTTTCGGTACAAGGTCATCTCGCGCGTCGGCACGACGATGAGCGACGGGCTGATCGTGCCCGGCTCGCCCGACGGGATGGCCGCCTTCGCCGCCGATGACGGCCGCACCCTGCTCATCCGCAACCACGAGATCGGCGTGGAGCCGGGCGTTGTCGGCCCGTACGGCGCCGCGGGCGAGCACCTTGCCCGCGTGCCCGACGCGAAGTTTTACGACCGCGGCACACCCGACGCGCCGACCCCCGCGCTCGGCGGCACCACGACGCTGGTCTACGACACGAGGACGCAGACGCTGGAGCGCGAGTCGCTCTCTCTCGCCGGCACGATGCGCAACTGCGCGGGCGGGGCCACGCCGTGGGGCACGTGGCTCACGTGCGAGGAGGACGTGACGCCCGCGGGCGGCGGGTTCAGGAAGAGCCACGGCTGGGTGTTCGAGGTGCCCGCGTCGGCCGAGGCCGCGCTCGCCGAGCCGCGGCCCATCGAGGGCATGGGCCGGTTCAACCACGAGGCGGTGTGCGTGGACCCGCGCACGGGCATCGTGTACCTGACCGAGGACCGCGGCGACGGCCTTGTGTACCGCTTCGTGCCGAACGCCAAGCCCGAAAAGGCCGGCGACCTGCACGCCGGCGGGCGGCTTGAGGCGCTGGTCGTCCGCGGCAAGCCGTCGTTTGACACGCGGAACCGGAAGACCGCCGACGTGTTGCCGGGCCAGACGCTGGAGTGCGAGTGGCTCCCGCTCAGCGGCATCGAATCTCCGGAAGACGACCTGCGCTTCCGCGGCTTTGACGCGGGCGCGGCCCGATTTGCGCGGGGCGAGGGCATCGTGTGGGCGGCTGACGGGGCGTACATCGTGTGCACCGACGGCGGGGCCTCACGCCGCGGGCAGCTCTGGAAGTACCGGCCCAGCATGCACGAGGGCACGCCGGGCGAGCGTGAGAAGCCCGCGACGCTGACCCTGTTCGTCGAGCCCAACGACCGCGACGTGCTGGACATGCCCGACAACATCGGCGTTGCGCCGTGGGGCGACCTCGTGCTGTGCGAGGACGGCGGGGGCGAGCAGTTCCTCGTCGGCGTCACGCCCGAGGGCGGCCTCTACAAGCTCGCCCGCAACGCCACCGGCGAGAGCGAGTTCGCCGGCGCGACCTTCAGCCCCGACGGCTCCACGCTCTTCGTGAACGTCCAGTACAGCGGCCTCACCCTCGCCATCACCGGCCCCTGGGGCCGCGGCTGACGCACGCCCGGGCGGGGCGGTTTCACCCGGCTCGGCGGGGTCGGGGGTCTGGGTCGGGGGCCGGGCCAGGGGTCGGCGGCGGGACGGTGGGGGGCGCGTTGAATGCCGCCCGGGTGGGATCTAAAATCGCCCCTGCACGCGGCCCGGCCGCGCTGCACGCGGGCGTGTACCCAAGTGGCCAACGGGGGCAGACTGTAAATCTGCTGGCTTTGCCTTCGGGGGTTCGAATCCCTCCGCGCCCATTCGCTCCCAGATGCTCCATGTTGCGGTCCGTCGCGTCCGGGCGGTGAGCCCCAGTGGGCCCCGGCGAGGACCGGTAAGGCCCATCGCCGTCCGGCCGCGCTCCGTCGTGCCCGGCCGAGCTCTGGAGATCCTCCGTGCGTGCAAAACACCGCGGCCGTCCGTTCGGACGGCCGCGGTACGCTGTTCACGTTCAGCGAAGAGAGAGAGGGAGAGAGTTCTCCCGACCGATCGCCTTGCCCGGCGGTCAGTTGATCTTCTCGACGTTGACGATGCGGCCGAAGCCAATGGCTTCGTCGAAGCCGGTGCCGCCGTCGATGAACGGGGTCAGGAGCGCGGGGTCGGTGGCGACGAGCTTGAGGATGTCGTTCCCGGCGCCGCCGAGGAGGCGGGGCGAGCCGGTGACGGCGCCCTTGTACTCCATCTCGAGCACGTCGTTGCCGTTGTCGCCGCTCATGCTCAGGCTGCTGCTGCCGTCGCCCTCGAGCAGGAGCTTGGCCTGGTCATCGCCGTTGCCGCCGGCGATGCGGCCGCTGTAGGCCGCCGTGCCGCCGCGGATGACGGCGATCGCCTCGGCCACGTCGAACCCGTCGCCCAGGTTGGAGTCAAAGAACAGCGACGCGTTCCCCGGCTCCAGGCCGTCGATGGTCAGCAGCGTGCTGTCATTGCCCGCGCCCGTGCGGGGCGAGAAGGCCACATCGAGCATCGCCGCCGCCGAGGTGATCGCCAGCTCGGCCTTGTCCTGCCCGCGGCCCGAGGAGGTCCGCAGGTCCACCGCCAGCAGGCTGGTCGCGACCGTCGAGGTCACGGCCGCCGTCACCTCGCTGGTGCCGTCGCCGTGCGTCACGGCCCAGGTCGCGTCGAACGAGTCGGCCTCGTTGAAGACCTCGAAGCCCACCTTGTTCGCCGCCGCGCCGCCGGTGACGGTCACCGAGCTGCTCGCGGGCGTCAGACCCGCCGGGGTGAAGTAGATGAACTTGACGTCCGAGTTGCCCGCCCCGGTGTTCAGGTTGATCGTCGGCGCCTCGGCCGAGAAGATCCGGAACTCAACGAAGTCCTGCGCCGTCCCCGTCCGAAGGTCGATCGCCGCAACGTTCGTGAACGGCACGCCGTCCGGGATGCCCGAGATCCCGAACACCCGCACCTCGCCGGGGATCGGGCCCACCTCAACCTCGATCTGCTGCTGCGCGTTGTTCGTCGTCAGCGCCAGCACCCCCGTCGCCTGCACGTTCACCAGCGCCGCAACCAGCGGCGAGGGCGCCGTACCACGGCGGGTCGTTTGAGCGGCGGCGGGCGAGGCCGCGACAGCCCCGGCCAGAGCAACAATCATCATCGTCGGACGCATGGGTCACCTCCAAGTCGGTCTACCGTTTCTCTTCCGCCCGCTACGGCGAGCGTGGTCAACCCAACGGAGCCGCACCCCGCCGTCCCAGATACCTCGCACGCACAAATTCCTCCGCGCCCCACGGATCCGCCCCCGCCCGCGTGAGCGCACACTCCACGCGTCGCTCGTGCCGCCGAGCCCATCCGCGCCCCGCCCGCCGGCGCCCCGCGGCCCCCGCCCCCGCTCCCCTCGAAAGACCCCGACGTGCACGCCCCGAGCCTTCTCCATCGATGCCAGCAGGGCGACCCCTCCGCCTGGCGCCGCCTCGTCGACGACTACGCCGGCCTCGTCTACGCCGTCGCCCGCGCCCACCGGCTTGACGAGCCCACCTGCGACGATGTCGCCCAGTCCGTCTTCGCCGCCCTCGCCGCAAACATCACCCGAATTACCGACGAACGCGCGCTCCCCGCCTGGCTCCGCACGTCCGCCACGCGAGAGTCATGGCGCGTCGCCCGCCGCCTCCGCCGCGGCGCTCCCTCGCTGCAAGACGCCGACGACACCCCCGCACCCCCCGACGCCGACACCGCCGCCGCCTTGGACCGCGTCGACGAGCACCATCGGCTCAGGCAAGCCCTGCGCGACCTCGGCGGACGCTGCGAACAACTCCTCCGCATCCTCTTTCTCAGCGGCGAGTCCATCGACTACGAGCGCATCTCCGCCGTTCTCGGACTCCCCCGCGGCAGCATCGGCCCCACCCGCCAACGCTGTCTGCGAAAACTTTTGGCCCTCTTCGCCCCCGAACACGCCGCCGAGGGCGAACCGTCCCACGCCCCCCGCCGCGCCCCGGGCCCCCAGCCGGCCAACAAACGTCACTCGGAGTGATCGCACCGGTATCCGGCGGGCCGCGAAGGCCTCTCTGGACACGGAGGTCTGCCATGCACGATCGCGAACGCATCATCGAGGGGCTGATCCAACACTTCATCCCCGACGCGGTCGCGCCCGCCCCGGTCGCCGACCCGTCCACCAACCAGCCCACCAACCAGACCAACGACCCCGCCGCCGCCGACGTCCGCCGCCTCGCCCGCGCCCTTGCAAACGCCGCGGGCTGCGAGGCCGCCTTCGCCGTCTCCCCCGCGCAGCGCGACCGCCTCCTCGCCCTCGCCCCAGCGCCGATCACGCCGCCGGGCCCCACCCTTGTGGAGCGGCTCGCCAGCCTCGCCGACGCGATCCTCGCCTCGCTCGCCCTCGACTCGTGGGCCGGCGGGCCCGCCCCCGCCGTCCGCGGCGACGACGGCTCCCGCCGCCTCGTCTTCGAGGCCCCGGGCGTCAGCATCGACGTCCGCATCGAGCCCAGCCTCAACCGCCTCCACGCCTACGACTGCACGGGCCGCGTCGTTGGCTCGCCCGTCACCTCCCTCGTCTGGACCGAGGTCGACTCCGGCCGCCGCCACACCCCCAGCCCCGACGCCCACGGCTTCTTCGAGGTCGAGATCCTCGCCGGCAGCCACCGCATCGACCTCGTCACCGACGCCGGCGCCGTCCGCACCGTCAGCGTCGCCCACCCCCCGGAGCCCGCGGCGTGAGCCTCCCGGCGCCCACCACCCCCGCGCTCCCGTCCTTCGAGGCCCGCTGCCGCGAGGTGATGACGCTCGCGCTGAAGGACGTCGCCGGCGCCGCACGCCAGGCCACCCGCCTGCTCGACGAGGCCGCGGGCCACCCCGAGCACCGCGCCTGGGCCCTCGTCGCGCTCTCGCACTCGCGCTCCTACGCCGGCGAGTTCGCCGAGGCGATCACGCTGCTGCACGACGCCGAGGCGATCTGCCTTCCCCACCAGGCCCCGGTCGTGGCGAACGCCGCCGTGCAGCCCCTGCTGCGCATGGGCCGCGCAGCCGACGCGCTCGCCGCCGCGCGCCGCGCCGTCGCCGCCGCCGTCACGCTGCGCGACCCCATCGCCGAGGCCAAGGCCCTCGTCAGCCTCGGCGCCACCCTCCGCGCCATGGGCGACGCCGCCGCCGCCGAGCAGACCCTCGCCCAGGCCGAGCGCCTCGCCGGCCCGCAGCGCCACGTCGCCGCCGCCGCCGCGAGCAACCGCGCCGAGTGCCTGCTCGACCAGGACCGCTTCAACGACGCCATCGCCTGCTTCACCCGCGCCGCCGCCGAGTTCGAGGCCGCCTCCGCCGTCCACGCCGCCGCCATCGTCCGCGGCAACCTCGCCGATGTGCTGGGCCGCCTGGGCCGCACCGACGAGGCCGTCCCCGCCTTCGAGGCCGCGAGGCGAACCTTTGAGGCCGCCGGCGCGAACCTCGACGCCGCCCGGCTCCTCTGCGAAGAAGCCGAGATGCTCGCCCAGGCCGGCGCCTTCCGCGCCGCCCGCGACCGCTACGCCACCGCCATGCCCGTGCTGCAGGCGGGCCTCGCCTCGCAAGACCTCGCCCGCGCCCGCGTCGCCTTCGGCTGCACCCTGCTCGAGCTGGGCGACCTCGCCGGCGCCGCAAAGCAGTTCGAGCTCGCCTCCGCGAGCGACGCGCCCCCTCTCCTCGCCGCCGAGATCATCCTGGGCCGCGCCCGCTGCCGGCTCGCCGAGGGCGACGCCACCGAGGCCGCCGCCCTCGCCGACCGGGCCGCCCTCGCCTTTGAGGCGATCCCCGCCCGCCGCGTCCGCGCCCTCACCGTCCTCGCCCGCGCGAGCCTCGCCGCCCGCGACCACGCCCGCGCCCAGCGCGCCGCACGGCACGCCCTGGAAATCGCCCTCGACGTCCCCCTCCCCCCGCTCGTCCCCAAGTGCCGCTGGATCACCGCCGAGTGCGCCGCCGCCGTCGGCGACCACGCCCTCGCCGCCCGCACCCTCAACACCTGCGCCGCCGAGGCCGAGGCCCTGCTCGATCGCACCTACTCCGCCGCCGCCCACGCCGGCCTCGCCCACGAGCTCCGCCGCGTCTTCCAGGCCCACGCCACGGGCCTGCTCGACCAGGGCCACCCGCACGCCCCCGACGCCGTCCTCCGCGCCGCCGCCCGCACCGCGCCCGCCGCCGTCGCGCCCGTCGCGCCCGTCACGAGTGATCCCGCCCCGGCCGACGCACGCACGCCCAACGACCCCGCGCTGCTCGCCCGCCTCGAGCGCGTCTCGCAGGCCATCGCCCGCGCCGCCGTGCACGCCGGCGCCTTCGGCGCCCAGCACCACCGCGCCGACCTCGCCGACCTGCACGCCCAGCACCAGGTCCTGCGCGAACGCCTGAGCGACCCCGTCCGCCGCCGCGCCGACGCCATCGACGCGCTGTCCATCCTCCAGCGCCGCCTCCCCGCCGACGCCGCCGCCCTGCACATCTTTGAGGAGGCCGGCGATCTCTCGCTCCTCGCCGTCACCCCGCAAGACCACGTCATCCGGCGCCGCGCCACCGCCATCACCCAGGCCCACGCCGCCGTTCGCCGCCTCGCCTTCCTCGCCGAGCGCCCCGCCTCCCACGCCCCGCGCCAAAACCGCGACGCACAAGACCGCGACGCCTGGAACCGCCTGCTCCACGACCTCGCAGTCCGACTCCTCCGCCCGCTCGAAGGCCTCTTCCGCGATGCCCCTCTCCCCCGCACGCTCTACATCTCGGGCCACCCCGCCGCGCAGCGACTCCCCTGGTCAGCCTGCCTCCGCGCCGCCTTCCCCCACGCCGCGCCCCACGCCGTCTGCACCGGCCCCGCGCCCTCCCCCGCCCACAGGTCGCCCCCGCAGTGCCGCCGCGTCGCCGTCCTCGCCGCCGGCCACGACTCCATCCCCGCCGCCGCCGCAGAAGCCCGCGCCGTCGCCCAGCACTGGCCCGACGCCACCCTCCTGATCGACGCCGCGCCCGAACCCTCGCTCAACGCCCTCGCCCACGCCGACCTCGTCCACATCGCCACGCACGGCGTCTTCGAGCCCGAGCGCCCCGCCGCCTCGCGCCTCCTCCTGGGCCGCGACTGGGTCCCTCTCGCACGCCTCGCCGCAGCGATCAGGCCCGGCGCCGTCGTCGTCCTCTCCGCCTGCCACGCCGGCCGCTCCGGCGGCCGCGCCGAAGACGCCGCCGCCGCGCCCTCCGTCCTCCTCGCCGCCGGCGCCGCCGCCGTCGTCGCCCCCATCTGGCCCATCGAAGACACCGCCGCCGCCGGCTTCTTCGACGTCTTCCACGCCGCGCTCCGCACCCACTGGCCCGCCGGCCCCGCCCACGCCCTCGCCGCCGCACACGCAGCGCACCAAGACTCCCCCGACCTCGCCGGAGTCCTTACGTTCGGAGGCCTGCCATGAGCCCGTTCCCCCGCGTCGCCCGCTCCCTCGGCCGGTCCCTGGCCCGCGTCGCCGTCGCCGCGATCGCCGCCGCAACCGCAAGCCCCGCCTCCGCGGAGGACATCTTACCCTTCGTCCCGCGAGAGGCCGTCGCCCGCCTCGCCCCCGGCACAAACGCCGCCGCCTTCGCCGCCCAGTTCGGCGCCACCCTGCGTGAGTCCATCCCCTCGCGAAACATCCACCGCTTCGCCGTCCCCCCCGCCCTCTCCGAGCCTCAGTTCATCGACCTCATTGACGACGACCCCCGCGTCCTCTTCACCGAGCTCAACTTCATCGCCGACGACCGAAACCCCGACGGCAACACCCAGAGCATCTTCGTTCTCCGCGACGTCGACGCCTACCTCGACCAGACCGCCGCCCAGGTCATCGGCCTCCCCCAGGCCAACGCACGCGCCACCGGCGCAGGCGTCCTCGTCGCCGTCATTGACTCCGGCATCGACCCGCTCCACCCCGTCTTCCGAGGCCGCACCCCCTTCCGAGGCGTCGACCTCATCGACAACGACACCACCCCCGTCGACGCACGCGACAACATCGACAACGACGGCGACACCCTCGTCGACGAGCTCGTCGGCCACGGCACCCTCGTCGCCGGCGTCGTCCTCCGCGTCGCGCCCGCCGCCGCCATCCTCCCCATCCGCGTCCTCGACAGCGACGGCGGCTCCACCACCTTCCGCATGATCGAGGGCATCTACACCGCCATCGACCGCGGCGCCGACATCATCAACCTCAGCCTCGGCACCCCCGCCCCAAGCCCCCTCATCGCCGACGCCGTCGCCGAGGCCGTCGCCGCAAACCGCCTCGTCGTCTGCGCCGCCGGCAACGACGCCACCGACCAGACCCTCCGCTTCCCCGCCGGCTTCTCGGGCCCGGGCCTCCTGGCCGTCGCCGCCACAAACAACGCCGACCGCCTCGCCCCCTTCTCAAACTTCGGCGCCGCCATCTCCATCGCCGCCCCGGGCGACCCCGTCCTGGGACCCGTCCCCGGAAACGCCTACGGCAGCGCCCGCGGCACCAGCTTCGCCGCCCCCATCGTCTCGGGCGTCGCCGCCCTCGTCCGCTCCCTTACCCCCTGCCTCCCCGCGACCGACGTGCAGGCCCGCCTCCTCGCCACCGCCACCAACATCGACGCCCTCAACCCCGACTTCGCCGGGTCCCTCGGCGCAGGCCGCATCAACGCCGCCGCCGCTGTCGGCTTCAACACACTCCCCCTCCCCTTCAACGCAGACCTCAACGCCGACCGCGTCGTCGACATCGAAGACCTGTACTTCATCCACCAAGCCCCAAGGGACATCAACGCCGACGGCCTCGCCAACCAGGCCGACCGCGACTGCCTCGAAGCCTTCATCCGCCGATGGGAGCACGCGCTGGACCGCTGACCGCCCGCGCGCCGGCCATCCGAGCGCCAAAACCCCGCGCGGGCCGCCCCCGCCCGCTCACCCCGGCTTCCGCCCCCGCACCGCCAGATACATCGGGATCTCCGCCCGCGCCCGGTTCTCTTCCTCAGCCCGCGGCCCCTGGCTCACGCGGTGGCTCGCCCACTCCTCGAGCGCGTCCACCACAAACCCCGCCTCGACAAACGCCCGCACGTACGCCGACACCGAGCGGTGATAGTGCGTCACCGTCACCGCCGCCTCGCCGCTCGCCGCCGCACCGGGGTTCATCACAATCGGGAACGCCGCGTCGCCCAGGTACGCGTCCACCCGTCGAAACTGCCGCTGCTCCGACGCCGCCCCCGCCGTCCACCCCCACGCCGAAATCCGCGGCGACCGGAACGCCGGGTGCAGCACCACCGCCGCAAACCGCCCCCCGCCCCGCAGCAACCCAAACACCCCGCGCAGCACCGGCCCGATCGGCTCAATGTTCATGAGCGCCACCAGGCTGCACGCCGCGTCAAACCCGCCAACCCCCGCGAGCGACGGCACCTCCCCAAGCGACCGCGCATCGCCCACCACAAACCGCTCGGGCCGCTCCGCGTGCCCCCGCGCCGCCTCGATCAGCCGCGCCGACACGTCCACGCCCCACGCCTCAACGCCCGCGTCCGCCAGCTCGCGCACAAACGCGCCGTTCCCGCACGCCACGTCCAGCACGCGCTCCCCAGCCGTGCACGCCAAAAGCCGGTGCGCCCCGGGCCGCACCACCTCGCGCTGCTGGTCGCTCTCCGCGCTCTCCACGTGCCGGTCGTACCACTCCGCCACGCGGTCCCACTCCGCGGTCTCAAGGCCCCCCTCCGCCGTGCGCACGGCCTCGGTCCGTGTCCCCGCGCCCCCAGACGGCCCCGTGCGCCCGCCGCCATCGCCCGCGCCGGCAAACGCGCCGCTTCCCGTTCCTCCCAGACCCGCCCCTTCCCCCGCCACCATCCCCGCCGGCGGCTCAAGCCCAACGAGCGTCCAAAGCCACCGCGGCCCCGGGCACCGCACCACCGCGCCGGCCCCCGCCTCCGCCGACCCGCGCACCCGAACCTCCAGCGCGTGCAGCGCCAGCCGGTCCACGTCGCTCCGCGTCGACCCGTACGCCCGATCGCCCACCACCGGGCACCCGCGCTCCGACAGGTGCGCACGGATCTGCTGCCTGTGGTCCGTCTCCGCCCGCACCTGCAGCAGCGCAAGCCCGTTCCCCCGCGCCAGCACCCGGAAGTGCGTCACCGCCCGCCAGGGCCCCCGCGGCGCTTCCCGATCGCGGAAGCCCCGCTCCGACCGATCGTCCCCGTCGCGCTCGTCCTCATCCTGCACCGGCATCGCCGACGTCACGCTCCCCGCCACCCCGCGCCGGTTGATCGCGAGCAGGCTCTGGATCGTCCCGTGCTCCGCCAGCGTCGCCCCCGTCGGCTCCTCCACCAGCGCCAGATACACCCGGTCCACGCTCAGCCCCTTGGGCGCTCGCGTCGACCGCGCGTCCGTCACCTTCCGCGCAAACAGCACCACGCCCGACGCCTCCTTATCAAGGTGCGTCACCGCGTACAGCGCCTGCTTGCTCTTCCCGAACCCGAGCGTCTCCCGCGTCAGGTCCAGCGCCGTCGCCCGCCGGTTGTTCGTGGTCGAGACAACCTCCACCCCCAGCGGCTTGTCGATCGCCACCCACCGGCCGTCATCGAGCAAAATCGGCACCCGAACGCTCGACTCCACCGATCGCGGCTTGCGCACAGGACCGGGCCGCACCGGCCCATCCCCGCGATCGCCCCCACCCCACGCCGGCCCCCGAGGAGGCCCGCCAATCGGCCGCCCCATCGGTCGCCCCATCGGCCCCCGCGGCGGCCCACCACGACCCCCGAACCCCCCACGAGCGGGCGGTCCACCACCCATCCCGCCAAAGTCCCCACCGCCCCCCTCAAATGACCCCCCCCG
>CAZCBN010000034.1:0-10440 GCA_964496975.1 uncultured Phycisphaeraceae bacterium
GTCGGCACCGTGGGGGACGGCTTGGAGACCGACCGGCTCCTCGCCACGGGCGAGTGCTTCGAGTACCGGGGCCGCAACTACCTGCTGCTCGCCGCCGCCACGCCGACGGCCTCGCGGCCCATCGTCCACCACCCCCACGCCGACGAGGCCGCGCCCGCCGCGGGCGAGCCAACCCGCGGCGCTCCCGAGGCCGACCTCCCGGCCGATGCCGCCGCCGCCGACCCAACGGCCGAGCCCGCCCGCGCGCCCGACCCCGACCCCTCCGTCGAGCAGTTGCTGCAGGAGCTTGAGTCCCTCGAAACCGGCGACGCCCTCCCCGACACGCTGCGCATCGGCGCCGACGGCGTCCCCTCCATCCCGCGCGACAACCTCGGCGCCGGCGGCCCCTCGGACCCGCGCGACCCCGGCGCTGTTTCCTCCATCACCCGCCTCATCCCCGACGGCGAAACCCTCTTTGACCGCCGCGCCCGCCTCACCCGCCTGCCCAGCGGCGAGTGGTCCGTCGTCTTTGACAACGACGCCGACGCCGCCGGCACCGCCCGGGCCGCGGGCGCGTCCGATTCCGCCGCCGCCGGGCCCGATGCCCCGCTGCGGCTCCTCCCCTGCACGCTGCTGCAGGCCCTGGAGACCCACGCCGCCACCGCGGGCGACGTCGGCGCCATCCTCCTCAGCGGCCGCGTCTACGTCTACGGCGCGAACAACTACCTGCTCCCCACCCTGTTCCGTCAGGAACGCCGCTCGGGCGTCAACCCGACGCAGTAGGCCGCCGCAACGCCCGCGGCCGCGTTCGGCGTCGAGGCCCCGCCGTAGACTCGCCCCGCATGCACCAGCCCCCCTCCCCCGTCGCGCCGACCCGCGCCGATGTCTCCGCCCCTGTTGATCCCGTGGCCCTGCTCGCCGAGCGGTTCACCGCGGCCATCGCCGCCGCGCTCGCCGATCGACCGGCCGGCGCCCCCGCCCCCGCGCTCGATCCCGCCGGCATTGATCCCATGATCACCCCGAGCCGCCAGGCTCAGTTCGGCGACTTCCAGTGCAACGCCGCGATGTCCCTCGCCAAGCAGATCGGCGAGAAGCCCCGCGACCTCGCCCAGCGCATCGCCCGCGCCGTCCAGCTCGCAGACCTCGCCGAGCCGCTCGACGACCGCTCCATCGCCGGCCCGGGCTTCATCAACATCCGCCTCCGCCCCGACGCCCTCGCCGCCATGCTCGAGCGTCTCGACACCCCCGCCCTGGGCCTGCCCGCCCCCGCCAGCCCGCCCACCGTCGTGGTCGACCTCTGCGGCGTGAACCTCGCCAAGCAGATGCACGTGGGCCACCTCCGCAGCGTCGTCGTCGGCGACGCCGTCGCCCGCCTCTTCGAGCGCAGCGGCGCCCGCGTCATCCGCCAAAACCACGTCGGCGACTGGGGCCTGCCCATCGCCATGGTCACCGCGAAGCTGATGGCCGAGTCCGCCGCCGGCCGGCTCGACCTCGCCTCGATCGACCTCGACACCCTGAACCACCTCTACCGCGCCGCCCAGGCCGAGTGCAGCGCCGACCGCGCGGGCCTCGAGGCCGCCCGCCGCTGGAGCATGGGCCCCAAGGCCCTCGCCGAGCTGGAGGCCCAGGTCGAAGAGGCCGACGAGCACCTCGCCCGCGCGAAGGCCACGCTGCTCCGCCTGCAGGCCGGCCACGCCGCCGAGGCCGCCGTCTGGCAGCGCATCTACGACGTCACCATGGCCGAGTGCCTCCGCACCTGCCGCCGCCTGCACGCCAGCATCACCGACGCCGACTCCGCCGGCGAGAGCAGCTACCGCGACGAGCTCGCCGACCTCGTCGCCGACCTTGAGCGCCGCGGCGTCGCCGAAGCGAGCGACGGCGCCCTCATCGTCCGCGTCGACGGCATCCCCGAGCCCTGCCTCGTCCGCAAGCGCGACGGCGGCTATCTCTACGCCACCACCGACCTCGCCGCCGTCCGTCGCCGCGTGCAGCGCCTCAAGGGCGACCGCGTCGTCTACTGCGTCGACGTCCGCCAGAGCCTGCACTTCAAGCAGGTCTTCGGCGCCGCGACCAAGGCCGGCTACGCCACGCGCGACGGCAGGCTCGCGCTGCTCGAGCACGCCGCCTACGGCACCATCCTGGGCGAGGACAACAAGCCCTTCAAAACCCGCAGCGGCGAAAACGTCCGCCTGAGCGACCTCCTCGACGAGGCCCACGACCGCGCCCTCCGCGCCGTCCGCGAGCGCAGCCCCGACCTCCCCGACGCCGACGCCGCCAAGGTCGCCGACGCCGTCGCGATCGGCGCGATCAAGTACGCCGACCTCTCCACCGAGCGCATCAAGGACTACGTCTTCAGCTTCGACCGCATGCTCGCCTTCGAGGGCAACACCGGCCCCTATCTGCTCTACGCCGCGGTCCGCATCGCAAGCATCCTGCGCAAGGCCGCCGACGCCGGCCTCGCCGAGCACGACTGGCAACGCGCCCCCTTCCCCACCACCGAGCCCGACGAGAAGGCCCTCGCCCTCGCCCTGCTGCGCACGCCGCAGGCCATCAGGAACGCCGCCGAGGCCCTGGAGCCCGCGCGGCTCTGCGCCCACGCCTACGAACTCGCCGCCGCGTTCTCAGGCTTCTTTGACCGCTGCCCCGTTCTCCGCGCCGGCGACGAGGCGCTGCAGCGCTCCCGCCTCCGCCTCTGCGACCTCACCGGCCGCGTGCTGCGCGACGCCCTGCACACCCTGGGCCTGCCGCTGCTCGACCGCATGTAGCGCCACGCCCCACCCCGTCGCCCGCCGCCAAAGCCAAGAACTCCCAAACCTCCCCACCCGCCGCCCCCGGCCCCCCGACGCGGCACGGCCTCAACGCCTCGACGCCTCAATCTCTCGATGGCTTGATGCCTCGATGCCTCGATGCCTTGATGCCTTGATGCCTTCGTGCCTCGATGCCTCCCTCCCAAAAAAACAACGGGCCGACTTTCGTCGGCCCGTGTGGAGTCAGATCAGCCGTCGGACGAACCCGACGTCAAGCGGATCAGAAGAGGAGCTGGAGCTGGGCGCGGATGGCGACCTCGAAGTCGTCAGGCGAGCCCTGGAGGCCGGTGATGGAGCCGGTGCTGTTGTTGGGGAGCAGGCCGATCGGGACGATCAGGCTGTCGGTCTGGTCGAAGGAGAAGAGCGCGTCGAGGGTGAACTTCGCGGCGTGGCTCTCGGGGACGATGTAGTAGTTCAGACCGAAGGTGAGGAAGTTGAACTCGCTGTCCTCGTTGCTGCCGCCGAGACGGTCCTCGTCGATGTAGATGCCGTCGTAGCGGGCGAAGCCCTCGAACTGCTCGGTGAAGAAGTAGCCGCCCTGCACGACGGCGCCGAAGTCGTTGTAGTCCTCGTCGATCTCGTCGTTGGTGGTGGCGTCGCCGTCGTCGAGGCCTTCCTCGGCGTCGGTGAACGCACCGTAGAACGCGGCGAAGCCGTTCCAGCCGCTGCCCTCGAACTGGATGTCGGCGGTGTAGTAGAACACGTCGCCCGAGCCGATCGTGATCACTTCGCCGGCCTCGAGGATGCCGTCGCCGTCAACGTCCTCAAAGATGGACGTGGCGGTCTGCGACGAAGCGCCGACCTGCGAGGGGGCGGTGTCGCCGAAGGTCTCCCAGTGCACGGCGGCGCCGATGCGGCCGGCCGTCTCGCTGTTGCGGAACGAGGTGAAGTCCTCGAACTGGGCCCAGTCACCGGTGAACTTGAAGTCCACGCGGCCGGTCACGGCCACGTCGGCCTCGCCGGCGGTGTTGAACTCGGTCCCGCGGCTGTTCACGCCGTCGGACACGGCGAAGTACGCCGCGAACGAGTTGCCCTGGTACCCGAACATCAGGCCCTGGCTGTACTGCTGGCTGAAGTACTCGTTGGCCAGCGAACGCTCAGCGGTCAGCTGGAACTCGGGGGCGACCAACTCCTCGTAGAAGATCGGGAGCTTGAACTGGCCCCAGCGGACGAAGGCGCCGTCCAGGCTGCCCTCGAAGTTGTACTGGCCGTACGCCCAGGTGATGTTGAAGTCACCCTCATCGCCGCCGCTGATCGAGGGCTGGTCGGAGAAGTCGCCGCTGAAGCGGTAAGAGATGTTGGGGTTGATGACCGTGCCGGTGAAGTCCAGGCGAGCGCGCTGGATCTCGAAGCCGTGGCCGAAGTCGTTGTCATCGCCGATGACGGCGCCGGCCGGGGTGTCCGAGGCCGGGTCCTGGTCGTCGCGGAACGACGCGACGTAGCGGTACTGGAACAGCGCGCCGATGTTCAGCGTGTTGCTGCCGTTGCCCGCGATGTTGAACCCGCCCGTGTCACGAGCGTCGTACAGGTTGCTCGTGCGGGTCGCCGCGTCCGCCGACAGCTCGGCGGCGTACGCGCGGTCCAGGTCAAGGCTGCTCTGCGCCGAGGCGATGCCGCCGAGGCCGAGAGCCGTGCCGGCAATCACGAAGGTGATCAGATTCCGACTCATTGCTCAGACTCCTTGGTCCACTCTCAGGGATCTGCTTCGGTGCGTCCCGCCCGTCGCGAACCCAATCTCGTGTGTCCCGGCACGCGCCGGGGGTGCTTCCTACGGATCCGCCGAACAGCTCCCGTTCGACGGGTGAGGCCCGATGAGCCGACAAGGCCCAGAGCCCCGGACGCGGCATTTGCCACGCCCTCTTCGCCTCGCCCTCTTCGCGTCGACCTGCCCGCTGTGGAACTCGACGAGCCACGGCGGATCCGGCGGACAGCAGGGAGATGCTACTCGCCCAACTTAGCGAGTGCAAACTCGCATCGGGCTTTTTGGGCACACCGTCACCAATTTCAATCACACAAAATGCCGATCATCCCACAAACATCCCCTAAACTGGGTAAGCCTCTCGCCTCGATCATCGCGCATCCTTCACAGTTCAGCCGTTGCGGCACCGCCACTCCGCCGGGTACCTTCCACACGTTCACCGCCGCCGCCGCGGCCGTCCGACGCGCTCTTTCCCGGGGGGATCGTCCGTGCCCAAACGCATCCTCGTCGTGGACGATGAGCCCGATCTGTCCGAACTCCTCGCGTACAACCTCCACCGCGCCGGCTACGAAACCCGCGTCGCCCCCAACGGCCGCGTCGCCCTCGACCTCGCCGCCACCTTTAAACCGGATCTCATTGTCCTCGATGTCATGATGCCCGAGCTCAGCGGCGTCGAGGTCGCCGAACGGCTCCGCCGCGACAAGACCACCGCCCGCATCCCCATCGTCATGCTCACCGCCCGCACCGACGAGGTCGACGAGCTGAAGGGCCTCGCCTCCGGCGCCGACGACTACGTCACCAAGCCCTTCTCCATGAAGGTGCTCGAGGCCCGCATCGAGGCCGTTCTCCGCCGCGCCGAGGCCACGGCCGTCCCCAGCGGCGTTCTCCGCGCCGGGCCCCTCACGCTCGACCCCGACGCCCACGAGGTGCAGCTCGACGACGCCCCCATCAAGCTCACCGTCACCGAGTTCCGCCTGCTCGCCGCGCTGATTGAGGCCGAGGGCCGCGTGCTCAGCCGCCAGACGCTCATCTCCCGTGCGCTCGGCCCCGGGGTCACCGTCACCGAGCGCACAATTGATGTGCACGTGACGTCGATCCGAAAGAAGATGGCCGACAAGGCCGGCATGATTCGTACAGTCCGGGGCGTGGGATACCGCCTGACGGCCCAGCCCGAGCTGATGCGGGCCGCCGACGAGGTCGATGAGGCCGGCGACGCCGAGGCCTGACCGACCCGCCCCACACACGCCCCGCATGACGGCCCTGCATGACGGCCTCGCACGACCACCCCTCTACCCCGGCCCCAGACCCTCCCCCCCCGACGGGTGATCCGCACATCGCCCCCCGCCCCAACACCCCGGACGCCCCGGCTGCCCCCGACGCCCCGGCCGCCGAGGCCGACGCGCCCGCGCCTCCGCCGCCGCCCCGCGTGCTGCATCGGCCGGGGGACCTCGCCCGCGCGGCGCTCATTGTCGGTGCCTCGGCGCTGGGTGTTGCTGTCGCCGCCGCGGCGTTCGGCGTCGCGGCCGCGGGGCTCGCCGCCGGCGCCGGCGCGGCGGCGTGGTGGTGGAGCGACCGCCGAAGCCTGCTCGCCCGCGAGGCCCGCCGCGCCGCGCTCGACCGCGCCATCGGCCGGCTTGACACGGCCGTCGTCTCCCGCCGCGGCGAGTCCCTGCTCCCCGCGGCCGCCGACGCCGAAGACTCCCCCCTCGCCGCCTTCGCCCAGCCCCTGACCGAGGCCGACGAACTCGACCGCCTCGTGCGGCGCCTGCAGACGCGCTGCGCCGTGATCGACGCCCGCGTCGTCCGCCTCCTGGAGACCCGCGCCACCCTCCGCGCCATCGTCGACGGCATCGACGCCCCGGTCTTCGCCACGGACGAGTCGGGCCGCGTGCAACTCGTCAACCGCGCGGGCGAGCGGCTCTTCCGCCGCCGCAGCGGCCGCCTCGCCGGCACCATGCTCGACGAGCTGTTCACCCAGTCCCGCCTGCTCGACCTGCACCGCCGCGCCTCCGAGGGCCAGGCCGTCCGCGAGCAGGTGCGGATGGCGATCGAGGGCGGCACCCGCACCTACGAGGTCTCGGCCCTCCCCGCCCGCATGGACATCGCGGACATCCCCGCCCGCTCGGCCCCGCGCGCCGGCGTCGTCCTCACCCTGCGCGACGTGACGGACCTCGCCCGCACCGTCCAGCTCCGCACCGACTTCGTCGCCAACGCGAGCCACGAGCTGCGCACGCCCATCGCCAGCATCCGCGCCGCCATCGAAACCATGCGCGGCTCCGCGAAGGACGACGAGTTCATGCGCGACCGCCTCGTGCGCATGGTCGAGAGCAACACCGCCCGCCTCGAAGAAATGGTCGCCGACCTGCTCGACCTCTCCAACCTTGAGAACGAGGACCAGCCCGTGCAGCGGGCCCCCCTCCGCGGCAGCGAGCTCGCCGAGACCCTGCACGCCCTCTTTGACGACGCGTGCCGCAAGCGCGGCCTTGAGCTCGTGCTCGACCTCGACCCGGCGCTCGAGCGCCTCCACACCGACCGCAAGCTCCTGCTCATGGTGCTGCGGAACCTCGTCGACAACTCCACCAAGTTCGCCTTTGAGAACACCACCATCCGCGTCATCGGCCGCGTGACCAGCCCACCCATCAGCCCACCCGTCAGCCCAACAGCCAGCCCGGCCGCCGCCGCGAACTCGCCAGACCCCGGCTCACCCGGCGTGCGCCCCGCGTCCGCCGATGGGCCGACCGTGGCCCTGCCCACCGCCCTGCCCGCTGCCCTGCCCGACGCCGTCCCCGACGCCATGCTCGCCGCCCGATTCCAGGTCGTGGACCGCGGCGAGGGCATCCCCCTCAAGCACCAGGCCCGCATCTTCGAGCGCTTCTACCAGGTGGACGAGAGCCGAACCCGCCGCGGCACGCGGCGCGGCACGGGCCTGGGCCTCGCCATCGTGAAGCACGCCGTGCGCCGCCTCGGCGGGGAGATCGCCGTCGAGTCTGTCTGGCAAGAGGGCACCACGATGACGGTTGATCTGCCGGCCTGCGTGCGTCCCGGCTCCGCCGGCCTGCCCGCCGCCGGCATCACCCGGGCCAGCTGAACGGCGCGGCGTCCCGCCCACGGAGCTGCTCCAGCCGCCACGCGATCAACCGCAGCACCTCGGCCTCGCGCTCCGGCCGCCCGAACGCCCCCAGGCGAACCGTGGCCCGAAGCGGCTCCGCGGGCCGCAGCGTGGACGCGCCCAGGTCGTCCGCCGGCGGCGCGAGACGTTCGACGCGCAGCACGCCCGTCTCGCCGGTCAACAGCAGCAGGTCGAACTCCACCGCCACCTCGGGCCCCTCCCACGCCAACAGGTCGGCCCGCTCGGGCGATTCCCCCCCCGCCGAAGCCGCCGCCGAAGCCGCCCCGGCCTCCGGCGCGATCGCCGCCACCGGCCTTCGATAGACCCGCATGCCCTCCGACGCCGCGTCCGCCCGCGACAGCGCCGCGGTGACCGCCGCCGGCACGTCGTCCCAATCGGCCGTCCATTCCGCGGTTGTGGCCTCCGCCGCCACCGCCTCGGTCTGTGCGACCGGCCCGGCGCCCACGCACCCGGCGAGCCCCGCCAGCCCCAACGGCCCCGCGACGGCGAGCACCAGCCGGGCCAGCCCGGCCAGCCCTGCCCGCACCCCGGCCCGGCCCCGGAAGGTCGAGGGGCCGCATCTGTCGGACAGTCCCTTCTTTGGGCGGGTGCTCGGCCGCAGCCCCTCCCCCGGCGTGCCGATAATGCGGGGGCCCTTCGCGGGCCGGGCGGCGGTCGCCCCGGCACGCGGCGCGATGTGACGGAGGCGTGGTCGATTGGAAATCACGGTGCGAGTCCCTCCGGGCCCTGAGCAGCTCTCCATCGTGGGCTCGGCCGAGCGGAATCTCAAGATGCTCCGCGAAGCCCTCGGCGTGACCGTGGCCTCGCGCGACGGCGTGATCCGCATCACCGGCGGTCGCGGCGCCGTCACCGCCGCCCGGGGCGTGCTCGAAGAGTTGGGCCGGCACGCCCGCGCCCGCGGCCCGCTCACCCGGCACCAGGTTCTCGAACTCATCGCCGAAGCCTCCAGCCGCGCGGGCGATGCGCCGGGGCTCGACCCCGACGACCCCGACGCCGCCGCCACGCCCTCCGGGCCGCGCGACCACGCCCACACCCAAGGCCCGCCCGCCCCGCCGGGCTTCGCCTCCACCATCGGCGGCGCCGCGTGGGACGGGCGGCTGCATGTCTTCGTCGGGGGCCGCCCCGTCGCCCCAAAGACGCCGGGCCAGCACGCCTATCTGGAGGCCATCCGCGACCACGAGCTGGTGCTGGGCATGGGACCGGCCGGCACGGGGAAAACCTACCTCGCCGTCGCCGCCGCGGTGCACCTGCTGAAGACCGGCCGCGTGCAGCGCGTCGTGCTCGCAAGGCCCGCGGTGGAAGCGGGGGAGCGGCTCGGCTTCCTTCCGGGCGACCTGCAGGACAAGGTGAACCCCTACCTGCGCCCGCTGCTCGACGCCCTGCACGACATGCTCGACTACGCGACGCTCCGCCGCTTCATGGACAACGACGTGATCGAGATCAGCCCGCTCGCCTTCATGCGGGGCCGCACGCTGAACAACGCCGTCGTGCTGCTCGATGAGGCCCAGAACACCACCCGGGGCCAGATGCAGATGTTCCTGACCCGCATGGGCCAGGGCAGCCGCATGATCATCACGGGCGATGTCACGCAGGTGGACCTGCCCGACCCGACGCAGAGCGGCCTCATCGACGCCGCACGCCGCCTCCGCCGCGTCCCCGGCGTCGCCCTCTGCCAGCTCAGCGGCGCCGACGTCGTCCGCCACCACCTCGTCCAGCGCATCATCGAGGCCTACGGCGGCGACGCCCCCGACGCACCCAGCCCCACCGACTGGACCCGCGACCCCATCCCCAGCCGCGACTCGACCCCACGCCCCCTCCCCCCGCGCAGCCCGGCGGCCCCCGAATGAGCCGAGCCCCCGCCAGCAAACCCCCCGGCAAGCCCGGCGGAGGCCGCGCCCCGCGCCCCCGCCGCGTGCAGCCGCGCCGTCCGAGCCGCCGGCTCGTCGATGTCGCCGCCGACATTCTCGCCATGCCGTGGGCCAGTTGGGGCCTGCTCGTGGTGCTGGTGCTTGTCCTTGCCGCCGGCTCACTGGTCGCGTGGACGCGCGAGCAGCCGCTCGACGCCGCGGGCCGCGTCGCCACCGACACCCGCCGCGTCCGCGTTGAGTTCACCGTCGTCGACGAGGCCCGCACCGCCGAGGCCCGCGAGTCCGCGCGCCTTGACGTCCCGCGCGTCTTCACGCTCGTCGACTCTGCCCTGAACGAGGTGATCGCCGACGTCGCCCAGCTCCCCACGCAGCTCCGCCCCGCCGCAAGCCTTGACGAGGTCGACCGCGCCCTCCGCGAGCGCTACCGCCTGAACGCCGAGCGGTTCATCGCCGTCCGCGCCGCCGCCCTTGCCCCCGGGGGCCTCGACGCCTGGGCCGAGCGCACCGAGCGCCTGCGCGACGCCCTCACCCGCACGCCCCTGCTCGACCGCGTCGCCTGGGAGCGGGCCACCACCGAGGGCCGCAGCCGCCAGCTCGACCTTGTGCTGGGCGACCGCCGCGAAAAAATCGCCCGCGACCAGGCCGTGAACATCGAGGACACCGAGGCGATGCGCGCCCGCCTCGAGCGACTCGCCGTCACCGCCGGCTTCCCGCCCGCCGAGGCGGCGGCCGTCGGCCAGGGCCTCGCCTCCGCCCGCCGCGTCACCTTCTTGCCCGACGAGGCCGCCACCCGCCTGCTTGAGCAGGAGCGTGCCGACGCCGTCCAGCCCGTCGTGCAGCGCCGCGCCAACGGCCAGGAGATCTTCTCCCGAGGCGACGTCATCACCCCCGCCCAGCGGGCCCTGCTCCTCGAAGAAGAGCAACAGTGGCGGGCCTCCCTCATCGCCAGCGGCGCCG
>CAZCBN010000034.1:10450-29084 GCA_964496975.1 uncultured Phycisphaeraceae bacterium
GCTCTGGGTCCGCCGCGCCTCCGCCTTCGCCGCCGTGCTGGGCCTCTCCACCATCCTCGCCGGCTACCTCTACACCTTCGCCCCGCGCATCGCCCGCAGCCCCGCGCGGTGCGCCTGGGTCGCCGGCCTCGTCACCGCCACGCTCGCGATCGCCGTCGCGACCGCCGTGTGGGACCCGCGCTTCCTCGCCCTCGCCGCGACGGCCCCCGTGGTGCAGGTCGCCGTGCTCATGGTCATCGCGTATGACCGCCGCACCGCGATGGCCATCGGCGCCGTCTGCGCCGTCCTCGTCTGCGTCGCCCTGCGTCTGCCCGCGTCGTGGTACGCCGTCATGCTCCTGGGCGTCGGCACCGCCGTGTGGAGGCTCCGCGAGCTGCGCGACCGCCGCACCCTCGTCATGACGGCGGGCCTGACGGGACTCGCGCTGGCCCTCGCGCTCGCCACGATCTCCCTTGTAGACCTGCCCGTGAACCCCGCCTCCATCCGCCAGACCATCTTCGACGCCGCATGGGCCGGCTTCGGCGCCCTCCTCGTCGGCGGCGCCACGCTCTTCACGCTCCCCCTCATCGAGCGCGCCTTCAGCATCACCACCGGCATGACGCTCATCGAGCTCCGCGACCCCAAGCACCCTCTCCTCCGCGAGCTCCAGCAACGCGCCCCCGGCACCTACAACCACTCCCTGAACGTCGCCAGCATCGCCGAGGCCGCCGCCGACGCCATCGGCGCCGACGCCCTCCTCACCTACGTCGGCTGCCTCTACCACGACGTCGGCAAGAGCACCAAGCCCGAGTACTTCGTCGAGAACCAGTCCGGCGGCACCAACCGGCACGACAAGCTCAGCCCCGCCATGAGCCTGCTCGTCATCGTCGGACACGTCAAAGACGGCCTCGAGCTCGCCCGCGAGTACAACCTTCCAAGGCCCCTGCACCACTTCATCGAGGCCCACCACGGCACCACCCTCGTCGAGTTCTTCTACCACCGCGCCAAAAAGCAGGCCGAAGAAGACGCCCGGAACGACCACGCCGCCGAGGCGTCCACAGAAAACCGGTCCGGCGAAGGCCGCTCCACCGACAACCGGCCCAGCGACAGCCGCAACGCCGACCCCCGCCCCCAAGACGCCAAGCCCCAGGACAAAGACCGCGACCGCGGACCCGACGAGATCGACTACCGCTACCCCGGCCCAAAGCCCCGCACCAAAGAGGTCGCCATCTCCATGCTCGCCGACGCCGTCGAGAGCGCCACCCGCAGCATGGCCGAGCCCACCGCAAGCCGCATCGAGGCCCTCGTCGACCAGCTCGCCCACCGCCGCCTCATGGACGGCCAGTTCGACGAGTGCGACCTCACCTTCCGCGAGCTCCAGACCCTCACGCAGTCCATCGCAAAGACCGTCACCGCCATCTACCACGGCCGCATCGCCTACCCCGCGGGCGACGCCAAGCCCGACGCACGCAGCAGGTCCGCCGAGAAGCCCGCCGAGAAAACGGCCTGAGCCCACGCCGGCCACCCCAAAGAAAAAGGGCCGGGCGAACACGTCGCCCGGCCCCGTCACGCATGTCTCACCCGGCCGCCCGTCGCGCGGGCCGCCACTCGGATGGGCAGTCCCCGTTACGGGCAGCCCCCTTTACGGGCAACCCTGGTCCAGCACGGCCAGGAAGTCGAACAGGTCGAAGATGTCCGCCGGGCTCGTGTCGTTGTTGAAGTCAAGCCCGCCGTCCAGCGCCGACAGGAAGTCGAACAGGTCGAAGATATCGCCGGGCGTCGTGTCGCCGTTGAAGTCCGCCGGGCAGTTCGGCGGCGGGCACGCGGGCGTCGTCGCCGTGATCACGTTCGTCGGCGCACCCGCCGGGAAGGTCACGTCCGCCATCGCCGCGCACGAGGGGAAGGCCGCGAAGTACTGCACCGTCGTGTCGCACGGCTGCGCCGGGATCGCCGCGGTGAACGTCCCCGCCGGGTTCCCCGGCACCAGCTCCACCGCCGTGAAGTTGCCCGACGTCCCCACGCGGAAGAAGAGCTGCGGCGTGCCCGACAGCGTGTCGCTCGAAAGGTTCGCGGCGATCGAGATGTTCGTCGCCTGGTTCTCCACCAGCGTCGTCGGCGCAAAGATGCCCACGAGCGTCAGCGGGTTGCTCGCCGCCTGCACCGGGTAGTCGTACCCCACGAAGTCGAACACGTTCAGGTCCGACGCCGCGAAGTAGCTGAACCCGCCCGTCCGGCTGACAAACGTCTGGCCGTTGGCAATTTGCGGGTCCATCAGCCCGATGTTCGTCCCCTGCTCGCGGAAGTGGCTCGCCTGGTTCGGGTCGCCGTCCGACATGCGGTACTCGACCGTGATGAGGTCGCTGTTCGCGTCGTCGTTGGGCGTGTTGAACGACACCGTGCGGGGCGTCGTGCCGAACTCGGCCGTCGTGTCGGGGTTGAAGTCCCCCGTGCCGTCCGTCCGCTGGAAGCGGATGATGTCGATCGCCTCGATGTCCCCCGTGCGGAAGTCCGTCCCGCTGACAAAGCCCATCGCGTGCCCGGTCTCGTGGATCACCACGTCCGTCAGGCTGAACTGCGAGCCGACGACGCCGTTGGTGGGGTCAAAGTCCCATGCGAAGGCGCTGTTGTACGACATGTTCGCCGCGATCGTGGGCGTGCTGCCGAGCGTCGCGTTGAAGTTCGCCACCGTGAAGAACACCCGGTTCTCGTTCGTCACCGTCGCCGTGGTCCCGTCGTACCGCACCGGGATCGTCGTCCCGCTCGGCAGCGAGGTCTGCAGCGTGTCGCCGGCGTCCATCCCGTTGATGAGCCCCGTCCGCGCGTTCGCCCACGTCTGCGCCGTGACGTAGTTGGAGCTCGTCGCCCCCAGCACGCCCCCGCCCAGGTTCGAGAACGACACGTTCACCGTGATCGTGATCGGGTCGCCGAACAGGCTCTCGAGGTACGCCTCCGCCCGCTGGAACGACGCCAGCGCCCCGTTGGGGATCGTCCCCGTCACGTTGTACACCACGTTGATCTGCGGCACGCTGCACATCGCCGTGCCGCGCAGGCTGTTCACCACCGTCACCTCGGCGTCCTCGCCCGCGAACGCCGCGTTGTGCGCGTCCGCGATCGCCGCGAGCGCCGGGGCGTCGAGCGCGCCCGCCGTCGTGCCGCACACCGGCTTCCACACCTGCTGCACGTCCAGCTCCACCACCTCGCCCGTGTTCATCACCGCCGTCGTGCGCCCGGCCTCGGCCACCGCGACCAGCGCGTCAGGCCGGAAGCCCGCCACGCCCCGCCGCGCCGCCCCCACCGTCGAACCCGACGCCGAACCGGACGCCGAGACCGACGCGGTCACCGCGTCCTGCGCCACCACGCCGGCCGCCAGGCCCGCGACCGCCGCCAACGCCAACGCTCCACGATTCAACATCCCCGAGCTCCTGTCCGGTATATGTTCATGCGAACGAAACCATCCGCCACGCCACCGGCTCTCCACTCGTCATTCCGTGCCGCCGCCTCTCATCAAGCCGCGGACCCGCCGCCGGATACCCCGCCCAAACACCGCGCAACCCCTGCCCTCTCGCGCGCACGGCGGGCCGGTGCACCGGCACCATCAGACCCCGCCTGTCCGAGCCGCGACCGCCGAGGGATCCGGCCACCTCCTGGAATGGCCCGAAAAAGCCACCGCCCCGCCCCGATCCCCTCCCAAACCGAGCCGCCCCCCCACGCCCCACGCCCCCCCCCCCCCACCCCCGGGCCGCCACCGCCCCCCGCCGCCCACCCCCGGGCAGTCGCCCACCGCCCCGGCGGAGAGGGCCCCGCCCGTGTCGCGCCCGGCGATGCCGCCGCGGGTCACGTTGGGGTTCGGCAGGCCGTCGTGCGCGGCGTTCATCTCCGCCGCATCAACGGCCCGCACCGACCCATCGACAAACACAAACTCCCGCGTGTCCGCCGCGTCCCACCACCCTTTTTCAAACCACGCCCGCGCCTGCGCGCGCGCCGGCAGGTCCGCGTCGTGGTACGGGTCCCAGTCCCCCGACAGCACCTTCGCGTCGGTGTACCGAACCGCGTCCCACCGCTGCCCCACCGGCGGCAGGTCGCCCGCGCGCGCACACCCCGGCCCCGCCGCGCACTCCGCGCACCGCGCCGGCCCGGGGCACCCCGGGCTGCGCCGGAGCTGCGCCGACACATCGCGCAGCGTCCGCACCTGCGCTGCCGAGTGGTAGAACGCAAGGCTGTACGCGTAGCTCGTGCGCTCAAACGCGGGCGTGTCCTCCTCGCCCACGTCCGCCGGGCACGCGAGCACGCCCGGGCTCCGCTCGTCGATCACGCCGTCGAGGAACGGCTCGACCGCCTCGCGGAACCCGCGGCCGTTCCACAGGAACGCCGTCTTCAGCACGCCCGCCGGCGTGCGCACAAACTCGCCCGTGCGGTCCTTGTAGTTGAACGTGTCGTGCTCGGCCGGGAACGTGTCGGCGTGCTCACCGCCGTAGAGCGTGAAGGCCAGGCCGACCTGCCGAAGGTTCGACGCGCAGAGCGTGCGCCGCGCCGCGTCCCGCGCCCCGCCCAGGGCGGGAAGCAGCACACCGATCAGCAGCGCGATGATCGCGATGACAACAAGCAACTCGATGAGCGTGAAGCCGGCCCCGCGCGCCCGCGTGTGATCCCAGATGTGACCCCGGGCGTGACTCTGGATATGACTCAAGGCGTGCCGGGACGGGCGAAGCAGGGACCATCGGCGGGCGGTGCGGCGCATCGAACACTCTAGCCCAGATCAAGGGACACGGTGGTCGTCAATCGTGTTTTTCGGCGTCGCCCGGCCCAAAAACGCGCAACGCCCGCGGGGTGCGTCCGCGGGCGTGGCGTGCGTTTTCGTGCGTGGCCGAGCGGTCACTGCGAGAGGATCAGCACCGTGTAGGGCCCGATGCTGACGTTGGCGTTGTAGCCCAGGCCGTCCTTGGCGCCGCTGTTGGCGTTGGTGTCGTAGGCGGGGTGGTTGCCGAAGGCGGCGGAATAGCCGTTCCAGTCTGAGTTGAAGCGGACGCGCCACATCCCGCCGCGGGGCATGCCGAGGTTGTAGCTGGCGTAGCCCGAGCCGCCGAAGTTGGCGACGACGACGACGTCGTCCCCCGCGCCGCCGTTCTGCCAGCGGTGGTAGGCGATCACCTTGTTGGTGTTGTTGACGTGGAAGACGTTGACGTTCTGCCCGCGCAGGCCGCGGGTGTTGTTGAACCAGTTGCGACGCAGGCGGATGAGGTCTCGGTAGAGGTTTTTGATGCCGCCGTAGGTGGTGAGCTTGCTCCAGTCGACGGGGTCGGTGTCCTGGAAGTAGGTGTCCTCGAGGATCTCCTGGCCCTGGAAGATCATCGGGATGCCGGGGCTCGTCATCGTGATGGCGGCGCCGAGGGTGGAGCGCTTCTGCGACCACCAGCTGCCGGCGTTGCCGGGGAAGATCTCCTCGGGCACGCGGGCGTGGCCGTTGGCGACCTCGTCGTGGCTCTCGGTGTAGATCACGCGCTGGAAGGCGTCGCCGTTGTACTTCTTCGCGATGGCGTCGCGCACGGAGAACATGTTGCGGTTGCTGTCGCTCCCGGTGATGATCGCATCGCGGATGGGGTGCACGAAGGCCGCGTCCCACTGCGAGTCAAAGCCCGCGCCGCCCGCGCCGGTGGAGCGCGTGATGTACTCGTTGTTCTGCAGGTCCTCCGCGATGGAGATCTTCTGCGGCATCGCCGCGTTGATCTCGTTGTTCACGTACTGCATGAGCGACCACCCGTCGGCGATGTCGCCCCCGCCGCCGTTGTTCTGCGTGCGGATGTTGACGGTGGAGTCCCACCGCAGCCCGTCCACGCGGAAGTCGGAGAGCCAGCGGAAGGCGTTGTCCTTGATGTACGTGCGGACGTCGCCCCGGCCGTAGTCGGGCCGCGTGTCGCCCCAGGGCGTGCTTCGGCGCCAGTCCTGGTAGAAGTAGATTCCGCCGTACCCGTTCTGGCTCCACCCGTCGAACTGCCAGAGGTCGAGGTCGCTCGGGCCGAAGTGGTTGTATACCACGTCCTGAATCACGGCGATGCCGCGGTTGTGGGCCTGCTGCACGAAGTTCTTGTACCCGTCGGGCCCGCCGTAGACAGACTCGATCGCGAAGGGGTGCGCGGGGTTGTAGCCCCAGGAGAAGTCGCCCGCGAACTCCGCCAGCGGCATCACCTTCACCGCGTTGATGCCCAGGTCGCGGATGTGGTCCAGCCGCGCCACCGCGCTCGTGAACGTGCCCGGCGCCCCGCCCGGCGTGTCGTTCAGCGTGCCGATGTGCATCTCGTAGATCACCATCTCGTTCCAGGGCGGCGACGTGAAGCTGCCGGACCACGCGAAGGCGGCGTCGTTGTAGACGATCGTGTCGCCCACGGAGTTGGTCACCTTCTCCCCGCGCGGGTCGATGCGCCAGAGCGTCTGCGTCCCGTTCTTGATGACGTACTGGTACGCGTGCCCGACGGCGGCGCCGGCGACGTCGCGCGACCAGTAGCCGCTGGTGCCCTCCTTGACGAGCGGCGTCGCGGTGGCCGAGAAGCTGTTGAACGTGCCCGCGACGCACACGCTGGTGGCGAAGGGCGCCCAGACGCGGAAGGTCACGCCGCCGGTGTAGGGCGTCGACCCCACGCCGGGCCGCGTGGATTGCGCCCACGCCGGCGCCGCGACCAGCCCACCGGCCGCGAGCCACGCCGCGGCGACGACAACAGCGGATGTGCGAAGACGCATGCTTCGATTCCTTTTTCTCTGTGGACCGCCGTCATGGCGGACCGCCTTTTTGCGAACCGTCCCTTGTGTGAACCGCTTCTCGTGTGAACCGGCACCGTTGTGAACCGTCATCTGTGCCCGCCGGCCCGCCTGCGCACGGCGGCGTAGCACAGGCGCATGACACCGCGCCCGCGTGAGCGCGGAACACACGCTGATCACCAGTCGCGAGCATCGCCTCGCAGCCGTTCCGGGCCGCCGCGGCGATCCAACGCCCCGGCCCGATCACGGATCATCGGAGTATAAAAACCGCTTTCATGCCTGCAAGCGTTTGCAGCGCGCTCGCGGCGCAATCATGCAGATCGTCCTGAAGTTGGGGAGAAACCGCGCGGTCCGCGCCGCCCCCTCAACGCAGCGTTGATCGCTTGACGCGCATCGACCGCCGATGGAAACGCGGGGTTGCGGGGCCGGGCCTCCCCCGGTTCTCCCGGAAGGCGGGGCACAAACGACGGGTTCGGTGTTGTCGCGTTCAGCGCCGCCGCGTTCAGAGCCGCTGCGCCGCGAGGCTCGCCAGCTCGCTGCGTTCGCTCTTGGCGAGCATCATGTGGCCGACGATGCCCAGACCCTTCATCTTCTCCACGGCGTAGCTCAGGCCGTTGCTAGAGCGGTCGAGGTAGGGGTTGTCGATCTGGCCGATGTCGCCGGTGAGGACGAGCTTGGTGCCCTCGCCGACGCGGCTCACGATCGTCTTCACCTCGTGCGGCGTGAGGTTCTGCGCCTCGTCGACGATCATGAACTGGTGGGGGATGCTGCGGCCGCGGATGTACGTCAGGGGCTCCAGCACCAGCGAGCCGTCGGCCATGAGCTTGTTGATGTGGTGCTCGGGGCTGCGGCTCTCGGCGGCCTGGTTGGGGCTGCCGCGCGTGCTGAGCAGGTAGCTGATGTTGTCGAAGATCGGCTGCATCCAGGCGCCGAGCTTCTCGTCCTTGTCGCCGGGCAGGTAGCCGATGTCGCGCCCCATCGGCATGATGGGCCTCGCGACGAGCAGCTTGTCGTACCGCTGGTCCTGGTAGACCTTGCTCATGCCGGCGGCGATGGCGAGCAGCGTCTTGCCCGTGCCGGCCGAGCCCAGCAGCGTGACGAGGCGGATCTCGTCGTCCAGCAGCAGGTCGAGCGCCATCGTCTGCTGCACGTTGCGGGCCATGATGCCGAAGGTCGGCTTCTTCTGCCCCGTCACCGGGATGAGGTGGTCGGTGTCGGCGAGGCGCCGGGCCAGGCCCGTGTGCGTCTCGTCGTCCAGGTCGCGCATCAGCACGAACTCGTTCGCGATCGGCTCCTCGATCAGCGTCGGCCCGCGCAGCGTGGAGCCCGCCGCCCCGGCCAGCGCCCCCGCCGCGCCGGCGCCCAGGTCCTCCCCCTGCGCCGGCGGCTCCAGCGAGAGCGCCGACGCGCGCATCAGGTCTTCCACCGCCAGCATGCGGTCGGCGTAGAGCCGGTCGATCGTCTGGCCCGGCACGTCCACCGTCGTGTAGCCGACGTAGAGCCGGTCGGCGTCGACCTTCTGGTTCTCGAAGTCCTCGGTGTGGATGCCCAGCGCGTCCGACTTGATCCGCGCCGACAGGTCCTTCGACACAAAGACGACGTGCTCCGTGCCCGCCAGCTTGAGCGCGTACGCCGCCGCGATGATCTTGTTGTCCGGCGTCGCCTCGCCGATGACGTCGGGCCGGTCCTCGTGCTTCTGCACGTCGATCCGGACCGTGCCGCTGATCCCCGTCGGGCTCGTCGCCGCGCCGCTGCGCGCCGTCAGCGGCAGCAGGTCGAGCCGCACGCCCACGGTCAGGCTGCCGAGCCCGCGCAGCGTGTCCAGGTGCCGGATCGCCGCCCGCGCGTTGCGACCGATGTCGTCGTCGCGGCGCTTCATCTTGTCGAGTTCCTCGATCACCGGGTAGGGGATCACGAGGTGGTTGTCCTCGAAGACGAACAGCGCCCCCGGGTTGTGCAGCAGCACGTTCGTGTCCAGCACGAAATGCTTCACGCGGCGCGGCTTCGCAAGGGCGTCGCCCGCGCTCGAGGCGGTGGTGGGGGTCGGCACGTCGTGGCGTCGCGGGGTCGTCATCAGCAGCGTCATGCATGCTCCGGGGCGGGCTCCGCCCAACCCATCCCTCTCGCATCCTCCCGACCGCAGCATACAGACGCCGCCGCCCGCTGCCACCCCCCTTTTTCCCGTTCACCCGCCCAGCAGCCCGAGCCCCGCCGCAAGCCGCCACGCCCCCCCGGCCCGAGCGAGCCGCAGCGAGTACCGCCGCGGCGGCCTTCCCGTCGCCTGCAGGTCAAACACCACCGACTCCACCGCGCCCGCCGCCGCCGCCCGCGCCAGCTCATCATCATCCAGCACAAGCCCCGCCGGCCCGAGCGCCGCCCGAAGCCCGCCCCCCTCGCCCTGAACCCCCCCGACCCGTGCCCCCCCGCCCTGAACCCCCCTGCCCGGTGCCCGCCCTCCCGGCGCGCGCCCGCCCCGCGCCCGCACCGGCCGGCCGCGCCGAACTCCCACGCCCGCCGCCACAAACTCCGACAGCCCCAGCACCTCCACCGGCAACGCCACCAGCACCGCCCTCCGCCCGCCGTCTCGACTTTTCCGGGCCGCGCGCCCCTCCGGCGTATCCCGGCCTGGCCGCCCCTCTCGGACGGTCTGCCCCCCGCGAACGATCCGCGGCACCGGCGCGCACAGCACCAGCCGCCGCGTCGTCAGCACCGCCACCCGACGCCCCCGCGTCGCCCAGATTGCCCCGATCAGATGCAGCGCCGGCCCCACGCCCGGCGTCGCCGCCAGCGCCGCGCCCATCACCTGCGAGCTCCCGCTCGGCACCGGCTCCAGCGTCCCAAAGCCCACGAGCCGCTCGTCCCGCCCGGCCCGGCACGCACGCACCGCGTCCCGCACCGCACCGACGGGCACCGTGGTGTTCACAAAGGGCGTTGTCAGCGGCCGGGGCCGCCGCCGCTCCTCGCGCCGTGCCTCTTGCCGGGCCGCACGCCGCAGCGCGGCCGCGCCCGGCCCGGGCCCTCGTGCGTCGCGCCTCACGTGCTCGCGCCTCCCCGGCCCGCCCGTCCCACGCCGCTAAAACTCCGCCTGCTTCGGCGCCCGCGGGAAGGGGATCACATCGCGGATGTTCTGCATCCCCGTGCAGAACTGGATGAGCCGCTCAAAGCCCAGCCCAAAGCCCGCGTGCGGCACCGTGCCGTACCGCCGCAGGTCGCGGTACCACCAGTAGTCGTCCTTGTGCAGGCCCATCTCCTCGATGCGCCGGTCGAGCACGTCGAGCCGCTCCTCGCGCTGGCTCCCGCCGATGATCTCGCCGATGCCCGGCACCAGCACGTCCATCGCCGCCACCGTCTCGCCCGGCGCGCCGTCCGTGCCCGGGTCGTTCAGCCGCATGTAAAACGCCTTGATCTGCTTGGGGTAGTTCATCAGCACCACGGGCTGCTTGAAGTGTTTCTCGGTCAGGTAGCGCTCGTGCTCGCTCTGCAGGTCCGTGCCCCACTTCACCGGGAACTCAAACTTCGCGTCGCCCTTCGCCTGCGCCGCGAGCAGGATCTGCACCGCCTCGGTGTACGGCAGCCGGCGGAACGGGCTCGCGATGATGTGCTTCAGCCGGTCGATCAGCCCCGGCTCGATCCGCTCGTTGAAGAAGGCCATGTCGTCGGCCCGGCGCGACAGCACCGTCTCGAACAGATACTTCAGCATCTCCTCCGCCAGCGTCGCGTCGGCCGCGAGGTCGGCGAACGCGATCTCCGGCTCGATCATCCAGAACTCGGCCAGGTGCCGGCTCGTGTTGCTGTTCTCCGCCCGGAAGGTCGGGCCGAACGTGTACACCCGGCTCAGCGCGCAGCAGTATGTCTCCACGTTCAACTGCCCCGACACCGTCAGGTGGCTCTCCTTGCCGAAAAAGTCCTGCGACCAGTCGACGCCCCCCGCCGCGTGCCCCTTCCCTTCGGGGCTCTCTTCCTTCACCCGCGGCGGGTTCACCGCGTCCAGCGTGCTCACGCGGAACATCTGCCCCGCGCCCTCGCAGTCGCTCGCCGTGATGATCGGCGTGTGCACGTAGAAGAACCCGCGCTCGTCAAAGAACCGGTGGATCGCCATCGCCAGCTCGTGCCGCACCCGCGCCACCGCGCCGAACGTGTTCGTCCGCACCCGCAGGTGCGCCACCTCGCGCAGGTACTCCATCGTGTGCCGCTTCATCGGCACCGGGTAGGTGTCGGGGTCTTCCACCATGCCCACGACGCGCACGCGCGCCGCCTGCATCTCGATCGCCTGCCCCTTCCCCTGGCTCTGGACAAGCTCGCCCTCGGCCTCGATCGAGCAGCCGGTGGTCAGGTGCAGAATCTCGCTCTGATAGTTCGGCAGGTCGCCCCGCGCCACGACCTGGATCGCCTCCTGGCACGTGCCGTCGTGCAGCGCGATGAAGCTCAGCCCGCCGTCCGCCTTGCTGTCGCGCCGCGTCCGCACCCAGCCCTTCAGCGTGACGCGCTGGCCGGGCTGGCTGCGGAACGCTTCGTTGACCTTCACCCACTCGCTCATGTGCCGTCGCTCCGGGCCCCGCGGGCACCGAGAGACAGCGCCGCCTCGCGCCCCCTCGCGGCTCCTCGCGAACAAGGCCCGATGCTAGGACGCCGACGCACCCCCTTACGGGTAGACCGCGAACTTCCCTCCGTTGATCGCCCCGTACCCCGTCACCCGCTCGTACACCCGGTTCCATGTCGACAGGTTGCCCCGCTCGTACACGTACCAGTCGCGGTGCTGGGTGTCGACCGCCACCTCCTGCACCGTCTCCGAGTCGCCCGACGAGACGTCGAACTTCTCCACCGTGACGTCCAGCATCGTGTAAAAGCCGTCCCCCTGGTGCCGCGTCGTGAACTGGTCGTTGTTCGCCCAGCGGCCGTCGGTGTCCACCGAGTTGTACCAGGGCGTGCTCTCCTCGATAAACACCGGCAGCGCCCGGAACCGCGTCATCACCGCGAGCCCCGCCGCACGCATGAACCGCGGCGGCGACTCGCTGTCGCTCCGCCACCGGCCCGAGGCCCGGTCCAGGTACCAGATCTTGGACTCAACGCTGGTCTTCGCCCCCTGCGCCCCCACGGCCAGCGTGTAGTCGTAATCAAGCTCCGCCCCCGCCACCTGCGGCCCGGCCTCGATCTCGCGCCGGTCACCCGCGCCGCTCTCCCGGTTGTTCTTCGGGCAGGCCAGCATCTCCCCCGCGTTGCCCAGGTACTCGTACACGGGCCCGGCGACGATCACGCCGTCCACGGTCCGCCGGGCCCAGCCGTTCCGCGGGTCGTTGCCCCAGAGCTGCTCCTTGTGGTCCTCGGCATAAAAGTTCGCGGCCGTCGCCAGCTCGCGCATCCGCGCCAGGCACGCGAGCGACAGCCCCGACTCCCGCGCCGCGCCCAGCGACGGCAGCAAGATCCCGATCAGCAACGCGATGATCGCGATCACCACGAGCAACTCAATGAGCGTAAACCCCGGCCGTGCGCGCGTCGTCGTCACCATCGCAATCTAACGACCGGCCGCCCGCGCAAACCTCACGTGACGTGAAGACCGCGCGAAGACTCTGCAAAGCCACCCGCCGCCCGATTCCGCGCCCCCCCGCCCCGCCCTACCCCATTCAACCCGAAAGACCCCCTGAAGTCGAAAGCCGCCGCGGCCGATACGGCTTCTCCTTGCGCGGTGCGTGGAGCGCCCCGCGCTGCGCGCACGCACCGCGCCACCCCGTCCGCCGCACCCCCAGCCCCGGAAGCCCGATGTCCCACCCCGCCCTGCTCCTCATCGTTCTCGCCGGCCTCGCCACCCTCCTGCTCGTCCTGCCCCCCATCTACCGGGACGCGAGCCACAACCTCCGCAAGGCCATCGGCTTCGCGCTCACGCTCACCCCCGCGATTGTGCTTTCTGCCGGCCTCGCCTGGCTGGTCGCCACCAGCGGCGTCCTCCCCGCGGCCCGCAGCGCGGCCCGGAACGCCAAGACGTTCGCGCACCTGCCCCGCGGCCCGCTCTACCCCGCGCGCCCCGCGCCGCAAGGCCCCGACGCCCCGGCGTCTACGATCGCTCCCGATGCCCTCGTCACCGTCCAGCCCGACGCCCCCTCCCCCGGATGAGGCACCGCGGGGCCCCAGCGCCCCCGAAGGCGTCGCCCCCCCGCTGAACCCCCTGGGCTACACACTCGCCGATTTTCAGGCCGCGGCGGCCGAGCGCGGCTTCGGCCCCGGCCAGGCCGAGCGGGCGTACAAGCAGGTTTTGCGCGAGGGCCAGACCGAGGCCACCGGCGCCCGAGGCCGCGTCATCGCCCGCAGCCCGATCGCCCCCATCGTCCGAGAACAATCTGAGCAGGGCTCCGAGGGCGTCACGACCAAGTTCGTGCAGCGCCTCGATGGCATGCCCCGCCCGCCGCAGACCGGCCGCACCGCCGACCTCAACCCGCTGGGCGTCCTCGCCGCCGACGCCCGCGTGCAGCACCTCGACATCGAGAGCGTCATCATCCCCATGATCGGCCGCACCGGCCGACGCACCAACACGCTCTGCGTCAGCAGCCAGGTCGGGTGCGCCATGGGCTGCCACTTCTGCGAGACCGCCCAGATGGGCCTGGTCCGGAGCCTCACCGCCGAGGAAATCGTCGGCCAGTGGTGGGCCGCCACGCACGTCAAGAAGGCCCGCATCGACAACATCGTCTTCATGGGCATGGGCGAGCCGCTGGACAACATGGACGAGGTCATCCGCGCCGTCGGCGTGCTGGCCGACCACAACGGCGCCGCCGTCCCCATGGCCAGCATCACCATCAGCACCGTGGGCCGCCTCGACGGCCTCGCCAAGCTGCACCGCGTCATCCAGAACCACGGCTGGCACCGCCTGGGCCTCGCCGTCAGCATCAACGCGCCCAACGACGACATCCGAAGCCGCCTCATGCCGGTGAACAAGGCCATGCCGATGGCCCACCTGCGCGACGCCCTGCTCGACTTCCGCCGCGGCAGCAACCGCAAGCTCTGCTTTGAATACGTCCTCATCCCCGGCGTGAACAACGCTCCCGAGCACGCCGACCAGATCGCCGACTACCTCGAGCCCTTCAAGGGCATCGCCGGCGAGCGCAGCCCCACCGGCGTCCTGAACGTCATCCCCTACAACCCGCGCCGGCAAAGCCCCTGGCCCGCCCCCACCGAGGAGGAGGTCACCGCCTTCATGCAGCGCTGCATCGCCAGGGGGCTCTTCGTCAAACGCCGCCGCACCAAGGGCCGCGACATGATGGGCGCCTGCGGCCAGCTCGGCACCCAGGAAATCCGCGCCCGCCGCTTCGTCCCGCTGGGCGTGCCCGAAAGCCGCTGACGGCTCACCCCGCGCCGCAACGTCGCGACCTCACCCGCGGCCGTCCGCGCCCCAGCCTCACTCCGCCCCGGCGAGCGCCTGCTTCTCCGCCTCCCGCTCCATCCGCTTCACGACGCGCCGCGTCAGCGTCGCCGCGAGCGGGTCGTCGCGCCGCAGCGCGATGAACGGCGCCCCGCCCAGCCCGCGCTCCGCCAGCAGCGGGTCCACCCACGTGCTGCCGAGCCGGGCCGACTCCGTCTCCGCCCGATACCCGGGCCGATGCTGCCGCAGCAGCACCACCTCCACGCGCCCCGCGAGGGGCCCGGTCGCCAGCCGCAGGTCGCCCTCGGCGGCCGCGGGCACGGGCGAGGGCACAGACGCGGGCACGGGCGGCGCGCCGGCGCCGGCCGCGCTCGCATCCCCCGCGGCCGTCGCCGCCTCGATCTGCCCCGACACCTCCTGCTCGAGCGTCTTCGCCGCTTCCAGCGTCGCGGGCGGGCCGAAGGTCACGCGGATGACCCGCGCCTGCCGGTTCACAAAGTCCTGCCACTCTTGCCCGACGGTTTCCTGCTCGCCGTCCCACGGCGTCGCGAGGCCCGCGGTGGTCTTCGTCGTCGTCGACAGCACGCCCCGCGCCGCGTCCACACGCTCCAGCGTGAAGCCCGCGTTCAGCAGCTCCACCCGCGCCGCGTCGAACGCGCCGACATACCCGCCCGGCGCCACGGCAAACGTCCGCGGCTCGCTCGCGACGCCGCACCCGCCCAGACCGGCGCCCAGCCCAGCGCCGAGCGTGCCCGCGCCCACCGCCGCCGCCAGCCCGCGCCGCGCCCGCGCCCACACACGCCCCGCCCCGCCGATCTGTCGCCGTTGCTTCGCCCGCATGCGCCAAGCCTACCGCGGCCGCGCCCGGCTCACTTCCCACGCACCGTCAGCGCGATGACCTCGGGCGCATGCAGCGGCCCGCGGTTGATGCCCTCGCAGTTTTTCGCCGCCGCGGCCCAGTGGTGGGGGCTCTTCAGCACCTCGGGCCAAAAAGGCCACGCGCGGCACTGCGCGGGCCTCGCCTCGTACACGCGGCACATCGCCTTGCCCGGCACGCTCACGCGGTCCAGCAGCACGCAGTCGTACCCGTGCTCGGTCTTCACGTCGCGCAGGCTCAGGCCCGCCGGGCCCTGCTCGGTGTAGTCCAGCAAAAACCGCTCGACACCCACGCCCAGCGCCGCCGCCATGGCCCCCGCCTCAGCCGGCGTGAAGCGCACGTACCCCGGCGGCCCCGAGCAGCACGCCCCGCACCCCGTGCACTCAAAGCGCAGCCCACGCTCCCCGGCCGCGTCCGTCGCCGCCCACCAGGGCTCCGCGGTCGGCGGGCTCACGCGTGGCCGCGACGCAGCACGACCAGGGTCTGGTCGTCGTCGCGCTCCATCACGCCCGTGTGGGCGAACAGCGCCGCGTGCACCGAGTCCACCACGCACTCGGGCTCGCCCGAGCAGCTCGCGAGGGCCTCGTCGAGCCGGCGCACGCCGAACATCTCGCGCGTGCCGTCGGCCCCGCGCGGGCCGAAGGCCTCGACAATGCCGTCGGTGTAGAGCACCAGCGTGTCGCCGGGGCCGAGGTGGGCCTGGCCCGTCTCCAGCGGGATCTCGTCGGCGATGCCCAGCGGCAGGCCGCCCGGCTCCTCCAGCGTCACGATCGACGGCGACCCGTCGCGCTTGATGCGCGGCGGGTTGTGCCCGCACCGCGTGAACGCCAGCTCCCCGGTCGCGGGGTCCAGCAACGCGAAGAACGCCGTGACAAAGCTCTCCGCCAGCCGGCTCTCCACCAGCTTGCGATTCGCGAACGCCATCACCTCGCCCGGCAAGAGCCGCATCTCGTCGTCGTGGCAGGCGTCGTAGCAGTGCAGGATGGCCCGCAGCATCGCCATCACCGTCGCCGCGCCCGCGCCGTGGCCCGCGACGTCGGCGATCAGCACGCCCCACCGGCCGCTGGGGAAGCGGAAGAAGTCGTAGTAGTCGCCCCCCGCGTGCGTGCTCGTCAGATAGCTCGTCGCCAGCACAAACCCGGGGATGCTCGGCAGCTTCTGCGGCAGCAGCGACTGCTGGATGACCGCCACCTGCTCAAACTGACGGGTGAGTTCGGCGTTGAGCGACTCGATCTGCCGCCGGCTCACCAGGTTCTTCGTCGCCATCCCAAGCAGGTTGGTCTGCATGATGGTCTCGACAAAGAACGACTCCGGCGGCGGCTCGGCCGACTCATAAAACCAGATCGCCCAGTTCAACGCCTCGGCGCCGTCGTACGTCGGGATCGCCATCGCCGAGCGGATCTTGCCCGCGAAGGGCCCGAACAACTCGTCGCGCGACGTGTCCAGCCCCGTCGCCAGCGTCGGCACGCCCTGCGCCAGAATCTCGCCCACCACGCCCCCGCTGTGCTCGGGGATCTTCGCCCAGTCGCGCCACGGGTTCGGCGCGGGGCGGTCCGGGTCGGCCCGATCCGCCTGCGTCAGCCACCGCGTTACCTTGAACTTGCCCGGCGGCATGTTCCGCCGCGACACCGACATGAACAGGTCGCTGGGCCGACGCGTCCCGAACCACCGGCCGAAGTGCTGCAGCATCTGGCTGGGCTCAGCGATCGCGCCCGCCTTCTGGAACATCTCCGTCAGCGTCCGAACGTCCGAGGTTGGCCCAAACTCCACCACACGCATGCCAACCATCCTACGGCAACGCCCCGCACGCCGCCCCCACCTCCGCCCGAAGCCGCGTTGATTCGGCCGCCAGCGTCGCCGCGTGCGCCCGGGCCGGCTCGCGCGCCCGCTCCTCGAGCAGCGACAGGTTCACGGCCACGTTCGCCGCCGCGCTCGCCGCCGCGGCCTCGGCCATCGCCGCCGCCACCACGAGGTCGCTCGCCAGATGCCGGTTCGTCCGGCCCGGGAGCGACGCCACCGCCCGCATGACGCCCAGCGCCGCCTCGAGCGTCCGCCGCGGCACGCCCGCCGCCTCCTCCGCCGCTGCGGAAAGCCCCGCGCGGGCCGGGTCCCCCTCGGCGAGGCCCTTCAGCGCCGCGTACCGGCCGTACGCCGCCGCGTCCTCGTCCGCGAGCCGCAACAGCGCGTCGCGCGCGCTCGAAAGCTGCGCGTCCACCTCGCGCAGCCCCGCCTCGTGCGCCGCGAACGCCGCCCGGCCCAGCGTGTACGCGATCACCATCCGGGCCTGGTCGGCGGCGATGGCCCCGGCGAGCCCCGCCACCGCGCCGCCGCCGGGGGCAGGGGACTTCGCGGCGAGCGCATGCAGGAACTGCGCGATCGTCATCGAGGCGAGGGTGGGCGAAGTCGCGGTCACGGGGGGCATTATGGCTTGGGCGGGGGGGTGAAGTTGTGCTGCACGATGCAGCGGAGGGCGGAGAGGCCGTCGCGCCAGGTGATTTTTTTGCCCTCGGCGTAGGTGCGGCCGGCGTAGGAGACGGGGACCTCGTAGATGCGGATGGGCCTGGGCGCGGCGGCGGCGGGGCCTTCGAGGCGCAGCCGGGCGAGGCGGGCGACGAGCTCGGGCTCGATGCCGAAGCGGTTCTCGCGGAGGAGGGGCAGGAGCGTGCGGAGGACGGGGGCGGTGAAGGCCTTGGTGCCGCACTCGATGTCGGTGAGGTTCAGGTTGCTCGCCATGTTGCTGAGCTCGGTGATGACGCGGTTCGCCACGCTGTGCCAGTAGTAGAGCACGCGGTGCGTCTGCCCGATGAAGCGCGAGCCGATGACCGCGTCGGCCCGGCCGTCGAGCAGCGGGGCGAGCACGGCGGCGTGGTCGGCGGGGTCGTACTCCAGGTCGGCGTCCTGGATGAGCACAAGGTCGGCCCCCTGCGCCAGCGCGGCGGCGAAGCCGAGGCGGAGCGCGGCGCCCTTGCCGCCGTTGGTGTCGGCGAAGACGGCGCGGACGTCTGGACGCTGGGCGAGGGCCGCGATGAGGTCGCGCGAGCCGTCGGTGCTGGCGTCGTCGATGAGGACGAGCGTGCGGCGGATGGGCTGGTTTTCAGGGTTTTTGGGCAGGGGGGTGGCGTCGACGCGGGCGATGAGCCTGGGGAGCCAGTCTCGCTCGTTGTAGACGGGGATGACGAGGGCGAGGTGCACGGAGGAGGGTAGGGGGAAGCCACGAAGCCACGGAGCGACGAAGCCACGGAGGGGGAAGTGGCCGAGTGGCAGAGAGACAAAGTGGCAGAGTGCGCGGCGGGGCCGCGGGGGAGGGGGAGAGAGCGGGGAGGGTCGGCTCGGGGGGCCGACCTACCCAGGACGGCGGCGGCTCGGAGAGCCGCCCCACCCGGGGCGGAGATGCGAAGGAGGGTGGTGGCGGCGCGGCGGTGGGTTTCGGGGGTTGCGGTCTGGTTGGCGAGCGTGCGTTGCAGCGCGGCACGCGCGGTGTTGCCGGCTTCGAGGGTGATGAGTTCGGCGCGGAGCGCGGCGAGTGCCCGGATGGTGTCGAACGCCGCCTGCGTGCGCGGGTGCTCGGCCCAGGCGCGGAGGTCGGCGAGGGTGAGGTCGTGGCGGACGGCGAGTTCGTGGATGGTGATGGAGTCGGTCAGGAAGTCGGCGAGGAGTTGGACGTGGTCGACGTGGTCGGG
>CAZCBN010000035.1:0-8296 GCA_964496975.1 uncultured Phycisphaeraceae bacterium
GTCGGCATCGTGGCGGGCCGCGACATCGCCCCCGCCAGCAGCGAGGGGCTGCACCCCTCGTCCGCCTGGCACAGCCCCGCCAGCCCGCCGCGCCACGCCGCGGGCGAGAACCGCCGCGCCGCGCCGATCGCCCGCGTCCGTGCGCGCCACGCCTCCCACTCCGCGGCCCCCACGCCCTCCACCCGCACGCGCGGGTCGCTCGCCACGGCGCCCAGCGCCGCCCGCGCCGAGGCCGGCCGCCCGCTCAGCACCACCACGCCGCAGAGCCGCTCGGCCCGCAGCAGCCGCTCCACCGCGAGCGACAGCGCCGTCTGCCCCGGCACCAGCTCGCGCCGCACGTCCCGCGGGGTGCCCAGGCCCGACAGCGCCTCGTCCACGCACAGCACCGCCGCCACGCGCCGACGGCCCAGCCCGCCCGCGACCCCGCCCGAAATCGCCGCCGCCATCGCCGCGCGCTCATCGCCGGTCGATGCGTCGCCGCCGGTCCCACCGCCCATCCCGCCAACCGGCCCGCCGCTGGTCGCCGCGACCAGGTCCGTATCCGTGCGTTCCGCGGCCACGGGGGGCGGCACGTCGCGGGTGATCTTCGCCGCGCGGCCCTCGAGCGCCGCCTGCGCCGCGTCGAGCGTCTTTCCGAGCGAGTCCGCCGCGTCGGCGAGCCATTCCAGGTTCGTGATGTCGCGCTCGATCTGCTTGCGTTGCCGTGCCATCTCGTCCGTGTCCCGCGCCAGGTCAATCAGCCGGTCGGCGCGGAACCGCTTCAGCGTCCCCGCCTGGTTCAAAAACAGCGTGAGCCCGTACGCCGGCTCGAGTGTCCGCACCTCGTCGCGCAGGGCGTACACCCGCTCGATGAGCCGGTTCACCGCGGCGGCGTCGCCGTGCCGGTCGCGCATCTCGCGCATCACCTCGCCCGCCTTGCGGCTCAGGGCCGCCACCTCCCGCGCCTGCCCCGCGACAAAGCCCACCCGCGCCGCCGTCGCCGCGCGCCGCTCGGGCGAGCCGTCGCGCTCGGGCGTCGCCGGCAGCGCGTGCCCCGGCAGCGAGGCGAAGCACGCCAGCGCCTCCGACAGCGGCATGGGCGTCGTGCCGCGCTTGGCCACGCCGCCCTCGGTCGCGTCCCAGACGCGCCGCCCCAGCGCCGCGTCGGCGGCGAAGTCCACCTCGAACTGCGCCAGGTACGTCGACATCTGCTCGTCCGTGTAGATCGGCCGGCCGAAGACGTCCACCGTGCGACGCAGCAGGCTCTTCTCCCGCGCGATGCGCTCCCACTCGAACATCTCCAGCGTGCGGAACTCCCCCAGCTCCGGCCCCCACACGTCATGAATCGCCGCGCCCGCCGCGTAGTAGTGCCCGTCCGTAAAGCCCAGGTCCTGCCCGATCAGCACGACCGGGTCGCACCCAAGGTGCCTCGCCAGATAGCCGCACAGGTGCGCCACCGTCGCGCCCGCCTTCAGCGTCCCCTTGGGCGACGCGAGCGCGGGGCCCAGCAGCGCCTCGAGCCGCTCGTCCCCCGTGATGCGCACGCGCCCCGCGAACGCGTCGGGGATCGCCGGGTTCGCCTTCGGCTCCACCACGAGCGTCACGCCCGCGAGGTCGTCGGCGCTCAGCCCCTCGTAGAACCGCCGGCTGATCTCGTGGTGGTCGAGCGCGCACACATAGTGCGGCCTGATGCCCCGCCGGAGCAAGGGCTTGAGCGTCGTCTGCGTCGCGATGATCACCACGCGGTCGCGCACGCCCGGCGCCGTCAGCAGGTCGATGTTGCGCTCAAGGCTCGGCCCCGCCGACACCACCACCGCCGGGTGCCCGCTCGCCGCGCCGGACAGGTCCAGGATGCCCGGGCAGCCGGCGTAGTAGTCGGCGTTCATCGCCATGTTGCGAAGCGTCGGCTCGGTCTGCACGAGCGTGGTCAGCACCGTGGTGCGCACGGCCTTTAGCACCGTGGTGAACGTGCGCACAAACCGCGTCGCCCCCTCGCCCAGCCGCTTCACGCTGGGCGGGTGCGCCAGCATCTTCACGCCCAGGGCCATCAGGCCCTCGACGCCCGAGGCCGCGGCGCTCATCGCGGGCGCGTCGTCGGGGTCGGTCAACATCACCGCGCCCGACTCGGCGAGCCAGGCCGCGTGGTCCACGCGCTCCAGCACGGCGCGCAGCAGCGGCAGGTCGGGCTCAAAGATGAACACCGCCGTGCCCCGCCCGCCCCGCCGCGCCAGCGCCTGCGCGTGATACCCCGCGGCGAAGCCCAGCACGCAGACGGCGCCGTGCGCCGTCAGGTCCACCTCGTCGGCGAGTCGCTCCGCCTCGGCCAGGGGCCTCCGCCGGCTGGTCAGGGCCGTCGGGACGCCCGGCGGGGCCGGGGTCACGCCGGCCGCCTCCGCCCCCGGCAGGGCCGCGTCCAAAAACGCGCCGCCCAGGCCGAGCGGGTCGTCGACGGTTGGTCCGTTCGCGGCGGGGCCGCGGGCCGGCGACTCGTGGACCAGCAGGCCCGGCACGCCGTCGTCGGTGGCGATGAACACCGCGTCAACCCGGGCCGACACGCCGCGGAGCCGCGCGACCAGCGCCGCGTTCCGGGGCGACAGCGCCGCGAGGTTGCGCTCCAGAATGGACCCCGACGCGCCCGGCACACCGGGCACACTTGACACGCCGGGCCCGCCCGACACGCCCGCCGATCCCGCCCGGGCCGCCACATCCGATGCCCGCATTGGCACGCCTCCGGCGTTTTCCCGACGCCCCCCGAAACCCGACGGCCCACCCCACGCACCGCCCCCGCGTGCATCGGCCGCCCGGCCCCGCCGCCTGCAATCCGCCGCCCGCCCCCCCACCCCGCTCACGCCGGGCCAGACCCGCGGCCGGGCCCGGCACGTACCGTCTGCCATGCCCATCGGCCCCCTCCCGCCCCCCGACGCCGGCACGCTGACGACGCTGGCGCAGCTCGGCCTGTTCGGCGGCAACGACATCGCGCCCCTGCCCGACGCCCCCGCGATCGAGCGGTTTGTGCTCGCCAACCCCTGGCCCGCGGTGGTCGTGTGCCTCGCGTTGGGCGCGGTCGTCGGGGCCACGCTGCACAGCCGGGGGAAGTCGCTCGCCGCGGGGCTCAGCGTGGCGGCGGGCGTTCTGCTCGCCGCGGCGGCGTTCGGCCTCGAGCGGGTTGTGCAGACCGACCGCGAGGCCCTGCGCGCCGACACGCGGCTGTTTGTTGACGCGGCCGCCGCGGGCGATTCGGCCCGCGCCGCGGCCTACCTCGCCCGCGTGGTGCAGGTCGACAGCCCCGTCATCCGCGGCGACCGCGACGGGCTGCTCGCCGCCATCGACACGCTGCCCGCCCGCTACGTGCGCACGCACCGCGTCACCGACGTGCAGGCCGCGCTTGACGGCCCGGGCAGCGCCCGCACGCAGTTCCGCGTCTGGGCCGAGGGGGGCGAGGGGGCGGGCGAGAGCGTCTGGCTGCTGGACTGGCGCCGCGAGCCGGCGGGAACGGGGAGCACCGACCACGGGCCGTGGCGCATCGCGGGCGTTGAGATGCTCTTTGCGCCCGGTCTGTAGCGGAGCGGGGGTGATGCGCCGTTACTTCGGGATCGCCACCAGCGCGCTGGGCTGGAGCCGCTTGGCCTCGCCCCCGGCGCCGCGGATGGTTTCTTGCACGGCCTGGCCGTTCAGCAGGTTGTGCGGATGCCGCGCGCGCGCCGCCCGCAGCAGCGGGCTCTCGATCGGCGGCTGCGTGCTCGGGTCGTGGTCTTCCTCGCTGAAGACGCCCACCGTCACCATGCTGCGGTGCCGCCCGTGGAAGAAGTACGCCGCCTCCCCCTCGGCCCGCAGGCGCGAGGCCGCTTCCTCGGCGGCGCGGCGGATTTCCGCGAGCTGCGCGGGTGAGGCCGCGTCCGCGTTCTCCACGCTGTAGACCGCCACCTGCAGCGTGTACCGCGCCGCGTCGCCGTACTGCGCGCGCGCCGAACGCAGGTCATAGGGCGAGGCCCCGCCCGCGCCCGCACCCGTGTCCAGCGGCACCAGCAACGCGAACTGGTAGGGCTTCAGCCCGTTGATCTGGTACGCCTTGGCCGCGGCCAGGGCCCGATGGGCGGCGGGGTCGTTCGGCCCGGCGTAGCGGCCCTGCACCACGGCGAAGGAGCCCTCCCGCTCGACCCAGCGCACGTCGGGCAGGCCCAGGGACTCGGCCGTGCGCGCGGCGACGGCGTCCGCGGTCGACGGGTCAGCGCCGGGCAGCTTCCGCAGCAGAAGCGCCCAGCCCGTCTCCGAGGCGGCGGGAACTGGGCGGGTTGCTTGCCCGGAACCGGCACCACCCGATCCGGCGCCACCCGAAGCAGCACCCCGGAAAATAGAGGGCGCCTCGGCGTCGGCGAGGGGATCGGTGTCGGCGTCGTCGAGATCGCCTAGATCGGGCGGGGCGTCGTTGGAGCGCACCCACTGCGCGGAGGGGTCGGCAAAGACGCCCTCGGCGTCGGGAACGGCCCCACGGTCTTTGGAGGTGCCGCAGCCGGCGAGGGTGGCGGCGAGGGCGAGGAGGCGCAGGGTGTGCGCGGCCGCGGAGCGCAGGCGTTGCGCGATGGGGACGGGCCGGGGGGTTGATTTGTCAGGTGTGTGCATGGGTATCCCCGAAAGTGGGTTGAGGTCTGCGCAGACGGTTGGGGGTGATGGGTCGTGTGAGGAAATCTGGCGCGTCCGGAGGAAAGTTATTCCTTACAAACCTTTGTGGGATCAAGACTTGAGTCAAACTTTTGATGTGATGCTCTTTTGCAGGCCGCGGGGTGTCACCGTCGATACTGACGGCCGAACCTGTCGCTGGCGTGGGCTGCCTTCGAGGAGCGGTCCACCCGAGGGCTGGCGCAGGGATTGCCACGAGGAGCCAGGCCATGACCAATGTTTCGCCGATCGACGCGGGTTCGTTTGCGCGGGTCGAGGCGGCGCCGGGAGCCGGGCGGGGTGCGGAGGGACGGTCTGTCTCGCCGGCTCGCCGGGGGGAGGATCGGGTGGAAGTGTCCGATGTGGCGCGTTTGTTGTCGCGTCTGCGTGAGTTGCCCGCGGTTCGGACGGAACTGGTGGACCGGGTGCGCGAGGAGATCTCGCAGGGCCGGTACGAGACCGAGGAGAAACTGGAACTGGCGATCGACGGTCTGGTGGAGGACGTGAGGGCGGAAGGCCGCTGAGCGTCGCGGACGGGCCGCCGCGGGACGGCGGCGGGTGATGGAACGATCGTGCTTCGTTGACGGACACGCCCGGGCGACGAGCCCGGGTGTTGTCGTTTTTTGGGGGGAAGGCACCAAGGCATCGAGGCAAGAAGGCATCAAGGCAGGAAGGCATCGAGGCATCAAGCGGGAAGGGGGGCGGGGAGGGGGCGTTGCGTTTGCGGCGCGCCGGAAGCGACGCGATCAACCGGCGTTCCCCACTCGATGCCTACTGCCTTGATGCCTTGATGCCTTCTTGCCTCGATGCCTTCCGCCTCGATGCCTTCTCACCCCAACCGATCTCTCGCGATCATCGCGGCGCCGATGACGCCGGCGTTGTCGAGCAGTTCGGTGGCGACGACCTTCACCTGCTGGCAGACCTCGGGGAAGGCGACCTCGCGGATCATGGTGGCGACGCGGTCGACGTAGGGCTTGCCGAGGGCCTCGGTGAGGCCGCCGCCGAGGACGACCATCTCCAGGCTCAGCACGGTGACGAGGCCGCCGAGGGCGATGCCGAGCCGGTCGGCGGAGTCGTTGACGATCTCAACGGTGACGGGGTCGTTTCGGGCGTAGGCGTCGGCGATGGTCTTGGACTTGATTTTGTGGAGCTTGCCCTCGACGAGCTCGGGGACGATCGAGGGGCGGTTGAGCTCGATCATGTGGCGGATGCGGTTGGCGACGGCGGTGCGGGAGCAGAGGTGCTCCAGGCGGCGCATGCCGGGGGGGTTTTCGGGGCGGAGGCGGATGTGGCCGATTTCCCCAGCGGTTTTGAAGTGCCCGTAGACGAGGCGGCCGTCGAGGATGATGCCGCCGCCGACGCCCGTGCCGACCCACGCGGCGAGGATGTCTCTGGCGCCGCGGGCGGCGCCGTGGGTGAACTCGCCCCAGGCGGCGACGTTGACGTCGTTGTCGAGGGTGACGGGGCGGCCGAGTTTTTGCTGGAGCATCTCGGCGGCGGGCGTGTTGACCCAGCCGATGTTGGGGGCGTGGTAGACGATGCCGCGCTCGGGGTCGGCCGCGCCGGGGGCGCCGAGGCCGGCGGCGACGATGTCGGCGAGCTGCACGCCGGCGGACTGGGCGGCCTCTTGGCAGCCGGAGGTGATGCGGTCGAAGATGCCGCTGGGGCCCTCGTCGGAGTCGGTCTTGCGCTTGGCGCGGGAGAGGACGTTGCCGGCGGCGTCGACGACGCCGATCTGCATGTTGGTGCCGCCGAGGTCAATGCCGAGGTAGAGCGGGCGGTCTGCGGGCATGGGGTGGGCTCCGAAGTTGTGGGCCGCCAATGTAGCGGCGCGGGACGGGTCTGGGGGTTGGGCCGGGGCGTCGCGGGCTGTCGGGGCGTGGGGACCTTTGGACGGGTGCGCGGGCCGGGGCGTTATAGGACGACGTGGGCCGCCCGCACGCGGCACCCCGCCGCCGCGGCGAGCCGGAGGAACGCGGCATCACCCGCCGACGCGGGCGCGGCGAGCCCGAGCGCGAACAGCGTGCTGCCGCTGCCCGAGACGTGCACCGGGCGGCCCAGAGCCCCCGACAGCTCTCGGCGCAGCGCGGCGAGGCGGGGCTCGGCCCGCTCGGCGGCGGGGGCGAGGTCGTTGAACACGTCATCGTCCGTCGGCGGGTGGGGCGAGGCGGCGAGGCGGGCGGCCTCGTCCTCGCGGAAGCGGCTCGGCGGGGCCTCGTCGAACGCGCGGTAGACGGCGCCGGTGGGGCAACCAAAGGGCGGGAAGACGAGCGTGATCGCGACGCGCTCGCCCCGCGCGGGCAGACGCTGCACACGCTCGCCCAGGCCCGAGACAAGCGCCGGGCGCGGCGGGAGCGAGGGGGCGAGGGCGAGGGCGGGGGCGGGAGGCCGCGACGCATCGATGAAGAACGGGATGTCGCTGCCGAGCGCGGCGGCGAGGGCGTGCAGCGTGGCCTCGGGGAGCGCGAGGTGGAAGAGATGATCAAGGCCGCGGAGCATGGCCGCGGCATCGGCCGAGCCACCGCCCAGGCCCCCGCCGGCGGGGATGCGCTTGCGCAGCGTCACGGCGACGGGCAGGGGCCGGCCGACGTGCGCCGACAGCGCGGCGTGGGCGCGGAAGGCGAGGTCTTTTTCCAGCGGCCAGTCGATGCCGAGCGGGGCGGGGGCGGGGTGGGCGGCGCTGTGAGCCGCGGGGGCAGATGACAGGGCGGGCGCGGCGTCGGCGTGCCAGGCGAGGTCAAAGACGCTTGCTGAGCCGGGCGGCAGGGCGGAGATGGTCAGATCGTCGGCGAGGTCGAGCGGGGCCATCCAACTGGCGATGGGGTGCATGCCGGCGCGGGGGTGACCCGCGGGCAACGGCGCGGCGACGGCGAGCGCGAGGTTCACCTTGGCGTGGGCCTGAAGCGTGACGGAGAGCATCGGCGGCGGCTCAGGGGTTGGAGGGACACACGACGACCGGTAGGCTAGGAACGCCGGGTCGCAGGGCCGGCGCTTCGCCGGGCGAGCCAGACCGGGCGAGGCGGATCGAGACAGCCAGACCGAGAAGGCCAGGCCGAGAAGCCGGGCCGAGAAGCCGGGCCGGGAGGGCCGCAGCATGCACGCGGAGATCGCCGTGGACAGCGCGGAGCGCGGGGGTGGCCTTCTGCCGCGGCGGCTGCGGCTGGCGGCGTGGGGGGCGGCGGCGCTGTTGACGCTCGCGCCGGCGTATGCGACGCCGACCGACCCGGCGATCGTGGACGTGCGCGACGTGGTGCGGGTGGGCGTGGGGCTGGCGGGCGTGTCGCTGCTGTTCGTGCTGCTGATGACGACGCCGCCGGACGCGATCCGCCTTCCGAAGTGGGTGAGCCGGGGGCTGATCGCCGCGGGGCTGGGCGTGCTGAACGCGCCGCGGCTGGCGCGGACGTACCCCGACACCCCGGGCTGGCCCGACATGCCGCAGTGGACGGCGTGGATCGGCTGGGGCGTGGTGCACGCGGCGATGGCGTGTGCGGTGTGGGCGGCGTGGGTGGCGGGCGTGCGGCTGCTCGCGAAGAGCCGGCCCCGCGGCACGCCGTGGAACGTGGCGCTGTTTCTGTGGTGGCCGGCGGGGCTGCTCTCCGGGGCGACGCTGGAGGGGGCGGCGGCGTGGCTGGTGCGCGGCGCGCACTGGGCGTCGCTGGGG
>CAZCBN010000035.1:8306-28757 GCA_964496975.1 uncultured Phycisphaeraceae bacterium
TGCTGTGGGTGAACACGCTGGGCCGGGCCGGCGAGCGGGCGTGGGTGCCGCGGACGGCGATCTGGCTCACATGGTTCGCGGCGGTGTCGGCCACGTTCTTCGCGGCGGCGTGGCAGGCGCTGAAAGTGTGAGGGCGGCGGGGGCGGGGCGGTGCATAAACTGCCGATTATGGCAACGCGGCGGACATCGGCGGCTTCCGTGCTGACAGTCGGCGACCTCTGCGAGGCGATGGAGGCCATCGCGCCCCTGCAACTGGCCGAGCCATGGGACCGTGTGGGCCTGGCCGTGGGGGAGGGGCGCAGCCCGCTGCGCGGGCCGGTGCTGCTGACGATTGACCTGACCGAGGCCGTGCTGGCCGAGGCGGTGGAGATGAACGCGGGGGCGATCGTCTCGTACCACCCGCCGATCTGGGACGCGCTCGACCGGCTCGTCGGCGCGACGCACACGCAGCGCATCATCGCGGGAGCGCTGCGGGCGGGCATCGCCGTCTACAGCCCGCACACGGCGCTGGACGCGGCCGAGGGGGGCCTGACGGACTGGCTCTGCGAGGGCGTGGCCGGCACGGTGCGCGACCACGCGGGGAAGGAGCGCGTGGCGGGCGACGTGCGGGCCCTGTCGCCCAGGCCGCAGCACCGCGGCAGCCAGGAGATGAAGATCGTCTGCTTCGTGCCCGAGGCGCAGGTGGTGCAGGTGCGCAACGCGCTGGCGACGGCGGGCGCGGGCCGCATCGGGCTCTACGAGGTCTGCTCCTTCAGCGTGGAGGGGGAGGGCACCTTCCTCGCCGGCGAGGGGAGCCACCCGGTGCTGGGCGAGCGGGGCCGGCTTGAGACGGTGCGCGAGCGGCGGCTGGAGATGGTCTGCTCGCGCAGCGCGCTGGCCCTGGCGATCGAGACGCTCCGGCAGTTTCACCCGTACGAGGAGCCGGCGATCGACGTGTACGAGCTGGTGCCCGAGCCGCAGCGCCGCAGCGGCCCGGGCCGCCGCGTGGTGCTGGACCAGGCGGCGAGCGTGCCGCAGATCGCCCAGCGCCTCGCGACCTTTTTGGGCCCGAGCCGCGTGAAGATCAGCCGCCCCGCCGCGGGGCGCGAGGGGGCCGAGGTGCAGCGCATCGCGGTGGTGCCGGGCGCGGGCGCGAGCCTGCTGGACCAGGCCATCCGCGACGGGTGCGACGCCTTTGTCACGGGCGAGATGAAGCACCACGAGGTGCTGCGGGCGATGCAGGCGGGCGTTGCCGTCGTGCTCGCCGGGCACACCAACACCGAGCGCGGCTACCTGCCTCGGCTCGCCGACCGGCTGCGGGCGAGGCTGGGCGACCGGCTCTCGGGCACCGAGATCGCCATCTCGCGGCAGGACCGCGACCCGTTGGTGGTCGTGAGCGAGTAGCGCGGGCGGGGTTCGCCGATCGGGTTCGGGCCGCCGAGCCGTCGGGCCGTCGGGCCGCCGAGCCGCCGAGATGGGGCTCGGGCCGGGGCCCTGCGCTTCAAGCCCGCGCGTCCGCCGCGGCCTTCTGCCGGCGCTTCAGCGCGGCCCGGGCGGGGTGGATGGCCGTGCTCACGCCGCGGGCCCCGCCCTCGTCCAGCAGGTGGCCCCGCACCATGCCGGCCTCGATGCGTTCGCAGGCGTGCTGCGCGTTCAGCGCGCTGTAGTCCACGCCGACGAAGCGGCGGCCCATGGCCCGCGCCACCACGCCCGTCGTGCCGCTGCCGAGGAACGGGTCGAGCACCAGGTCGCCCGGGCGCGAGCACGCGGCGACGACGCGGTGCAGGTAGGCCTCGGGGAGCTGGTTGTCGTGGTTGTGGCGGCGTTCTTTGTTATTGCCCTGCACGCGGCCCCAGAACTCGCCGTACCACACGTCCATCGGCACGCGCTCGCCCGGGGGCATGCCGTCCTTTTTGCTCTCGGTGCGCGGGTCGCCGTAGATGGCCCGGCGGTCCGACAGCTCCAGCACCGCGTCCGGGTTCCAGCGGCGGCCGGCGTGCGTCGGGTCTTTCATGAAGTACAGCGCGTGCACCTTGCTGTTGATGAACCGGCCCGTCGTGTTCTGGCCGAAGCGGTAGTGCCACACGCACCAGTTCACCATCCGCAGCGCCCGCTGCTTCAGGTGCACCACAATCTCGGCCGCCCAGGTGTCGGGGATGTTCACCCACAGGCTGCCGTGCGGCGCGAGCCGATCGATGCACAGGTCGAGCCAGCGCTGCGTGAACGCGAGCGAGGCGCCGGGGGCCTGGAAGGAGTGCCGCACGTCGCAGTAGTGCTCGTCGGGCTGCGCGTCGTCCCACGCGTGGCCCGCGTCCCAGCGGTCGTAGTCGCGGTTCCAGTTGAAGGGCGGGTCGGCGAAAATCAGGTCGAACACATCGCCCCGCGGCAGGGCGGGCAGCACGTCGCGGCAATCACCCACGTACACGCGCGTGTCGGGCTCGGGCCGATGCCAGAAGGGCGCCGCCGCGGCCCGGGCGGCGGGCGTGACCCGAGCCGCGGCCTTGTCGGCGCGGGGCGTTCGGCGCTTGGTTGGCGCTGGGGTTGGCGCTGGGGTGAGCGCTGGTGTTGGCGCGGGCGCCGGCGTGGGCACCTCGGCGGGTTTGGCGGCTCGTCGCGGCATCGTCGCGCGCAGCATAGCGCGAACGCGCGCCCCGCGCCAGCGGCGCGCCCGGCCCGGCGCGCCGGCGCGGCTACGCCGCGATCGGCCTGGGCCGGCCCTGGCTCCGAAGGAACAGCCACACGAGCCGCCACAGCGGCAGGGGCCGCACGCCCATCGCCCGGCGGCGCGCGCCGAGGTCAAACTGTCGCTCCCACTGCACCGCCATCGTGCGCACGGCCCGCGACACGGGCCACGAGGGGTCGTACATGTTCGTCGGCTCGCTCGTCACGCCGTTCAGCTCCACCACGCCGAAGCCCCGGCCGCGGGCGAGCTCCCCCGGCGAGGTGTAGCGCAGATCAAACCGGCCCGTGTCAAACGGCAGCCCGTCGACGCCGGCGAACGACCGCGCGACCGAGTCCACCGCCGCCTCAAGCTCGGGCGTCACGAGGTGCGCGCCGTCCGTGAACAGGCAGCCCTGCGCGTGGTTGCCCGCGACGCCCAGCCGCACGGCCTCGCCCAGCGCGGGCACACGCCGCAGGTGCGCGCGCAGGCGGCTGAGGTACATCGGCAGTTGCAGGCGGTAGCGCGGGTGGCGCAGCAGCAGCTCCCGCACGGTGCGGCGGCCGTCGCCCAGCAACAGGGGCGGCTCCTTCACCACCACGTTCACGACGCGGCCGGCGAGCGTGCCGGGGGGCGGGTCGGCGGCGACCCACTCGGGCGAGCGCACCCAGAAGACGCCGATCTCGTGCGGGCCCGGGTGGTAGCGCTGCAGCACCGCGTCGGCGCGGAGCCGCGCGAAGGCGGCGTCAAAGTCCTCCGGCGTGCGCACGAGGGAGACGCCCGCGCCGCGCTCCCCCGTGTCGGGCTTCACGATGACGGGAAGGCCGCCCAGGTCGGGCCGCTGCTCGAGGGTGCGCAGGGCCTCGGCGGTGCGCGCGCGGCGGTCGGCGTTGGCCCGCACGACGGCGTGGGGCAGCAGCAGCTCGGCGGGCGCGGTGCGCAGGGCGTCGAGGATGTCGGCCTTGATGTCGCTCACGGCGCCGCCGCCGTTGGCGATGCCGGGGTTGCAGCACGTCCAGACCATGCACGAGCGGTGCCGCAGGCTGAGGCGGATGAACGTCGGCAGCAGCGGGGCATAGAGCCGCCAGGTGGGCCACCACTCGTGGTGCAACTGCCGCCGCACCGCCACGCCCATGCGCACGCGGCCCAGGCGCGTCGGCCCGAGCCGAAGCACCCACAGCCCCAGCGTGACCGCCGCGAGCCACGCGAGCAGCAGCGGCAGCCCCCCGCTCGCCAACGCGCCCCGCGAGGGCGAGAGGGCCTGCGCCAGGCCGAGCGACACCAGGCCCCAGAGCGCCGTCGCGACCGCCCAGCCCACGGTGCGGCCCAGGGGACCGCCCGCGAGGACGTACGCGGAGCGGCCGCGCCAGAACCGTCCGATGAGCAGGCCCAGCGCGGCGACGGCGAAATCCACGCTCAGCGACGCGACGAGCAAGCCGGCGAGGGCGGTCGCCGTCTCGGGCTTCCACCGGGCCACCAGCGCGGCCACCACAACGACGAGCCACCAGGGCTGCATGCGCGCGCCCAGCACCAGCCAGCCCACCGGCGCGGCGAGGCCCCGGTACGTCGGCGCGGGGGCGCGGATGTCGTCCTCCGTGCGCGGCGGCACGCCCGGGGCATCGTGGCTCGCGATGAAGCGACCGACGTCGGCCGCGGTTTCGCTGGGCCTCGTGAAGGGGACGAAGTGGTCGTGCCCGGTCATGACCAGGTGGGCGGTGGGGATGAGGGCGCGGTGGTGCTCGGCGGCCCAGTCAGAAACGAGGAAATCGTGCCGGCCGTGGTGGATGAGCACGGGGACCCGGAGCGCGCGCATGACGCCGGCGAGCGGGCGCTGATCGGTGTCGGCGAAGTTTTTGATGAAGGCGGTGCGGTCGGCCGCGCGGCCGAAGAGGCCGAAGTGGGGGATGAGGTCGAGGCCCGGTCCCAGCAGCAGGGCGCCGAGGGCGTACTTGGCGTGCTCGAAGGCGTAGGAGCCGCTGCCCTCGGTCTCTTGGGCGCCGATGGCGCCGAGGAGGGTGATGGAGGCGAGGCGCTCGACGGAGCGGCCGGGGGCTTGTTCTTCGAGGAGGCGGGCCATTTCCAGCGCGACGCCGCCGCCCATGGACCAGCCGAGGGCGTGCGCCCGGTCGATGGCCTTGGCGTCCATCCACGCGAGGACGTAGCGGGCGTGGGCGCGGATGGAGAGGTCGGGCGGGTTGGGCGTGCTGCGGCCGAAGCCGGGGAGGTCGAGGGCGTAGACGTCGCGGCCGCCGGCGATGAGGCGGGGGGCCATCTCGGAAAAGTTGGTCGCGGCGCCGGGGGAGCCGTGGAGGAGGATGAGCGGCGCGGGGCTGTTGCGCGGCGCGTCGGCGGGGTCTGGGTTGGAGCCGGGCCAGGCGAGGGCGTGGAGGTGGACGGGCTCGGCGGCTTCAGGCGGGCGGTTGTCGGGTATGGCGGCGGTGAGGGCGGGGAGGGCGACGAAGCCGGGCGCGTGGTCGTCGGGCGGGCGGAAGGGCGCGGGCTGCGCGCGCGTGGCCTGCCACAGCAGCGAGGCCGCGACGGCGAGCGCATAGAGCGCGGCGATCACGGCGAGCGCGGGGGGCAACCACCCGCGGCGGGGGATCGCGGCCGCCGGTGGGGTCACGCGCGGTACCCCGCGTCGAGCTCGGGGGCGAGGGTTTCCATGAGCGAGCGGCGGGTGCGGATGGGGGTGAGCTCGTACTGGTCGACCAGCGCTTCGCCGGGGAGGGGGTGGTCGCTGGCGCGGCGGATGATCTGGAGGGCGTAGGCGCCGGCGCCGAAGACGGCGAGGACGTCGCCCCGCTGCACGGGGGGGATGAGGCGGCCCTGGGCGAGGATGTCGTCGTCGCCGCCGGAGCGGCCCACGATGTCGACCCATTGCAGGCCGGTGGGGGCGAGGCGCTGGGCGTTCATGTCGGGGGGTTCCTGGCCGGGCTGGACCTCGATGGGCCAGGCGACGCGGAAGCCGTCGAGCTCGTTGGGCCTTGCGGCGGCGTCGAGGCCGACGTCGCCGACGAGGACGGTGCGGTCCTCCATGGGCTTGGCGTCGAGCACGCGGACGAGGAGGACGCCGGCGGAGGCGGTGATGGCGCGGCCGGGCTCGATGACGACGGCGGTGCCGCGGTCGGCGAAGGGCTTGAGCAGAGGGGTGAGGGTGCGGGCGTAGTCCTCGGGCGTGGGGACGCGGCTGCTGAGGCCGATGGCGGCGAAGCCCCCGCCGATGTCGATGAGGTCGAGCCGGTGGCCGGCGTCGATGAGGGCCTGCGCGAGTCGGCAGAGCCTTTGCACGGCGTCGTGCAGGGTGTTGAGGTCGTGGACGCTCGGGCCCAGGTGCATGTGCAGGCCGGTGGGGCGGACGCGGGGCTCGTCGCGGAAGCGGTCGAAGAGGTCTTTGGCGGCGGCGACGGAGAGGCCGAACTTTGAGCCGGCGGCGGCGGCGGCGCGACGCGGGGCGGAGGCCGGGTCGAGGGGCTCGTCGGGGCCGGGCTCGGGGTTGACGCGGACGGCGACGCGGGCGTTGACGCGCATGCCGCTGGCGATGCGGGCGAGGCGTTCGAGCTCGGCGCGGCTCTCGGCGACGATGCATCCGATGGGGCCTCGGTAGCTGGGGGGCCTTCCGGCGACGCTGACGCCGGCCTGGAAGAGGGGGCTGTAGAGGCCGTCGAGGGCGGCGCGGAGGTCTTCGTCGGACTTTCCGACGCCGGCGAAGACGACGTCGGCGAACTTCACGCCGCTGAGCCAGGCGCGTTCGACCTCGCCGCCGGAGACGGCGCACATGCCGCAGCCGGCCTGGGCGAGGGTGCGGAGGACGCCGAGGTTTCCGCAGGCCTTGACGGCGAAGGCGATGCGCGGGTCAAGGTCGGCGAAGGCGGCGCGGAAGCGGGCGAGGTTGGCGCGCAGGGCGAGGGTGGAGTAGACGAGGGTTGGTGTGCCGAGCCGCTCGGCGACGTGCTCCAGCGGGACACCCTCGCACAGCAGTTGTCCCTGTCGGTAGGTGAAGGGTTCCACGCGTGGGGGGCCTCGGCGGGCGCGGCGCATGGGTGAGGGCCGCGGGCGCGATGGTACACCGGGGGGTGGGCGCGGGGCTTGGCTGCGGGGGCGGTCTCTTGAGCCTGGGGGGCCCTGGGCGGGGGCGGGGGCTGGGCCCGGCTCAGCGGTTTTTGCTGTCGCCCCGGGCGAAGATGCTGGCGACGTAGTTGAGCACGTCGGTCGCGCTGGCCTCGTTGTAGCCGAACTGCTTGATGAGGCGCTGCTTCACGACGTCGATCTTCTGCTGGGTCTCGTCGTCGACGACGCTGCTGACGAGGTTTTTCAGCTTGATGGTGTCGCGGCTGTCCTCGAAGAGCTTGAGCTCCAGGGCCTTGTACAGGCGGGCGTTGGTGTTGTACTCGAACTTCTTGCCGTCGAGGGCGAGGGCGCCGATGTAGTTCATGATCTCCTGGCGGAAGTCGTCCTTGCGGCTCTCGGGGATGTCGATCTTGTCCTCGATGGCGCGCATGAGGCGCTCGTCCGGCTCCTCGTCGCGGCCGGTGTACTTGTTGCGGACGCGCTCCTTCTGGGTGTAGGCGCGGACGCTCTCGATGTAGTTGGTGCAGAGGCGCTTGATGGCGTCCTCGTCGGCGGAGATGGCGCGCTGGACCTCGGCCTTGATGATGTCCTCGTACTCCTCCTTGACGACGGCGAGGAGCTCCTTGTAGCGCTTCTTCAGCTCTTCGTCGCTGATGAGGGAGTGGTGGCTCAGGCCGCTCTCGAGCTCGTTGATGACCATGAAGGGGTTGACGGTGCGCTCCTCGATGGCCTGCGGGCTGACGAGGGCGTTGGAGACCTTGTCCTGGACGTAGCGGGGGCTGATGCCGGTCATGCCCTCGCGCGGGGCCTCTTCCTTCAGCTCGCGGACGCTGTCCTCGGTGAAGCCGGGGATGCTCTTGCCGTTGTAGAGCTTGAGCTTCTGCAGCAGGGTGAGGCCGGCCTTTTTGGGCTCGGCGAGGCGCGTGAGGACGGCCCACATGGCGGCGACCTCGAGCGTGTGCGGGGCGATGTGGATGCCCTGGATGCGGTGGGGGCCGAAGTCTTTCTGGTAGATCTTGATCTCGTCGTCGAGGCGGATGTTGTAGGGGATGTCGATCTTGATGGTGCGGTCGCGGAAGGCCTCCATCATCTCGTTGGACTGGAGCCGCTTGTACTCGGGCTCGTTGGTGTGGCCGATGATGACCTCGTCGATGTGGGTCTGCGCGAACTTTTTGGGCTTGATGGTGTGCTCCTGGCTCGCGCCCAGGAGGTCGTAGAGGAAGGCGACGTCGAGCTTGAGCACCTCGATGAACTCGCAGACGCCGCGGTTGGCGATGTTGAGCTCGCCGTCGAAGTTGAAGGCGCGGGGGTCGGAGTCGCTGCCGTACTGGGCGATTTTGCGGTAGTTGATGTCGCCGGTGAGCTCGGTGGAGTCCTGGTTCTTCTCGTCCTTGGGCTGGAAGGTTCCGACGCCGACGCGGTCCTTCTCGCTCAGCACGATGCGGCGGACGCGGACGTGCTCCATGACCTTCTGCCAGTCGCCGTCGTAGAAGCGCATGAGGTCGTCGTAGATCTTGCGGCTGAAGGGGTCGGGCTCGCCGTAGACGCGGAGCTTGCCGTTGTGGTGGCGGGGCTTGTACTTCGCGTTGAAGCGGTCGAGCAGGGCGGCGCGGGCCTCTCTCGGGACGAGGACGAGGGGGTCCTCGTGCATGGGGCTCGGGAAGGCGTGGTCCTTGCGGGCCTCGGTGGCGCGGCCCTCGATGGGCGCGACCTCGCAGCGGTCGTCGAGCAGCCAGCTGAAGGTGTAGAGCGCGCCCTCGGCGGTGCGGCTGTAGTGCTCGATGCCCTTCTTCAGCAGGCGGGCGATGGTGCTCTTGCTGCTGCCGACGGGGCCGTGCAGCAGGAGGATGCGCTTGTCGGTGCCGTACCCCTCGGCGGCGGAGCGGAAGAAGTCGACGAGCTGCATGAGCGCGAAGTCGAGGCCGTAGATGCCGTCGGCGCCCTTGTCGAAGGGGTCGCTGAAGAAGTGGTAGCGGACGCACTCTTTCTTGAAGAGCTTGTAGCGCTCGCTGCCGTGGGAGAGGACGGCCTCGAAGAGGCGCTGGTAGGCGTTGCGCAGGACGCCCGGGTTGGCGTCGGCGATCTCGAGGTAGTCCCAGAACGTGCCGGACCAGTTGTGGTCCTGGAAGCGGCGGCGGTCGATGCGGGACTCGATGAGGCCCAGCAGCTCGCGGCGTGCGTCGGGGTTCGCCGCGGGGCGCGTCGCGTCCGAGCCGCCCGCCGTCCCTGGCGTCGTCGAGTCGCTCATGGGGGCACCTCCGCTGGGCTTCGCCCGCGTGGACCGAACCGGGCCTGCTCGCGCTACGCGGGCCCGGGCGGGCCGGTTCGTGTCGCGCGGCGTTGACCTGTTGGCTGACCTATCGGCAGTTTCCGGTCCTGCGTGCAGGTGTCAAGACAGGTGTCCAGACAGACCGGATCGAATCGCCCCCGGCCCGCCGCTTCTCTCCCGGACGTGCGGCGGGGCGTAGTGTGGTGGGCATGTCGTTCGGACTGGGCCGCGGCAAATCCATGGACCCCGGTGTGGGGGAGGTCGCCGTCGGGCCGGCGGAGCTGCCGCCGTTGCCCGATGACATTTTGCAGAACCGCGACGCGGGACGCATCGACCCGCGGGCGTGGTTCCCGCACCCCGAGCGGCCCCTGGAGCTGGAGATCGGCAGCGGCAAGGGCACGTTCCTTGTGCAGCAGGCCGAGCTGGAACCGGGGACGAACTACCTGGGCATCGAGTGGGCCCGCGAGTTTTACACGTACGCGGCCGACCGGGTGCGGCGGCGGCGCGAGGCGGGCAAGCTCTTCAACGTCAGGCTGTTGCACGCCGACGCGGTGGAGTTCATCCGCTGGCGCTGCCCGGCGGCGTGCGTGCGGGTGGTGCACCTGTACTTCTCGGATCCGTGGCCCAAGCCGCGGCATCACAAAAACCGGGTGGTGCAGGACGACTTCCTCGCCGAGGTGTGGCGGGTGCTTGTTCCGGGGGGAGAGCTGCGCGTCGTGACCGACCACCCCGATTTGTGGGCGTGGGACGAGGCGCACTTTGCCCAGTGGACCGCCGGGGAACACACCAGCCCGGCGCGGCAGGTGGGTGGGTTTCCCGTGGTTCCCTTTGCACGGGTTGCCTTTGACCGCCCGGATTCGGCGGGTGAGGGCGAGCTGGTGGGTACGAACTTTGAACGAAAGTTCCGGGTGGAAGGCCGCGAGTTTTTCGCGGCGACGCTGCGGAAACTGATCTGAACAAATTCTTGCAGAACCGCGACCGTTGCGGCAGGGGCGGGGCCGGCCGGCCGATGGACCGGGCATGGCAGATCCCGGCGGCGAGCCGATGACCCCGAGGCCGGAGCGGTCGCTGTCACTCCGCGCGTGGGCGGCGGGGGCGGCGACGGCGTCGGTCGCGCTGCTGGCGGGGGTGACGTGGCTTGCGGTGGAGTCGCTGCCGGCGCTGGAGCAGGCCCAGCGCGACGTGGCGCACCTGGCGGCCGACTCGGCGGACGTGCGGCACCTGGACGAGGTGCTGACCATGTCGGCCCAGATGGCGGCGGCGACGGGCGAGGCCGCGTGGCAGACGCGGTATGACCGGCACGCGGGGGAGCTGGACGAGGCGATCGCCTCGCTGCGGGAGCGGTCGCGGGAGGTGCTGGGGCAGGACCTGGGCAGCGACGTGCAGCAGGCGAACGAGCGGCTCGTGGAGGCCGAGACGGCGGCGTTTGCGCGGGTGAACGCGGGCGACCTGCCGGGGGCGCGGGCGCTGCTGAACGCCGACGGGTATTGGCGGGACAAGGGCGTGTACGCCGCGGGGCTGGCCGAGGCGAAGGCCGCGGCGGCGGAGCACGCGGTCGGCATGTTTGACCGGGCGCGGTCGGACGCGGCGCTGCTCTCGGCGGGGTGCGTGGCGGCGCTGGGGATCGCGGCGCTGGGGTGGTCGCGGACGCTGGCGGAGATGACGGCGCTTCGCCGGCGGGAGCGGTCGGTGACGCTGGCCTTTGCCCAGGCCCGGGCCGAGGCGGCGGAAACGGCGATGAAGTTCCGGTTCCTGGCGAACGTGCGGCACGAGTTCCGCACGCCGCTGACGGCGGTGCTGGGGTTCGCCGAAATGGCGGCGGACGAGGGGTGCGAGCCGGCGGAGCGCGAGGAGTTTGTGGGCCACATGCGGCGCGGGGCGAAGCAACTGACCGCGCTGCTGGACGACGTGCTCGAGGTGGCGGTGGACGGGCCGACCAGGCCCGTGCGGGTGCGGCAGCCCACGCCGCTGAACGACCTGCTGGACAGCGCGGTCGCGGCGGCAGAATCGGCGGCGGGGACGAAGCCGATCGAGGTGACATCTCGCGAGCAGGGCGACCTGCCGACGGGCTTTGCGACCGACCGCGATCGCCTCGGGCGGGCGCTGTGGCACCTGGCGTGCAACGCGGGCCGCTACACGGAGCGGGGGCGGATCGAGATCATCGCGAGCGCGACGGCGGGCGAGCTGCGGCTCTCCGTGCGCGACACCGGGCCCGGGCTGCCGGCGGAGATGCTCGCGGCGAGCGGGCCCACGCTGCGGCAGGGCGACGACAGCCTCACGCGGCGGCACGCGGGGCTTGGGATCGGCCTGACGGTGGTGCGGCGCATCGCGGCCTCGCTCGGCGGCCGGCTTGAACTGTTCAGCACGTCTGGAGAGGGAACGTCGGCGACGATCTGCGTGCCGCTGGTCGCGGAAGACTGGGAGGCCGCGGACGGGCCCGAGGCGACGGCGCGGGCGATGGCCGCGACGTCGGGCGTGCGGTCCGCGTTGCCGGCACCGGGCGGGGGGGCGGCGGCGAACGTGCCGGCTGGGCCGGCTGTAGTGCCTGTGGCGCCTGCATCAACGGTGCCGTTGGCGCCGCCGGTGTCCGCCGTGACGGCCGCGGCGGCCCCGGCCGCGGCGGCCTTGCCCGAGGGCGGGGCGGCGGGGCCCGGGCGCGGGCCGCGGGTGCTGGTGGCCGAGGACACCGAGCTGACGCGCGACCTGGTGGTGGCGATGCTGGAGGCGCTGGAGGCCCGGCCGGTGACGGCGACGAACGGGGCCGAGGCGTTGTCGGCGATCGAGCACGCGGCGGCCGAGGGCGACCCCATCGACCTGGTGCTGATGGACATGCAGATGCCGGTGGTGGACGGGTACACGGCCACGCGGCGGCTGCGGGCGCTGGGGGTGCGGACGCCGGTGGTGGCGTGCACGGCCCACGCGTCGCTGGAGGACGAGGCGGTGTGCCGGGCAGCGGGGTGCGACGGCTTCATGAGCAAGCCGCTGGACGTGGCCACGCTGGAGGCGGTGCTGAGGCACTACACGGCCGGCCGCGCGGGCGGCCCCGGGCAGCGGGCGGCGTAGGGCGGGGGCGGGGTTGCGGCTGAGGCGGGGTTTGGGTGGGGTTGGGAGCGGGGTTGGGGGTCGGGTTGGGGGTGGTTTGGCCGGGTGGGGCCGGTACCATCCTCGCTCATCCCAAGGCCCCTGCGCGGTCGCACCGAGCGGGCCCGGAGCGGGGATGGTCAGCCCGAAAGGGTGGTCCGTGGGCTCGGCGGCGTCGAGCGAGAACTTGCACGCGATTCGGCTGGAGATCAACCGCCAGCCGACGGATGAGACCTGCGGGCCCACGTGCCTGCACGCGGTCTATCGGTACTTCGCGGACGCGGTCGAGCTGGGCGAGGTGGTGGCGACGGTGCCGATGCTGGGCGTGGAGCTGGGCCGCGGGACGACGGCGGCCGCGCTGGGGTGCCACGCGCTGGGGCGTGGGTACCGGGCGACGCTCTACACGTTTGACCTGAACGTGTTCGACCCGACGTGGTTCCCCGCTGAGGGGGAGGACGCGGCGGCCGACCGCGACCTGCTGCTGGCCAAGCTGCGGGCCCAGGCGGAGGCGAAGGGGTCGGCGAAGCCCAAGCTCGCGGCGAGCACGCGGTGGTACAGCGAGTTTTTGGAGGCGGGGGGCGAGGTGCGGATGCGGGACCTGACCGCGCCGCTGCTGAGCGGGTTCTTGCGGCGGGGCGTGCCGGTGCTGACGGGGCTGAGCGCGACGTACCTGTATCGTGAGTCTCGCGAGCACGGGCCGGCGGACGTGCCGGACGACGTTCGGGGGGAGCCGCAGGGGCACTTTGTGGTGCTGTGCGGGTACGACGCGGCGCACCGGCGGGTGCGTGTGGCGGACCCGCTCGGGGACGACCCGCCGTTCTTTGCGCGGATTTATGAGGTTCCGATGGCGCGGGTGGTGGGTGCGATCATGCTGGGGGTGCTGACGCACGACGCGAACCTGCTGGTGATCGAGCCGGGGCGGCCGCATGGTGGTGGCGGCGCACCCGGGGAGTCTTCTGGTCCCGTGCCGCGGCCGTCAGCCGCCGGGGCCCGTTCACGGCACGACGACGGCACGGAGGCGAGCCCGAAGGGGCCGGCCGCGCGGTGAGCACGCTGATCGTGGTCGACAACCCGGGCCGCTGGCCGCTGACGATCCCCGGGGCGGAGGTCGTGGCGGCGCGACGGTACCTGACAGACCCCGCGTTCGCGAACGGGTCGACGCGCAAGGTGTTCAACCTGTGCCGGAGCTACCGGTACCAGGCGAGCGGGTACTACGTGAGCCTGCTGGCCGAGGCGCGGGGGCACCGGGTGATGCCGTCGGTGGGCACGCTGCAGGACATGCGGCTCGCGCCGGTGCTGCGCGTGGCGGGGCAGGACCTGAGCGAGCTGATCCAGCGGTCGTTCAAGCCGCTGCGGAGCGACTCGTTCGAGTTCAACATCTACTTCGGGCGGTCGCTGACGAGCAAGTACGACCCGCTGGCGCAGGCGTTGTTCAACCAGTTCCCGGCGCCCTTCCTGCGGACGCGGTTCGAGAAGAACACGGAGTGGGAGATCGACTCGGTGAAGGTGATCGGCGCGGCCGACATCCCCGACGCCGACCGGCCCTTCATCATCGAGCAGGCGCAGAAGTACTTCGAGAAGCCCTTCCGCAAGCCGCGGCGGAAGCGGTCGATGCGGTACGACATGGCGATCCTGCACGACCCGGCGGAGAACCCGGCGACGAGCGACGAGAAGGCGCTGAAGAACTTCGTCGACGCCGCCGAGTCGGTCGGCATCGAGGCCGAGCTGATCCGCAAGGACGCCTACGGCCGCGTGGGTGAGTTCGACGCGCTCTTCATCCGCGAGAACACGGGCGTCACGCACCACACCTACCGCTTCAGCAGCCGGGCCGCGGCGGAGGGGCTCGTCGTGATCGACGACCCCGTCAGCATCGTGCGCTGCACGAACAAGGTGTTCCTCGCCGAGCTGCTCGAGCGCAAGGGCATCCCCACGCCCCGCACGTTCGTCTTCAGCGAGGAGACGGCGGGCGAGCTGGCCGACCGCATCGGCTTCCCCTGCGTCGTGAAGCAGCCCGACAGCTCCTTCAGCGTGGGCGTGGAGAAGATCGAGTCGCCCGAGGACTTCGAGCGGCGCAAGGAAGAGATCTTCGACAAGAGCGAGCTGCTCCTCGCGCAGGAGTTCGTCCCCACCGAGTTCGACTGGCGCATCGGCGTGCTCAACGGCGAGCCCCTCTACGTCTGCAAGTACTACATGGCCCGCAAGCACTGGCAGATCCTCAAGCGCGAGGGGGGCAAGGTGACGACCGGCACCGCCGACGTCATGCCCGTGCACGAGGCGCCCAAGGAGGTCGTCAAGCTCGCCGTCAAGGCGGCGCGGCTCATCGGCGACGGCCTCTACGGCGTCGACATGAAAGAACTGGGCGGCAAGCGCGGCCGCCCCGTCGTCATCGAGATCAACGACAACCCCACCATCGAGTCGGGCGTCGAGGACCGCGTGCTGGGCGACGCCCTCTACGAACGCATCATGCTGCACTTCCTGCGCAAGCTGGAGTCGTGGGGGGTGTAGGCGGGAAGGAAGCGGCCGCCTTGCTCTTCCGCGGCGTGCCGGTAGGCTTTCGCCATGCCACGCCCCGTCACCCTCTTCACCGGACAGTGGGCCGACCTGCCCCTCGATGACCTGATGCCCAAGGCCCGCGCGATGGGCTTTGACGGCCTCGAGCTCGCCTGCTGGGGCGACCACGTCGACGTGCCCCGCGCCGCGGCCGACGCGGCGCACGCCCGGCGCATCCGCGAGCGGCTCGCGGCGCACGGGCTCGCGCTCTTCGCCGTCTCCAATCACCTCGTGGGCCAGTGCGTGTGCGACCCCATCGACGAGCGGCACCGCTCCATCGTGCCCCCCGAGGTGTGGGGCGACGGATCGCCCGAGGGCGTGCGCACGCGCGCGGCCGAGCGGCTCATGCAGACCGCCGACGCGGCGAAGAACATGGGCGTGGCCGTCGTCAACGGCTTCACCGGCTCGCCCGTGTGGCACAAGCTGTACTTCTTCCCCCCCACCTCCGCCGCGGAGATCGACGCGGGGTACCGCGAGTTTGCCCGCCGCTTCCGGCCCATCCTCGACCACTTCGCGGCCCGCGGCGTGCGCTTCGCCCTCGAGGTGCACCCGACGGAGATCGCGTACGACACCATCACCGCCCGGCGCGCGCTCGAGGCCCTGGACCACCACCCCGCGTTCGGGTTCAACTTTGACCCGAGCCACCTCGTCTGGCAGGGCGTCGACCCGGCGCGGTTCATCGACGCGTTCCCCGACCGTGTCTTTCATGCGCACATGAAGGACGCCAAGCGACGCCCCGGCGGCGAGGCGAGCATCCTCGGGAGCCACCTCCCCTTCGGCGACCCGCGGCGCGGGTGGGACTTTGTCTCGGTGGGCCGGGGCGAGGTGAACTTTGACGAGATCATCCGCGCGCTCAACCGCGCGGGGTACCAGGGCCCGCTCTCCGTGGAGTGGGAAGACTCGGCGATGCACCGCGAGCACGGCGCGGCCGAGTCGGCGCGGCACGTCCGATCTGTTGATTTCCCAGCGGCGAACGCGGCCTTCGACGCCGCCTTCAACCGGTTACACCCCATGACCACCGCACACCCACACCCCCGCGCCCGCACCCTCCGCTACGGCATGGTCGGGGGCGGGAAGGGCGCGTTCATCGGCCCGGTGCACCGCATGGCGATCGCGCTCGACGGGCGGGCGCACCTGGCGGCCGGCGCCCTCAGCAGCCGGCCCGAGGCCGCGCACGCCTCGGCCTCGGCGCTGGGCCTCTCGGCGGAGCGGGGCTACGCCGACTGGCGCGCGATGCTGGCGGCCGAGCGCGCGCGGCGGGACGATCGGCTCGACTTTGTCGTCGTCGTGACGCCCAACCACACGCACGCGGAGATCGCCGAGGGCTTTCTTGACGCGGGCTTCGCCGTCGTGCTCGACAAGCCCATGGTGACGACGAGCGCCGAGGCGCAGCGGCTGCGCGAGGCCGAGCGCCGCGGCGGGGCGTTTCTCGCCGTGACGTACAACTACAGCGGGTACCCGATGGTGCGCGCGGCCGCGGACGTTGTGCGCAGCGGCGGCCTCGGCGCGGTGCGCAAGGTCATCGCGGAGTATCACCAGGGCTGGCTCAGCACCGCCCTCGACGCGCAGGGGCACAAGCAGGCCGCGTGGCGCACCGACCCCGCGCAGGCCGGCGCGGCGGGGTGCCTGGGCGACATCGGCACGCACGCGGCGCAGCTCGTGCGCGTGGTCACGGGGCTGGAGATCGAGTCGCTCTCGGCCGACCTGGCGGCGCTCGTGCCGGGGCGGAGGCTGGACGACGACGCGTCCGTGCTGCTGCGATTCAAGGAGGCGCACGGCGTGCGCGCCCGCGGCGTGCTCACCGCGTCGCAGATCGCCTACGGCGAGGAGAACAACCTGACGCTCCGCGTGTACGGCGAGCGCGGCGCGCTCGCCTGGCGGCAGGAAGAGCCCAACACCCTCGTGCGCACGCGGGCGGACGGTGTGCGCGAGACGCTGACACGCGGCTCGGCGGGGCTGGGTGAGGCGGCGGCGCAGGCCGTGCGCATCCCGCCGGGGCACCCCGAGGGCTTCATCGAGGCGTTCGCGAACGTGTACGCGGGCGTGTGCGATCGGCTGCTGGGCGTGGCGAGCACGCGGGCCGAGCGGGTGCCGGGGTGGGCCGACGGGGCGGAGGGCGTGCGGTTCATCGAGGCGGCGGTGAAGTCGTCGGCCGCGGGCGGGGGGTGGGTGTCGGTGTGAGGCGTCGTTGGCGTGCGCGGGGAGGCGGCGCGCGATCAGGCGGGCTGGAGCGCCTGCGGGCGCGCGGGGCGGGCCGTCGGGGCCTTGGTGCGTGAGGGGCGGGCGGGCGTTTGCGGCGTGCCCGGGTCCTTGGCAAAGACGGCCTTCAGCCCGTCCACGGCCTGCAGCGCGAGGCTGAAGAGCATCGGGACGAGGACGAGCGTGAAGACGGTGCTGACGAGCAGCCCGCCGACGACGACGCTGCCCAGGCCGCGGTACATCTCGCTGCCGGCGCCTGGGAAGAGGACGAGGGGGAGCATGCCGCCGACGCTGGTGAGGACGGTCATGCAGATGGGGCGCACGCGGGTGCGGACGCTTTCTTTGATGGCGAGCAGAGGGGGCAGGGCCTGGACCTTGTCGTCCTCGGCCTCGCCGACGCCGCGCATGAAGTTGAGCGCCTGGTAGACGAGGATGATCGCGTTGTTGACCACGACGCCGATGAGCAGGACGAAGCCGAGCATGGTGAGCACGTCGAGGTTCTGCGGGGCCTTGGTGGGGTCTTGCAGGCTCAGGACGTGGACGAGCCGCAGGCCGGCGAAGCCGCCGACGACGGCGAGCGGGACGCTGAACATGATGACGAACGGGTAGAGCCAGCTCTCAAAGAGCGCGCACATGAGAAGGTACGTGACGAGCAGGGCCCAGACCATGCGGGCGAGAACAAGCTGAGGCTGCCAGCCCAGCAGCAGCATGGGGATGCCCGCGGCGAGGACGAGGGCGAGGGCGCCGACGGCGCCGTAGGCCATCGCGGGGCTCTTGCGCCGCACCGCGCGGGCGGCGGCGTACACCGCGACGCCCACGCCGGCGAGCGCGACGGCCGCGGTGAGGCCAAAGATGATGCGCTGCACGGGCGTGGTCGGCGCGCCGGGCTCGGGCGCGCGGCCGAAGAGGGCGGTGCGGACCTCGTCGAGTTTCGCCGCCGTGCCCTCCAGGCGGAAGGCCATGGTGGCGGGGTTCCAGAGATCGGCGTTGGCCTGCAGCGGGGCGAGGACCTCGGCCCGGACGGCGGCCTCGAGCTCCTCCACGGTCTGGCCTTCCTGCGGCTGGAAGAGAATCGTGACGGCGGGCTGCTCCTCGATGCGCTGGATGTCTTGCGGGCCCAGGCCCGGGACGATGCTGACAAGCGTGTCGAGCGGGACGACGCGGCCCGAGGGCGTGGCGACGGGAATGGAAGCAAGGGCCTGCGCGGTCTCCAGCTTTCCGCCGGGGGGGACGAGGGCGAGGTCGATGCTCTGGCCCAGGTGCTTGTAGTCGCCGACGAGCGCGCCATCAAAGAGGGCGCGGACGACGGTGCCGACGTCCTCGGTGCGCACGCCCAGCTCGCGGGCGCGGTCGGTGAGCTCGAGGCGGTACTCGGGCTGGAGGAGGTTGAAGTTGGAGGGGTCGGCGCGGACCTTGTCAAAGCCGAAGCGCTGGCCCGCGATGGACATGGCAAAGGCCGCGGCGCGGCGGACGGGCTCGACGGCGGGGCCGGTGATCTCGACGTTCACGGTGTTGCCGCCGCCCACGCCCCGGCCGAAGATGCTGGACTGGCTCACGAAGGCGTAGGCGTCGGGCAGGTTCGCGGCGGCGTTCTGCATGAGCTGGCCGACGGGGACGACAACCTCGGGCAGCTCGCTGGAGCCGCCCATGAACATGAACCCGCCGCGGGCGCCGATGAAGAGGTGGTTGACGGGGACGGGGTCAAACGGCTCGAGGGGCTTGTTGGCCTTGCGGTCAAAGCGGGCGATGGGGGGCAGGCTCTGGTAGGAGGCGGGGTCGGCGGCGGTGGCCTCGACGTAGGGCTGGCTCGGGCCCTCGATGCGCTCGGCGATGCGCTCCATCTCGTCGACCGAGAGGCCCGGGGGGATGAGGATGCTGCCGAAGACGAGGTTCTTGTTGCCGGCGGGCAAGTAGTCCAGCGGCGGGGCGAGCAGCACGGCGCCGCCGACGCTCGCGCCCGTCATCAGCAGGATGATGGCGGGGCGGACGGTCCAGCCGCGCCAGCCGGTGATGGACCAGTGCACCGCGTTCGCGATGCCGCGGGTGAGCGAGCCGCAGAGGGCGTCGGCGCCGAAGCCGCGCTGCCACCACTTGCCGAGCAGCGTTCGGTCGCGGCCGTGCGGGCGGAGGAAGGCGGCGCACGCCGCGGGGATGACGGTGACGGAGACGACGAGGCTCAGCAGGACGCTCGCGACGATGGCGAGCGAGAGGTCGCGGAAGAGCTGGCCCGCCTCTTCCTGGATCGTGAGCACGGGGACGAAGACCGCGGCGGTGGTGAGCGTGCTGGCGAGGATGGCGCCCCAGACCTCCTTGCCGCCCAGGTAGGCGGCGCGGGCGGGGGGGTCGCCGTTCTGCAGGCGGCGGTAGATGTTCTCCAGCACGACGATGGCGTTGTCCACCACCATGCCGACGGCGAACGACAGGCCCGCCAGCGAGATGATGTTCAGCGTGCGGCCCAGGGCCAGCATGACGAGAAAGGTGCCGATGACCGAGATGGGGATGGCGACCGAGATGATCGTCGTCGAGACAATGGATCGGAGGAAGACGATGAGCACCGCCGCGGCGATGGCGCCGCCGATGTAGAGGTTGCTGGTGACGAGGCCCACGGCGGAGTCGATGTACGTCGTCTCGTCGTACACCTGGCGGATGCGCAGGTGCGGGCCGATCTCGGCAAACTCGGCGGGGGGAAGGCGGGGCAGCACCTCCTCGCGCACGCGGGCGACGCGGTCGCGCAGGGCCTGCATCACCTCAACGACGTTCGCGCCGCTCTGGCGGATGACGTTCATCGCGATGCTGGGGTGGCCCAGCGTGCGGACGAAGCCGCGCCGCTTCTGGTAGCCGATGTCGACCGTCGCGACGTCGCGGACGTAGACGGGCATGCCGTCGCGGTAGGCGACGACGGTGTCGAGGATCTGCCTGGGGTCGTCGTACTGGCCGATGACGCGGACGCGGTAGTCGCGCTTCCCCTCGGCGATGGCGCCGGCGGAGACGGTGCGGTTCTCGCGGCGCAGGGCGTTCAGCAGGTCCACGTGGTTCAGCCCGCGCTGCGCGAGGGCGACGGGGTCGGCGTAGACGCGGGCCTCGCGCTCGCGGCCGCCGTAGATGTTGACCTCGGCGACGCCGTCGACGCGCTCGAAGAAGGGCTTCACCTGCTCGTCCAGCGGGTCAAAGAGCGTCGCGATGTCAAAGCCCGGGAAGCGGTCCAGCACCGCCGGGTCCACGTCGATAATGAACCACGCGATCGCGTTCTCGTTCGCCCCGTCGGCCGCCTTGATGACCGGCTCGTCCACGTCGTCCGGGTATTCCCGCACCTGACGCAGCGCGTCCGAGACCTCCTGCAAGGCGCGGCGGATGTCGGCGCCGACGAAGAACTCCAGCTCGATCTCCGACCGGCCCTCGCCCGAGATGGACTTCATCCGCTTGAGCTGCTGGACGTTCTTGAGCTCCTCCTCCTGCTCGCGCGTGATCTCGTCCACCACCTCCTCGGGGCTGCGGCCGGGCCACGTGGTGCTGACGGTGACGACGGGCCGGTCCACCGTGGGCGTGAGCTGGATGGGGATGCTGACCAGGCCGATCAGGCCGAACATCACGACGAGGATCACCCCGACGGTGACGGTGACGGGCTTGGCGATCGAGAACCGCACGA
>CAZCBN010000036.1:0-28694 GCA_964496975.1 uncultured Phycisphaeraceae bacterium
GCTGCAAGCCTGTGCCACCACGCGAGCCACAGGATTCATCCTGTGCCACCCAAGCCGGCGTCAGTGCATCGGCGTGTACAAAAACTCTTCGCGGACGACCTTGCCCGCCTTGACGGTGTAGACGCCGACTTCGTGCATGATGCGGCGGGGCCAGGACTTGTCTTTGGGCTCGACGTCCATCTCGTAGTGCACGACGAAGCTGTGGGGGCCGACGAAGGGGCCGGTGGCCTTGGTGCTGTAGACGTGGTGGGCGGACATCCACCACTCGCACTTGCCCTTCACGGCGGCGCGGCCCTTCCATGACTGGCCGTCGCCCTCGACACTCTCGAAGTCGGGGTGCCAGTGCTTGTCCCAGAGCGGGCCGTCGTCGGCGGCGCCGGCGTTGATGTGCTGCACGACGTCCTTGGCGATGGCGGTGACCTGCTGCAACTCGGGGCTTGGGGTGGGGGCGGACATGGCGGGGCTCCTCAAAGTGCGGTGGGCTGTGCGTTCGTGGTTCGGGCCGGCGGCTGCGGGACGGGGCGCGTTGGTTCGGTGTGCCCTGGGGCCGACCGCTCAACTGATCGTGAGCGTGGGCCGGGAGGTGCCCTGGCGCAGGCTGGCGAGGGCGATCTGGCTCTCGACGTTGGCGAGCAGGTCTTCGAGGGCGCGGGGCAGGGCGGGGCCGCCGGCGGTGGCTTGGTCGTAGTTCTTGCGCGGCTCGCCCTCGTCGCTGTTGATGCGCAGGCGCGTGTTGATGGGCACGGCGCCGAGGTAGGGCAGGCCCAGGCGCTGAGCCATGATCTGGGCGCCGCCGCGGCCGAAGAGGTCGTACTCCTTGCCGTCGTCGCCGATGAAGAAGCTCATGTTCTCCACGACGCCCAGCACCTCGATGCCGAGCTGCTGGAACATGCGGGCGGCGCGCACGGCGTCGTCCTGCGCCACGCGCTGCGGCGTGCAGACGACGACGGCGCCCGTCAGTTGCAGGCTCTGGGCCATCGTGAGCGCGACGTCGCCCGTGCCGGGGGGGAGGTCGATCACGAGGTAGTCGAGCTCGCCCCACTCCGTGCGGTCCACGAGTTGGCGGAAGGCGCCGTGCGCCATGGGGCCGCGCCAGATGAGCGGCTTCTCGGGGTCAACGAGCTTGCCGATGGTGACGGCCTTGACGCCGTGGACGAGGAAGGGCTGGAGCTTGCCGCCGATCACGGCCTGCTCCATCGCGTCGAGGCCCAGCATGGTGGGGAGGCTCGGGCCGTAGATGTCGCCGTCGAGCAGGCCCACGGCGTGGCCTCGTCGGGCGAGGCCGACGGCGAGGTTGACGGCGATGGTGCTCTTGCCGACGCCGCCCTTGCCCGCGCCGACGGCGATGACGTGTCGCACGCCGGGCAGCGAAGGGGCCGTGGTCGCGGGCGGGGGCGATGCGGCGGCGGTGGACGCGGAGGTGGACGCGGACGCGGGGGCGGGTGCCGGGGCAGCGGCGCGCGCGGGGGCGGCGTGTGCCGCTGGGTTGTCGGGGCCGGTGCCGGTGGCGAGCACGACGTCGCCCGCGTGGTTCACGAAGGAGAAGCGCAGGCCGTCCACCCGGAGGCCGTCGCGCGCGGCGGCGCGGCGGATCGCGGCGTCGCACTCGGAGGCGAGCTGCATCATGGCCGGGGCGTCGGCGCCGCTCGGAACATTCAGCTTGACGGCGGCGTAGCCGTCGCACGCGGCGACCCACTCCAGCAGGCCGGCGGTGACGACGTCGGACCCGGTGCCGGCGTCGACGGTGGTGAGGGCCCGTTGCACGAAGGCCTTGTTGAGCGAAGCCGGGTTGGGTGAAGCCGGGTTGGCGGGTCGTTGGGCGGGGTTGCTCATGGTCACCTGCGTGTTGTTTGGTCGGCTTTCGTGCTGCTCGGCCGGGTCTGTCCGTTGGGTCGGGCGGGCGGGGGGCGGCTCGCCGCAACCTTTCGCCGGGCGGGCCCAACACTTCGGGCAGGCCCTGGGCGGGCGCCGGGCCGATGCTCGTTGGAGGGCCGGGGGGGCGGTCGAGCCGTCGTGCTCGGGCCGCGGGTTCGATGCTAGGCTGAAAAAGCCCAAACTCTGGACGCGCGTCGGCTTGGCCGCGGCGTCCGATCGGGGGGCCCGTCCATGACACGCCGGCACGTTGTGTTCGCAGCTTTGGACCGTCGGGCGCACGCCGCGGAGTCCGCGGGTGCGGGCGGGCGGCCGCGCGGCGCGGGGCGGTTGGGCCTGGTCTCGGGGGCGGTCGCGTGGGCAACCGCGTGGGCGGTGTCTGGGGCGGCCGGGCAGGCGGCGCCGGCGATGTCGGCGATGGCCGGGGGCCCCGCGGCGGCGGCCGGCGAGGCCGCGGCCGAGGCGCCCGACGCGGCAGCGGCGTTGGTCCGGGCTCGCCCGGTGCTGAACCTTGGCTCGGGCGCGGTCTCGCTCGGCGGGTTTGTCGAGGTGCCGGCGGCGGCGGACGACGTGTTGTCCGGGCCGCGGGTGCCGGCGCAATCGCTGGCGGGCGTGGCCGCGGCGATGACGTCGGAGGCGGCGGGCGCCTCACGCGAGCCGTGGGCGCGGCGCGAGGTGTACGACGCGGCGCTGGCGGAGCTGTCGTCGCCGGGGGCGCCGGCGGCGCTGCGGCTGACGGCGGAGCAACAGGCCCGGCTGGAAGAGATCCGGGCGGACCACGACGCCGCGGCGGCGGCGTTTGAGGCGGAGCACGGGGGCGAGTTGCTGCGGCTGGTCGGCGTGCTGCAGTCGCGCGGCGTGGACCCGAACGCGCCCGTGGTGCCGCCCAGCGAAGACGAAGAAGGCCGCGGCATGGTGAGCCCGATGGACCCGGACGTGCAGCGGCTGCGCGAGCTGGCGGCGCTGCGGCCGACGGACCCGGGGCTCGCGGCCCGGCTGTGGGCGGTGCTCTCGCCGGAGCAGCAGGCGTTCGCGAACGAGGCGGCTGTGCGGCTCGGGGAGGCGTTCATCATCCGCGAGCAGCGGGAGCGCATGCTGACCGCGATGCAGGCGCGGGCCGAGGCCGCGGAGGTCGCGGGCCTTCCGGCTGCGGCCGGGGCTGAGGTTGGGACTGGCTCCGAAACCGGGCTGGCGCTCGGGGAAGGCCCGGCGAACGCCGGCGAGGCCGGCGAGGCTCCGGCGGCCCCGCTGCCCGAGGGCATGCCCGAGCATCTCAAGGCCCGGCTGGAGCGTCTCCCGCCGGCGCAGCGGGCGGCCCTGCTGGCCAGGTTGCAAAATGTTTCTTTTCAGTCACCTGTCGCCGAGCCCGAGGCGGCCCCGGCCGTGCCCCCATCGCCGGTGCCCCCCGCCCCTCCCGCGGCCGGGGACATGCGGCCGGGGGACGATCGGCGGCGGTCGGCGAAGAGCCCGTTTTCGGGGAAGAAGCCCGCCCCCAGCATGTCTGAGGTGGTTGTGCCGCGGCCGCTACCGGAGCGCGAGTGAATGAGGGGGTGGGGCGGGGCCAGCTTCGTTTGCGCTTCGATCACTTTATGTTCGTATTTTGTTGCTAGGTAATCGTATTGGAAAATGTGAATCTGGGCAAACGATCAGATTTTGTGAAGATTGCGCGTTACTCCACACAGGCGATCGCGTACAACTTGGGTGATCTCTCTCTCCTCCAGCGGGGTGCCGTTCATTCGGCGCCCCGCTTTTTTTTTCGCGCTGACCGCGGCGTTGATCGGGGTTTGAGGGGGGGCGGCGGCGGGATCGCCGCGGGCGTGGTAGCGTCGGCGCCGCATGACAGACGCTGAAGGCCGAACGACGACAAAGACGGCCGCCACGGGGGACGGGTCCCCGGCGGCGGAGGGATCGCGCGGGCCGAAGGCGAAGGGGCCGAAGCGGGCCCGGCGGCGGCGGTCGCGCGTGCTGGCGGTGCTGCGGGCGATGGTGGCGCTTGGGCTGCTGGCGGCGTGCGCGGCGTGGGCGGGGGCGCGGGGCTCGTACTGGCTCGACCTGGCCGCGGCGTTTACGGCGCACGCGGCGAGCGGGGCGTGCGTGCTGGCGCTGTGGTGGCTCGCGCGGCGAAGGTTCATCGCGGCGGCGGTGTGCGCCGGCGCGGCGGGGCTGGGGCTCGCCGGGCTGACGCCGGGGCGGATCGTGGTGGCGCCCGATCGCGCGGCGATGACGCCCGCGCCGCGCGACGACTGGACGGTGCGGCTGCTGCTGTGGAACGTGGGGCCGGGGAATGGGCAGCTTGAGGGCGTGCGCCGGCTGATTCTGGAGAGCGACGCGGACGTGGTCTCGCTGCTGGAAGCGCCGGCGTGGCTGATCGAGGAGTTCAAGGCGGGGGGCGTGTGGCGCGAGACGTGGCCTCACTATTGGCTCCCGGGGAACGCGTCGACGGGCTTTCGCATGGTGCTGACCAAGCATGCGCAGCACGAGCCGGTGGGGCTGCGCGAGGGGGCGCACCTGGTGGCGCTGGACGGGCTGCGGCAGATTGTGCTGGACAGGCCGGCGGGGGCGTGGGGGTTTGTGCAGGTTCACCCGCTGAGCCCGCGGAACGAGGAACGGTGGCGCGACGGCTTTGAGCGCTTGGAGGACGCGGCGCGGGGCGTCTCCACGCACATGGTGCCGCGGGGGCTTTCGGTGGTGCTGGCGGGGGACCTGAACAGCGCGCCGGCGTCGGCGCGGAGCCGGTTCATTGAGGAAAGGCTCGGCGTGCGGCGCGCGAAGCCCTTGCTGACGCCGGCGGGGACGTTCCCCGCGTCGGTGCTGGACGGGCTCGGCCGGGTGCGGGCGGGCGTGCCCTTCCCGATGCAGGTGGCGATTGACGATGCGCTGCTGGGGCCGGGCGTGCGGCTGCTGCGGTGGGAGGCGCTGCCGGCGACGGGGAGCGACCACCGGCCGGTGCTGGTCGACCTGGAGGTTCCGCCGCCGAGCAAGGCGGTGCTGCTGCCGGGGTGAGATGGGACGCGCGGCGCGGCGGGGTGCGGGTGTTGGGCCGCGGTGTTCGGCTGCGGTGTTGAGTCGCGGTGTTCGGCCGCGGCACGTTGCCGACATGCTCAGCCGGCGTGCTCGGCCTTCCAGCGTTCGTAGGTCTCGACGTGCTTCGCGCGGGCCTTGGCCCGGTCCCAGACGGGGCCGGGAAGGCCCATGAGCGCCGCGAGGCGCGCGTGGTCATCGGCGAGTTTGTCGTAGATGAAGTCCACGGTGTCGGGCGTGGGCGGGGCGGCCTTGGGCGGAGCTTTGGGGAGGAGAGCCTTGCGGAACACCTGCCGCACGCGCGGGGAGACGAGCGGCCTGACGACCCTCTTGTAGAGGAAGGTCTGCGAAAGGGCCGCGAACGGCCCGGCCTGCACGGGCTTGCCCTCGCTCTGGTTGAACACGGCCTGCGGATCGACCGCGGACTCGACGAAACGGGCGCCGAGATACTCGCAGAGCGAGCGGGCGCCGGCCACGCGATCGCGCATGTAGTCGGCGAAGTTGACAACGCGGAGGTGGTCGCGCCCAAAGACCTCGACCCACGCCTGAGCCTGCATCGCGTAGCGGGTGTAGTCGATGAGGGGGGCGTACTCGCGGACGGCGCGGTCCAGCGGCATGGAGAGCTCGCCGCTTGCTGTCTCATGATTGTGGTGGCTGATGATGCGTGCGACGGGCTCGCGGACGATGTAGATGAGCTTGACGTCGGGGCCGAGCACGGCGCGGGCACGCTCCGGCACCCGTGTGATACGGGGCAGCTTGGTGTAGCCCGTCGAGGCCTCGCCGCAGTGCGGGGTTGCGCCGGCCGCCTCGAAGAGCTTTGCGTAGTCGCGGCGGCCCTGCTCTGAGAGCACGTCATCGGACGCGAGAGTCTCGGGCTCCTTGTCCTGCGGGAAGAAGACGTCCGGGCTGGTGGCAAGGTCAAAGTACAGCGTGGTCGTGCCGCACTTCATCGAGCCGATGATGAGGAAGTCTGGGAGGCGCATGAGTCTCTCGCTACTCGGTGGGTCCGGACTGCGGCAACCGCGCGAACGCGTTCACGCCGGCCTGAACATCAATCTTCCAGTCAATCGCGACGTCACCGACGGGCCTGGTGCCGCTGGCTGGCGGGAGAAGGCCGGCGAACTCCGCCATGCGGCGAACGGCGTCGACGGGGTCGCAGCGCTGCCGCCACTCGTGGAGCACGGCGCGGGTGCCGTCGCGGAATCGGGGCGTTTCGCCCGGGGCGGTGACCTTGAGCAGTTTCTCGGCGAGGTCGTCGGCGTCGCCCTTCTTGAAGGTGTAGCCGTTGACACCATCGCTGATGCATTCGGCGGCGGCGCCGACCACTTCGCTTGTGATGACGGCGAGGCCGGCGGCACAGGCCTCGGGAACGACGGCGGCCCAGGGCTCAAAGTCGCTCGGCAGGACGTGGATCTCGCAGGCCTTGTAGAGCGCGACGACATTGGCCGAGCCGTCGACGAAGCCGGTGAAGACGACGCGGTCCTTCAGGCGATCGGGCACGAGGGCCTTGGTCGCGTCGAGCAGGTCGCCCCCGCCGACGAAGACGACGCCCCAGTCGGGCCGCTGGTCCGCGATGTGCTCGAAGGCTTTCACCAGCAGGTCGGGGCGCTTTACGCGGGTCATGCGGGCGCAGTAGTTGATGTACTTCAGGTCGGGTCGGAGGCCGTACTTCTGCCGGATGGCGGCGACGTGCCCCTCGGTGACGGTGGCGACGGCGACGTAGTCGGGCTCGTGCGGCATAAAGAAACTCGGGCGGCCCGAAGCGGGGAAGCCGTAGCGCTGGAAGAACTCGATGCCGCGGCGGCTGCACGGGGCGAGGCCCGTGAGTTGCTTGACGACCCACGACACGTAGAGCTTCTTGAAGACCCTCGCCGGGCCGCGGGCACGATCGCCGAAGACGTTTGAATCGTTGAACATGAAGAGGGGCAGACGCTTCGCGCGACACCAGTGGATGATGCGCGCCGAGCTGACGGCGCTGTAGCCGCTGAGGATGACCATGTCGACATCGTGGCGCTTCATCCAGCGGATGATCTCGCCGCCGCGGGGCCACTGGCGGAGGACGTTTTTGCCCTTGTTCCGCTGCACGAGCTGCTCGCCCACGCCGAAGACGACGGGGTTGATGGCGCGGGGCAGGGGGTTGGACCAGGCGGAGTTGTTGAGCTCGTGCGTGAAGATCGTTGCGATTTCAATCTGAGGCAGCTCGCGCACGATGCGCAGGTGCTGCGCGATGCGGTACGGCGCGGGCGCGTTGGCGATGATGGCGACGCGGGGCCGCGTCTTGGGGCCGAGTGAGACGCGGTCGGCCGTCGCGTCGGCAGGCTGCACGATCTCGCCCGCGGCGGCGGCGGAGGCGTTGGCGGCGAGGTCTGGCGTGGGTAAAGCGGGCGCGTTCATGCGGGGGTGCTCCGCCCGGCCTTCTTCGCGGCGGCGTTGCGATACAACGCTTCGTAGCGCTCGATCACGCGCTCGGGGTTCAACTCGCGGAAGACCCAGTCGCGGCCGGCGCGGCCCATGTGCTCCCGCCGCGCGCGGTCGGCGAGCAGCGGGGCGATGGCGTCGGCGAAGGCCTGCGGCGTGCGCTCGGCGACGATGACAGCCCCGCCGCTCGCGGTGAGTTCGGGGTGCGTGTCGACGCCGGTGGTGGTGACGACGGGCGTTTCGGCGGCGAGGGACTCGGGGAAGACGAAGCCGAAGTTCTCCTGGCTTGTCGGCAGGGCGAAGACGTCGGCGAGTTGTTGCAGGCTGACCTTGGCCTCGCCGCTCGCCATGCCGAGCAGGCGGACGCGGTCTTGCACGCCCTGCTCCTCGATGAGGGCGGCGATGGTGCGGAGGTAAGGCTCATCGCCCGCGCCCGCGAGCAGGCCCTGGCAGTCGACGCCGCGACGCTTGAGCTCGGCGATCGTGCGCACGAAGACGTCCGGGCCCTTTTTGTAGTGCACGCGGCTCAGGAAGAGCACGGTGGGGCGGTTTGCGTCGATTTTGCCGGCGAACTTCTCCATCGCGGGGCCGGGGCCGGGGAGGGTGCGGTAGGGCTCGACGTCGAACACCGGGGCGGCGACGGCGCCCTCGGCGGGGGCGAACCAGCGCCGGGCCTGGGCCAGTTCATTCTCGGCGGTGCAGTGGATGAACGCGGCGCCGCGGAGCATCTTGGAGCCGCCCAGCGCAAGGAAGACCTTCTTCTTCAGCGTGCTCTGGGCCATCGACCAGTCGTCGAGCATGCCGTGGATGGACTGCACGTAGGGCTTGTTCAGGCGGTTCGCCAGCGCGGCCAGTTGCATGTTCGCCGCGTTCCAGCAGGCGTGGATGTGCAGACAGTCGGCGCGGGCAATCTCGGCCTGGAACATCGCGGCCTGGCGCGGCGTGAGGCGGAGCGTGCGGCTGGCGATCGGGCCCAGGTCTATGACGCGGGGGGTGCCGGCGTCGCCGCGGCGCCAGGGCTGCGGGATGTCCTTGGTGTCGTGCGTGAAGAGCGCGACATCGTGGCCCCGCGCGGCGGTCGCGCCGGCGATGTCCAGCACAAAGCGCACGACGCCGCCTTGCTCAAGCAGGGTGCGTTGGAGGAAGTGAACGATGCGCACGGGAAGGGTCCGGGGGGCCGGGGGGCGGGGGTTTGTCCTCGGGCGATGAGTGTAGACGGAAGGGGATTTGGGCTGGGGGGAGGGAGATAGAAAGAGACAGGCGGGACGCCTGTCCCACCGGGGAGAGGCCTTTGGTGGCTTGGGCTTGGGCTCTTGGTGGCTCAGGCTTGCAGCCTTTGATCGGGTCTTTGGTGGCTCAGGCTTGCAGCCTGAGCCGAGCGGCGTGCGAATGTTGGTTGGCTTCCGCCAGGGCAATGGGAGCCCTTGGATGAATCGGCACAGGCTGCAAGCCTGTGCCACCTAAGACAGCCACCGTCTGCAAGCCTGTGCCACCGGGGACGAGCCGAACGGCATCAACTCGGCGCCAGTCCCTTCGCGACGCGGCGGAGTTCGTGGACCTTCAGCACGATCTGGTACTCGTAGATCGCCTGCAGCATGCAGTACGTCAGGCCGGCGGGGCCGTCGAGCACGCCGCGCTGGGCGAGGGCCATGTACAGGAACTTCAGCAGCGGCCGCGCGGGCATGCGGAAACTGAGGTTTTTCAGTTCAAGCCTGCGGGTGTTGCGGTCCTTCGCGAAGAGATTGGCGAGGCGCACGGGGCGGTCGGCGAGGGCCTTGATCGTCTCCTGGGCCTCGTAGGTGCTGTAGCGGTTGTGGCGGTCGAACCACTCGCGCAGGCCCTTGCTGAAGTTGTAGTGCAGGAAGTGCTCGCGCAGATAGCCCACGCCGCCGTCGATGATCGGCACCGGGTTCGCCAGGCGCTCGAACCGGATGTGCGGCGGCTGGAAGAACCGCATGATGTTGCCGGGCGGCATGGCGTGCTTCAGCCACCGGCCGCGGAAGAAGTTCTTTCGGCCGCAGTAGTAGGCGACGGGGTCGCCCGCGTCGCGCGACTTCTCGCCGCGGTCCCAGGCGTCGGCGATCGACTCGATCTCGGCGCGGAGCTCGGGCGTCATGCGCTCGTCGGCATCGAGGTAAAACACCCAGCGGTGCTTGAAGGCGATGTGCTCCATCGCCCAGTTCTGGTGCGGCCCGCGGCCGTCGTAGTCGCGCTCGAACCACCGGCAGCCGCGGGCCTCGGCGATCTCGCGCGTGCGGTCGGTGCTGCGCGAGTCCAGCACGACGATGTCGTCGGCGTAGGCGACGCTGTCGAGCAGGCCCGGCAGGTTGTCCTGCTCGTTCAGGGTTTGGATGAAGATGCTGACGGGCATGGCGATCCCGGGGCACGCCGCGGACGTTCCGCGGCACGGGGTGCGGCCGCGGGCCGACGCGGCGCGGCATGATACGGATGGTGTTCGCAGCCGCCTGATTCGTTGTTCATTCGGTGCTTGGACCGGCGGAATGCGTCCTCTTGGCCTGTTGTTCGTATCGCGATCGGGTGCTCCGTGGCCTCCACGGGCTCGACCGCGAACATCGGACCCGTGACCCACGTTCTCCAGATGGAACAGTTTGCACAACCTTGACCGTCCGCACGGTCCGAACGCATGAAAGGGTGCCATGAAACACACCACTCTCCTTAGCGCCCTGGTTGGTTCCGCCTCGCTCGTCCTCGGGATGGCGACACCCGAGGCCAGCGCCCAGAACGTTGTCGTCGTCCGCGGCGGCCACGCATACGCCCCGGCGTATGCCCCGGCGTACGGGGGCGTGGTCTACGCCCAGCCCGTCTACGCCCAGCCCGTGTACACCGCGCCCGTCGTGGTGCACCAGCCGGTCGTCGTTCCGCAGCCCGTCTACTACGGCGGCGGGTACGGCTACAACCGCGGCATCAGCGTCCGCACGAACGACTTCTCCCTCCGCATCGGCTCCGGCGGCGGGTTCGGCTACGGCGGGTACCACGGCGGCTACTACGGCGGCCACGGCTTCCGCCACCCCGGCTTCGGCTCCTTCCGCCAGCCCGTCGTCGTGAACAACAACTACTACCGCGGCGGTGGCTACGGCCGCTGCGACTGATCACACACCGGGCCACAACGCCCCGCCCGCCCAAAGGCGAGCGACCACGCACACACGATCCCTTTGGTGACTCTCCCGCCGCCGCCCGATCGCCAGATCGGGCGGCGGTGTTTGTGCCAGGCCGCGGCCGCCGCCGCCGCCGCCGCCGCCGCCGCCGCCGCCGCCGAAACTACATCCGCGCGTCGATGTCCCCGCGGTGCTCGCGGAACCACGCGATCGTCCGGCGCAGGCCCTCTTCAAAGCCGACCTTGGCCTGCCAGCCCATCTTGGCCTTCGCCCGCTGCACGTCGAGGCAACGCCGCGGCTGGCCGTCGGGCTTGGTCGAGTCCCAGCGGATCTTGCTCGCGATCGTCTTCTCGTCGGCGAAGCCCGTGAGCGTCGCGATCAGCTCCACCAGGTTCTTGATCGTGATCTCGAAGTTCGTGCCCAGGTTCAGCGGCTCGGGGTCATCGAGCCGCTCGGCCGCGGTGAGGATGCCCTCGGCCGCGTCGTCCACGTACAAAAACTCGCGGCTCGCGCTGCCCGTGCCCCACACCTCGATGAAGTCCCGCTTCGCGTCCATCGCCTCCACGCACTTGCGGATGAGCGCGGGGATGACGTGGCTGCTGTTCAGGTTGAAGTTGTCCCACGGGCCGTAGAGGTTCACCGGCAGCACGTACGCGCTCCGCATGCCGTACTGCAGCTTGTACGCGTCGAGCATCTGCCACGCGGCCTTCTTCGCCACGCCGTAGGGGGCGTTGGTCTCTTCCGGGTAGCCGTTCCAGAGGTCCTCTTCCTTGAAGGGGACGGGCGTGAACTTCGGGTAGGCGCAGATCGTGCCGACCTGCACAAACTTCGCCCCGCGCTCGGCGAAGCCCGTCACCCGGGCCTGCTCAATCAGGTGCAGGGCCATCGCCATGTTGGCGTAGAAGTAGCGGCCCGGGTTCTTCATGTTCGCGCCGATGCCGCCGACTTCGGCCGCCAGGTGAAGGACCACGTCCACCGGGTCGCCGCCGAAGGCGTGGCGATAGAGGCGGACGCAGTCGTCCTTCTCGGTCAGATCAAAGTCGGCGCGGCGGGGGATGAAGATCCGGTCGCGCGTCACGCCGCGGCGTTCCAGCCCCTCGATGACGTGCCGGCCCAAAAAGCCCGCGCCGCCCGTGACCACGACCCGCTTGCCCGACCACGTCCAGGGGTTGCCCGCCATCGCCGCCGTCCTCCGAAGATTCGCCCGTGCGTCCGCCGCGCGGGCCGCCGAATGAAGCCCGAATCATCCCTCGCGTGCCGACCGAGCCGGTCGACGGCGATGCTATCGGCCACCACCGCCGTATGCTCCCCCGCCGAGCGCCCGGGCGGCATCGCCCGCCGCCGCGCACGCCGAGGAAACCCCCCCATGCCGCACAGCCGCCACGCCGCCAGCCGCACGTTCTCGGGCCCGCGCCCGGGCCCGGGCCCGGATCTGTTCGCCGTCGCCGCCGCCGCCGCCAGCGCCGCGATCGCCGCGATCGGGGCCGCCGCCACCGCCCAGACGCCCCGCTACACGCCCGAGCAGTTTTACGACACGCTCAGCGTCGGCGGCGCCACCTTCTCGCCCGACGGCTCACGCATCCTCTTCGCCACCGACGCCACCGGCGTCTTCAACCTCGTGAGCGTCCCCGCCGCCGGCGGCGAGCCCACGCCCCTCACCAACTCCACCACCAACGCCATCCGCGGCGGCGTCTACTTCCCCGCCGACGAGCGCCTCATCTACTCCTCCGACGGCGGCGGCAACGAGCTCTTCCACGTCTACGTCCGCGAGGCCGACGGCACCGTCCACGATCTCACGCCGGGCGACAAGGTCCGCGGGCAGTTCGCCGGCTTTGACCGCGACGACCCCGCGCTCTTCATCCAGACCAACGAGCGCGACCCCCGTTTCCTCGACCTCTACCGCTACGCCACCGACGCCGCCGCCGCCCACGCCGGCACCACCGACGAGCCCTACCCCCGCGAGATGCTCTACAAGAACGAGCAGGGCTACACCCTGGGCGACATCAGCCGCGACGGCACCCGACTCATCGCGGTAAAGGTCAACACCAACAAGGACAACGACCTCTTCCTCATCGACCTCACGACCACCGCCGAGCCCCGCCTCCTCACGCCCAACGACGCCGACGTCTCGCACGGCACCGCCACCTTCACGCCCGAGGGCGACGCCGTCCTCTTCACCAGCGACGAGGGCTCCGACTTCCAGCGCCTCTGGCGCCTCGACCTCGCCACCGGCGAAAAGTCCCTCTTCGCCGAACGCGACTGGGACATCGCCGGCGTCGGCTTCTCCTACGACGGCCGCTACCAGATCATCTCCGTCAACGCCGATGCGCGCACGCGGCTGGAGATCACCGACCGCGCCACCGGCTCCCCGCTCCCGCTGCCCCCGCTCCCCGCGGGCGACCTCGTCGGTGTGGAGTTCAGCCGCGACGGCACCGCCGCCGTCTTCACCGTCAACGGCGACCGCAGCCCCACCAACATCTTCGCCCACCGCCTCGGCGCCCCGGCCGCCGTCCAGCTCACCTCCACCCTCAGCAAGCAGATCAACGCCGACCACCTCGTCGACGCCGAGATGGTCCGCTACAAGAGCTTCGACGGCCTCGACATCCCCGCCGTCCTCGTGAAGCCCCGCGACGCCTCGCCCACCAGCAAGGTCCCCGCCGTCGTCTGGGTCCACGGCGGCCCCGGCGGCCAGAGCCGCGGCGGCTACAGCCCCGACGTCCAGGCCCTCGCCAACCACGGCTACGCCGTCCTCATGGTCAACAACCGCGGCTCCTCCGGCTACGGCACCACCTTTTTCCACCTCGACGACAAGAAGCACGGCGACGTCGACCTGAAAGACTGCGTCTTCGGCCGCAAGTACCTCGAGTCCCTCGACTGGGTCGACGGGTCCAAGGTCGCCATCATGGGCGGCTCCTACGGCGGCTACATGGTCTGCGCCGCCCTCGCCTTTGAGCCCCAGGCCTTCAACTGCGGCGTCAACATCTTCGGCGTCACCAACTGGGTCCGCACGCTCGAGAGCATCCCGCCGTGGTGGGCCGCCGCGCGCGACAGCCTCTACAGCGAACTGGGCGACCCCGCCGTCGAGGGCGAACGCCTCCGCGCCATCTCCCCCCTCTTCCACGCGAAGAACATCGTGAAGCCCATGCTCGTCGTGCAGGGCGCGAACGACCCCCGCGTCCTGCAGGTCGAGAGCGACGAGATCGTCAAGGCCGTGAAGGACAACGGCGTCCCCTGCGAATACGTCCTCTTCCCCGACGAGGGCCACGGCTTCTCGAAGAAGGCCAACCGCATCACCGCCCTCACCGCCTATCTGAAGTTCCTGGATGAACACCTCCGTGGCGGCGCCTGACACGCACGACACCCCCGCGACTCGGACCGACGCGCCCAAGCCGCCCGCCGCACCCCCCCCTCCCGGCGCCGCCCCGCCCGCGCCGCCGACCGAGCCCAGCGGCCTGCGCCGTCGCTCCAAACGACCCCTGCGCACCCGCGCGCTCCGCTGGGCCGGACGCCTCGCCGCCGCCGCGGCCTTTCTCTCCGCCGCTGGCTGGCTCGTCGGCCGGTTCATCAACGACGACCACGCCGCACTGCAAGCCCTCTGGTGGCTCCCCTCCGAGCTCGTCGCCCTCGCGTGCGCGCTCGGCTTCGCCGTCTCCGCCCTCTGCGAGAAGCTCGGCCTGCGCACCGCGGGCGCCCGCCTGCGCCCGTTCTTGCCCATCCTCGCCGTCGCCATCTTCGGCTGGACCGCGCTCGCCGAGTGGCGCCTGCACCGCTTCGTGCTCCCGCCGCCCGCCCCCGCCGAGCCAACCTTCCGCATCGCCTACCTGAACCTCGCCTGGACCAACGGCCAGCGCGCCGCGGCCACCGTGCTGGGCCTGAACGCCGACCTCACCATCATCGCCAACCCCAACGCAAGCCGGGGCCGCCGCGAACTCGCCGACACCCTCAGCGCCCACGCCGCCCAACTCGCCCGCCAACACGCGAGCGCACACCGCGACGGCAACGCCGCCCCAGACCCCGCGCACCCCCTCGCCGCGGCTTTTCCCACGCCCACGCACCTCGCCACCGCGCGCGGCGCCACGATCATCAGCCGCAGCCCGATCCTCCGCACCGGCGGCGTCGGCCTCCCCCGCCTGCCGGGCGACCACGTCTCCACGCACAACAGCATCGCGCAGAACGGCGTCGCCTTCGTCGAGATCGACACCACCGCCGCCCTGGGCGGCACCACCGTCGTCTGGATCGTCGACCTGCCGAGCAACCCCTTCATCCACCGCCGCGTCATCATGCAGGCCGCCGCCGACGCCGCCAAAGACCTCCCCGCCGCCGACATCATCCTGGGCGACTTCAACACCACCCGCGGCTCGCGCTCGCTGAGCCTGCTCGTGGGCGACCGCGCCGAATCCCACGCCGCCGCCGGCCGCGGCCCGGCCCGCACCTGGCCCCGCCCCGTCCCAAGCCTCTCGATCGACCTCGCCTTCGCGGGCGAACCCTGGCGCTTCGCCGCCTCCCGCCCCTTCAGCGCCGGCCGCTCCCTGCACCAAGGCCTGCTGATCGACCTCGCCGCGCCGTCACGCTGACGGCCGCAGCCGCTCCCACGCCTCGCGCAGCGCCGCCAACTCCGCATCCAGCGTCGCAAGCCGCACGGGCCCACCCTTGCGCAGCCGCCGGCTCAACCGGTACGCCGCCCCTGACACCGGCCGCCGCTCGCCGCGTTCCTTCCCCAGCATCCCCGCGTACGCCTGCCACACGCCCTGCACCCGCGGCACAAGCCTCGACGGGTGCTTCACGCCGTCGATCACCATGTTCGCCGTCGCCCCGGCCAGGTGCACCGCCAACTTCGACGCCGGCGTGTTGTGCCACGCAAACCACAGGTTGTTCCGCGCCGTGAACCGATCAATCGCCGCCTTGCTGCGCTTGGGGCTTTCAAGATGGTGCAGCGGGTCGGCCGAGCCGAGCAGCACGACATACCCCGCGTCCAGCATGCGGATGCACAGGTCCTGCTCTTCCCCCTGCCGCCACAACTGCCCGCGGTACCGGCCCACCTTCACGAACACGTCCTTGCGCAGCGCGTGCGCGGTGCCGCGGTACTGCTCCGCCGCCCACGCCACGCCCGGCTCCGGGCACCGCTGCCGAACGACCCCCGGCTTGATCAGCACGTCGATGTACGGCATCGCGATCGCGCCCACCCGCGGGTCCGCGTCAAACTCCGCCAGCGTCTGCTCGATCGACCGCGGGCTCTCAAAGACCGCGTCGTCGTCCATGCTGAAGATCACCGGCCCGCTGCACAACTCGGGGAACCGGTTCCGCTCCGCGATCAGTCCGATCCCCGGGAACTGCCGATCCAGCCGCACGTTGGGCAAGTGCCCGTACCGCTCGGCGAGCATCTCGCTCGTCCCGTCCTTCGACCCATCGTCCACGATCACGATCTCAAGCCGCTCGCCCAGCGACTGCGCAAGCGCCGAATCCACCGCCCGCGGCAGTTCATCCCGCCGGTTGTGCGTCGTAATCGCCAACGATGCCAGGTACTGCCCCATACCACCCCACGTCAACAATCCAAACCACTCTGCCACTCGATGCCTCGATGCCTCGATGCCTCGATCCCTATTCCCGCATCCTCACCACCTTCGCCGGCACCCCCGCCACGATCGCCCACGGCTCCACGCTCTTCGTCACCACCGCCCCCGCCGCCACAATCGCCCCCTCGCCAATCGTCACACCCTTCAGCACCGTCACCCCCGAGCCCAGCCACGCGTCCGGCCCGATCGTCGTCGGCGCCCCGATCAACGGCTGCTGCGGGATCGGCACGCCCTTCGCAATCCCATGGTCGTGGTCCGTGATGTAACAGTGCGGGCCGATCATCGTCCGCTCGCCGATCTCGATCCTCTCCGACGCATCAATCATGCTGTAGCGATTGATGTACACGCGAGAGCCGATCACGATCCGGTGCTGCCCCTTCGGCAGCCGCGCCCCCGAACTCAGCAGCACCACGCCCAGGTCCAGCATGCAGTTCGCGCCCAGCCGGATGTCCCACGGGTTCCGCTGCAGGTCGATCTTCCGCAGCCACGCCCGCCCGTCCATCTGCACGCCCATCGCCTTCAGCCGCGCCACGCGCAGCCGCATGCCCACGCCGTAGGGCATGCGCAGCAACGTGTTGATGAGCTTGTCGGTCGCCGCACTCATGCCTGTTTCATTCCTTACGCAGGCTTGCCCCCGTCACCCCACCCGCCGCCGCTCTTCCGCCCCAGCACCGCGTGCGCCAGAGCCATCCCCGGCAGCGCCGCAAGATAATCGATCCGCCCCTCCGCGACGTTCCATCCGGGGCAAAGCCCCCACAACGCCATCGCATGGGCGGCGTGCCCCGCCCGCACCATCTGCACGCTCGCCGCCCGAGAACGCCAGGTGAACCCGCGCCGCCGCGCCCGGGCCGCCCGCGCCGTCCCGCCGTAGAGGTGGTTGTACCCCCCCGACTGCATCTTTCCGGCGATCCAGCGAAACCCCTCCACCGTTTTCGCGGAGTTGCCCATCATCTGCGCGTGCCCGACGCGGTACGCCACGCCGATGGGCGCACGCACGTGCACGTACCCCGGCGCCTCCGCCAGCTTGAACCACAGATCGACGTCTTCCAGGTTGCACCGCACAACATCGCACCCCCCCACCGCCCGCCACGCGTCCGCGCGGATCGCGACCGCCGAGGGCCCGATCTGCACGCCGCGCAGCCCCGTCGCCGCCAGGTCCGCGTGCCGCTCCAGCGCAAACGCCGCGCGGTCCCACGTTGCAGGCTCCGCGTCCTCCCGAAACCGCCGCCACCCGATGCTCACCACGCTGGGCTCGCCCCCCTCGCGCACGGCCTGCGCAAGCGTCTCCAGCGTCCACGGCAGGTGCAGATCATCCGAATCCAGCGGCACGATGTACCGCCCCCGCGCCTCCGAGGCCGCGCGGTTGCGCGTCGCCGAGAGCCCCTGGTTCGCCTGCGTGAACACCCGAACCGCGGGCTCAAAGGACCGCAGCACCGCGAGCGTGCCGTCCGTCGAGCCGTCGTCGACCGCGATCACTTCCACCTCGCCGCGCGCGCAGAAATCCTGCGACAGCACGCTGCGCAGCGTCGCCGGCACCAGGTCGGCCCGGTTGTACGCCGGAACGATGACGCTGAACAGTGGCGTGCCCATCTCGCTCATCGCGTCACCGCTTCACACCTCGATGCCCAGACGCCCAAGTGCCCAGATGCCTCGATGCCTCAATGCCCCCCCGCCTTCACTCCGCCGCAACCGTCTGCGTCGCCAAGCCCTTCATATCCCTCGACGCCACGCCCCGACCAAGCAACGCAAGCAACGGCAACGCCAGCACAAACTTCCAGTCCCCGCACCGCGCGTTCCACAGCACGGACCTTCTGTAGAACGCCATGGCCCGCTTCTTGTCCCGCTGGTGCAGACACCGCAGCGCACACCCCTTGGCATGCAGGGCCAGCGCGTCCTGCATCTCCCGCCGCCGTGCGCCCCCGCTCGCGTACTCGCCCCGGGCCACCTTGCCGGCGATCCAGTCGAACCCGTCAAGCTGCTTCTGCATGTTCCCCATCATTTGCGCATGGCCTACGCGGTACCCCGCGACCGCCGGCGCGTCGATGTGAACGTACCCCGCCTCGGCCCCCACCTTGAACCAGATGTCCACGTCCTCGAACATCACCCGCACCGGGTCGCTCGCACCCGTCCGCCGGTACACATCGACGCGCACCGCGGTCGCGGATGGCGCCACCTTGGTACGCCGCGCCCGCGTGCTCAGGTAATCCTTGAACGCGCGCGCGGCGTAGGGCTGCTGCGTCACCCGCGCGAGGTCCGCATCCTTGTCGAACGGCGGCCACGACCCGCTGACCATCGCCGGCTCAACGCCCCCCACGGTGTGATCTCGCACCGCCCTGGCGCACGTCTCGAGCGACCACGGGAAGAACACGTCGTCGCTGTCCAGAAAGATGATGTACCGACCGCGCGCGTGCGCCGCGGCCGTGTTCCTCGCCCCCGCCAGGCCCGCGTTCGGCTGATCCACCACGCGCACGCCGCGCGGCTCGTATGACCGCAGCACGTCGAGCGACGCGTCTTTCGACCCGTCGTTCACCGCAACGATCTCAAAGTCCCTGAAGGTCTGCGAGAGGATCGATTCCAGCGTCGCGCCCACGAGCTCGGCCCGGTTGTACACCGGCACGCCGACCGTGAACATCGGTGCATCGGCCGTCGCGCCGCTCACGCCTGCGCCTCCCCTTCGTGCCCCGGCAGCATCATGGATCGCGACGACGTCAAGTCGCCGTCAAACGCACCGACCCGTTCGGGCTGCCCGGTCTCATCGCCGTACCCGGCGTACGACTCCTGGTACTCCTCGTACGTCGCCGGTCCAGCCGGCACGCTCGTCGACCCGCCGGCCAGCCGCTGGATGATCTTCAGCGCCTGCGAGAACACGAAGGCCACAACGATCGTGCCGAAGATGAACGTGAACGTGAAGGTCGCCGTCTCGCCGCGGGGAATGCCGAAGGCCTGCCCCATCGTCGACCCGATGGGGATCGCGATCAGCGATTGGTGGGCACCCCGGTCGAGCACCGCGTCGAAGAACCGGATGATCCACGCGAACACGACGGCGTACAGCGCCACCGTGATGGTCGCGCCGAACAGGTTGTGGAAGATCGCCTCCCCCGCGGGGTTCCCGATGATGCCGACAGGGTTGGTCACCCCGCCCGTGACGCCGCGGCGCACGCCGTCACGCTGCGACCACGTCGCCATGTAGTTCGCGATCGTGTAGGGCTTGTCGATGCCGAGCACGTCGTTCCAGAACAGGCGCGGGATCGGGAACGTCAGGATGTAGTGCAGCGTCTGCGCCGGCCAGACGTACAGGTCCCTGCCCTGAACAAAGTTCGCGTCAACGAGCCAGATCGCGCACCGCGCCGTGATGTACGTCTCCGTCGTTTGCTCCACCGATTCCTTGATCGCCGTCGGGCTCGCGAGCTTCGAGATGTCCGAGAAGCCCCGGCCGCCGCTCGTGAAGAGCGACACCGCGATGAGCCCGATGCTCCCGAGCACCGCGACGCGCGGGAAGAGATTCGTCGGCCGCATGTAGCGGTAGCGGGAGTAGTACGCCCCCCAGATGATCGCGATCATCACGCTCACCAAGGGCCGACGGCTGAACTCCTGGTACACCGACACCCACGCCGAAGCGACGAACGTCGGGATCGCGAGCACCCACGCGAGCGGATTCCAGAGCTGCCGCACCAGCAGCCACGCCGCGAGCCCCGCGGCCGCCCCGGCGAGCGACTGACCCGCCATCGTCGCGAGCACGCCCACCCACGGGATGCGCAGCGAGAGCTTGAAGAAGAACGCGAGCGCCACGCACGCCGGGATCAGCAGCCAGAGCGCCCAGTCGGCCGTTTCTCTCTCCGGCACACGAACCCGCTGGGCCAGCTTCACGCCCGGTCCGCCCGCCTCGTAGGCGATCAAAAACACGGCCACGAAGATCGTCGACCACATCGCGTAAATCTGCACCGCCGGCACCGGGTTCGCGATCTCATACCCCGTGTCGCTTGCGCCGCTCAGCACCGGCGGCGCATTGATCAACTGAAAAAAGATCAGCCCCGCCAGGAACATGCTGCACGTGCTCATCAGCTCGCGCTTGCCGCGCAGATACTGGCGAAGCACGTACCCGGCGCTCACCAGGCACAGCACCCAGAACACCAGCTTCAGCAGCAAGACCATGACGCCGCCCCGTGCCTGAAGACCAACCCAGTCCACCACGCCGAACGCACACCGCCCCCGCGTCCGCACTATCGGCCCACCGACCCACCCCCCTCAAGCCCCCCGAGAACTCCGCCCGCCGCCCCCGCACCCGACCCGTCCACCGAACGTAGCATGGCCGCCCATGCCGCCGAACGCTCCCGGCCCGACCAACCTCTTTGCGTACCCCGACCTGCCCCGGTTCGGGCTCGGGAACGTGCTCATCCCCTGGGCACGGGCCGAGGTTTTTTCCCACCGCTTTGGGGTTCCCATCCTCGCCCCGCAGTGGATCCAGCCCAAGATTGGCCCCCTACTTCGAGGGGAGCGAGACCTCCGCCTCTACCTCGGCTACTTCTCCAACACCCAGGCCGGCTACCTCCGCGGCGGCCGTCGGGCCGCGCTCCTCCGCTCCGCGACCCGGTACCCGCACACCGAGGCCGCGAAGGCCGTCGAGGCGGCCGCGGCGAACCCAACATCCCCGCATGTGGTGGTCTTTAAGTTCCCCGAATGGGGTGATCCCTTCTTTGACGGCGACGCCCCCGCCGGCCGCGACATCATCGCCCGCCGCCTGCGGGAGATCCTCGCCCCCGGCATGGCCCGCCGGCTGGCCCGCGCCCGGGCCGCCCTGCCGCCGCGGTACATCGCGATGCACGTCCGCCGCGGCGACAAAAAGGTGATGCCCAAGGGCGAGAAGAAGGACGTCTACAACGACTCCATCTGGGTGATGCAAGACGACTGGTACCTCGAGGTCCTCCGCCACGTCCGCCGCATGGCCGGCACCGACCTGCCCGCCGTCGTCTTCTCCGACGCCAGCGACGCGCAGCTCGCCGGCATCCTGCAAGAGCCCGCCGTCGTGCGCGCGCCGAAGAGCCCCTCGATCATCGACATCCTGCTGCTCGCCGACGGGGCCATCCTCATCGGCACCGGCACCAGCAGCTTCAGCCTCTGGGCGGGCCTGCTCGGGGAGATGCCCAGCCTGTGGTACGCCGGCGTCGCCAAGATGGTGCACCCCGAGCGGCCCGAGCTCATCATCGAAACCGGCGAGGACGGCTCCGTCCCAGACCACGCCGCCCCGCTGCTGCGCACCGCCGCGGCCGCCACACCGGCCCGCGGCCCCGCCGCGCACGCCGCCCCCGGAGCCTCCGCGAGATGACGGGCGAACGACCGCGCGAGGCGCCACCGGGACCGGTTCTCATCACCGGGGCCGCGGGCTTCATCGGCTCGCACGTCGCGGCGGCCCTGCTGCGCCGAGGCGTCGCCGTCGTCGGGCTTGACAACTTTGACGCGTTCTACGCCCGCGAGTTGAAGCACGCCAATCTCCGCGCCGTCGCCGCGGCCGACGCGGCGAACCGCTTCCGCCTCGTCGAGGCCGACATCACCGACGCGGAGGCCGTCGCCCGTGTCTACGCCGAGCACCGCCCCGCGGCGACGATCCACCTCGCCGCCCGCGCCGGCGTGCGGCCCAGCATCGCCGACCCAACGGGCTACGCCCACGCCAACGTGACGGGCGCGTCGGTCGTGTTGGAGGCGGCGCAGCGCACCCACCCGCGCGGCGCGTTCCTGCTCGCCTCGTCCAGCTCCGTGTACGGCAACAACGCCAAGGTGCCCTTCGCCGAGGCCGACCCGGTCGACCACCCGATCAGCCCCTACGCCGCGACGAAGCGCGCGGCCGAGCTGATCGCGCACGCCGCGCACCACCTCTCGGGCATGCCCGTCGCGTGCCTGCGGTTCTTCACGGTCTTCGGCCCCCGGCAGCGGCCCGACCTGGCGATCGCCAAGTTCCTCGCCCGCGTCGCGGCGGGGCAGAGCATCCCGGTCTTCGGCGACGGCTCCATGAGCCGCGACTTCACGTACATCGACGACATCGTCGCCGGCGTGCTGGCCGCGCTGGACCGCGTGCCCGCCTTCGGCTTCCGCACGTGGAACCTGGGCTCCGACCGCCCCGTGCGGCTCGACGAGATGGTGCGCACGATCGGCGCCGTCGTGGGCCGCGAGCCCGTCATCGACCGCCAGCCCGAACAGCCCGGCGACGTGCAACGCACCTACGCCGACCTCACCCGCGCCCGCGCCGAGCTGCACTACGAACCCCAAACCCCCTTCGCCGAGGGCGTGCGGCGACAGTTTGAGGCCGCCGGACGTCCCTGATTTTTCTCGAACCGCCGCAACACGCCGCGGCCGCGGCGCACCGTCAGTCCACTCGGTATCGTGCCCGCACATTCGGCGGCCCCGTGGCCGCCGCACACACCCGACATCGGAGGGGGCGCGGAGCCGCCCGCACGCACATGGGACGCATCGGCAGCCTTCTCCGCCTCTTCGGCGTTGACCTCAAAAAGACCGGCAACAGCTTCCGCGGCCTGCCCGTCTTCTTCCGCAACCGTGCCGAGATGAACCGCCAGATCGCCGCCGCGACGCCCCGCGACTTCCCGCTCGGCAAGCTCTACCCCTGCCTCACCGACCGCTTCGAGCCCGGGGGGCACCCAGGGGGCGTCTATTTCCACATGGACCTCTGGGCGGCGCAGCGCGTCTACGCGAACCGCCCCGAGCGGCACGTCGATGTCGGATCCGCCGTCGGCGGCTTCTGCGCCCACGTCGCCACCTTTATGCCCATCGAGATCATCGACATCCGCCCGACGCGGAGCACGGCGCGGAACATGGCCTTCCGCACCGTCGACCTCATGAGCCTCCCCGACGACCTGGTCGCCAGCACGCCGAGCCTCTCGTGCCTGCACGCGCTCGAGCATTTCGGCCTGGGCCGCTACGGCGACCCCGTCGACTACGCCGGCCACCGCAAGGGCTTCGACAACCTGCTCCGCATGCTCACACCCGGCGGCAAGCTTTACTTCGCCGTCCCTATCGGCGAGCGGCAACGCATCGAGTTCGACGCCCACCGCGTCTTCAGCCTGCCCTACATCCTGAACGAGATGGTCGCCGACCGCCTGCACGTCGACCAGTTCGCGTACATCGACGACGAGGGCGAGATCCACCCCGACGCCGACCCGCGCGGCGCCGACGCGCAGCGCACCTTCGGCCTGAAGTGGGGCTGCGGCGTGCTGGAGATGACGAAGCGCTGACCCACGGAGCCTGGTCACGGAGAGCCCGGTCCCGCCGAGCCAGGTCCCGCCGAGCCAGGTTCAGCCGAGCCAGGTTCAGCCGAGCCAGGTTCAGCCGAGCCAGGTTGCGCCGAGCCGTTTCGGCCCGCGCCGGGTAGGCCGGAGCCGTCTCGGGCTACGGCGCTGGTGCCGCGGTCGACGCGATCTCCAGCACATCGCCGTCGGCTTCCCGGGCCATCAGCTCGGCGGGATTGCCCACGGGTCGGCCGAGTTTCTCGAAGATCTCCGCGAACCGGTGCACATAGCTGTGCTCACGCCGCGTTCGCTCGTACCCCGCCCGAGCCACGCGGCGACGCTCCTCAGGGTGCGCGATGTAGTGCTGCGCCTTCGCCACCAGGTCATCGACGCCGCTGAAGCACACGATCTCTTCGCCGATGCGGTAGTAGCGGCCGAGATCATCCGCGAAGCCGGACAGCAGAAAGCCCCCGCACGCCGGGACCTCGAAGTTCCGCCCCTTGATCTGGTCGGAATAGGTCTGCTCCGCCTTCTCGAACAGCCGCGCCCCGCTCTTGCCGCGGATAACGCGGTCGACGCGCTTCAACGCCCCGTGCACCCCAAGCGACTTGCCCGCCCGCGCAATCGCGACCTTCACCCGGTACATCAGGTTCGTCGGCGGCGTCGCCGACTCAGAGAGATTCAAGCTCACCGCCGACGTCGCAAAGAGCCGGATCATCCCGTCTTGGTCGATCTTCCCATTGGGCGAGTGCGGCCCCCAGTGCTGAAGGTCAAGCCCCGCGTCGCGCACCCGCTGCAGCGTCATCGGCCGGTTGCCGTAGCTGCGGCCGACAAAGCTCACGCGCGGCCCGGTGTCGTCCCCGGGCTCGACGCCGGCGGGCGGCCGGTACAAAAACGTGTTCGCCGCCCACTGCGTCTTGATCACGTTCGTGTAGCCCATCGCCTCGTATTTCGGCACCGCGCTCGTGGCCGTCGTGCTCACCCAATGAAAACTCGGCGCATACTTGCTCGAAAAGTCCTCGAACCGCCAGTGGTCGTCGCAGAACCAGTTGAACGTCACGGGCCCGCCCAGGTCGCTCACCTCGCGCAGCGTCCGCGGCGACAGCTCGTCGCGGAACAGCACGGTAAACATCACGTCCGGCTTCTCCGCCCGCGCCACCTCCACCAGCCGGCGGTTCATCCCCTCCCGCCCCAGCTCGCGCTCCAGCCCGCCGATGTCGAAGTAGATGATCGGCAGCCCCATCTTGTGCAGCGTGTCAAAGAAGTTGAAGTGCTCAAACCCCGGGCCCAGCTCGGGCCGCGCATAGTCGCTCTTGTGCGCAACGTACAGAACACGCGGCATCAACATCTCACACCACCTCCGACGCAGCGCCCGCGGCCCGCTCCGGAGCCACACTCTTGCCCGCGGCGACCGCACCCGAGCCCTTCGATCGCCGCACGCGACCCAACGCCCCGCTCGCCACTCCGCGGAGGCGCCGCCGCTCGTCCGCCGTCAGCGCGAGCGTCCACGCCAGCGGTCCCATCACCGCCGCGCTCGCCGCGCCCACCGCGGCCATGCGGACGACGTCCGTCACCGTCGTCGCGTGCGACGCAAGGCCCAGCGCCTGCGCGAAGCCCCGGAGCGCCGACCCCACCGCCTCGGCCTCCATTCCCGCGCTCGTCGCAAGGCCCACCGCGCCGGCCGCGCCGGTCACCACGAGCCCGGGCAGAAGCACCTCACGCACAAACCGCGACATCGGCAGCCCGATCCGCCCCCCGCCGTAAACGACCCGGAAGCCCCCCTGCAGCGCCATCATCAGCAGGGTCGCGATGGGCACGGCCGGCGGCGGAGCATCGCCGAACACAACCAGCAGCCCGCCGAGCACCAGCGCCCCCGCGTCAAGCCCGAGGTTCACCAGCGTGAACGTCCCCAACCGGCCCGTCGCGTTCACCGCGTGGATGTAGCCACGCGTCATGGTGTCGAGAAGCAGCCACCCCGCCGTCAGTTGCGTGAGCAGCACGACGTACGGCAGGTTCGCAAGCCGCTCGGCACCAAGCCAGAGATCGAGCAGCGACCGGCACTCAATCAGCAGCGGCACACTGAACACCGCCGTCAGAAGGAACGTGAACTTGCCCGTCGCGAGCAGAAGGTCATGCGTCTGAGCGCTGCGCCCCGCCCCGTGGCTCGCGATGGTCGCGGGGTACACCGCCTGCTGCACCGGCACCGCCAGCGCAGACTGAAACCCCGCGAGCTGCGCCCCCACGCCGTACGACGCGTTGATCTTCGGCCCCTCCGTGCCGAACAGCTTGTTCAGCAGCACCTGCGTGCCCTGCATCCGGAGCCGCCACGACACGCTCCCAAGCACCTGCCACCCGCCGAAACCGACCAGCGCCTTCACCGCCGACCGGTCGAAGACGCCGCGCCGCGGCCTCGCGAACTTCACGCGGCGGCTCACCATCACCGCCGTCAACAAGCCGCCCGCGAGCTGCGAGCCGATCGTGATCACCGCCCACGTCATCAGCGGGTCTGTCGGCAGCACGAACAGCAGCAGCGCCCCGATGAGCCGCACCACGGCGATCACCATGTCCGCCGCCGCCACAACTCCGAGTGTCTGCGACGATGTCGCCGCCGACGTGAAGGGCGAGCCCACCGTCATGATGCTGAGGGTAAACCCCGTCAACGCAAACACAATCATCGCGTCCAGGCGGCGCTCCTCGGGCATCTCCAGGAACAGGCCGATCGGAACCGCGAGCACCACCGCGCCCAACGCCACCACGCTCGCCACGCCAAGGTAGACACGCAGCGCCGTGTTGAAGATCCGCCCCGCCGCCTCCGCGTCGCCCGAGCCGAGCGCGTGGCTCATGTGCCTGCTCGATGCGTCCGTCAACGCGTTGGTCAGCACCATCAGCAGCCCGCTGCTCGCGCCGATTGTCACAAAAAGGCCGTAGTCGTCGGCCCCCATCGCTGCCAAAACGGACCGCGTCACCACGAGGCCCGACACAATGCCGAAGAGCGTCTTGCCCATCAGCACCAGCGTGTTGAACACCAGCTTCGTTGCCCCGCGCACGGCTCAGCCCCCCGCCCGAGACGCCGCGCCGCCCGGCCCAGCCCCGCCCCGCTTCACCAGTTCAAAGAGCCCGCACCCGAAGCTCAGCCCGAAGCTCCGAGACGCCGCCTCCGAGCGAACGTCCACGCCCTCGTGCAGCCGCCCGCTGTTCCCGACGTACGCGAAGTCCACCACCTCGTACAAAGGGTCGATCATCCGCTCCAGAAGGTACGGCACGCCGAACACCCGGTGGGCATCAAACTCAACCCGCGAAGGCCCGATCGGCGTTGAAAAATACAGCCGCCCCCCCGGCTCCAACATCGCCGCGAGCGATGCCCAGCCCTTCAAATGCCCGACCGGGTCGATGGGGTCCCCGTACCGGCCCAGCCCAAAGTGCTCCAGCGCGTGAAGGCAGCTCACCGAGTCGCACGCACCCGCGAGCGGCCCCGCACCTGCCATCACGTCCATCGAGACAAACGTGACGTTCCGCACCCGCTCCGCCGTCGGGCGGATATCCACCACCTCCACCTCGCGGAAGCTCGCGATGTGCGCCACCAGCCCGTCCACGCGGGAACCCACGTCCACGTGCCGCCTCGGCCTTCGCGCGAAGACCTTCTGCGCCGTCCACAAATCGCCGTGAAAGTAGTGCCCCCGGGCCACACCGCCCGCCGCCGCGGCGTCGTGCAGCGAGGGCTTCCACGCACCCAGAGGCAGCGCCCCCTCCACCCCCCGCGTCAGCCGCCGATACGCCGATCGGTTCCGAAGGTGCGCGGGAAGACGGCGCAGCGACGCCCGCGCCCGCCGGGCGTCTAGGCCGAGCTCCTCGGCCACACCGGCCGCCCAGCGCCACGCCGACACCATCGCCACGCCGTTCCCCTCTTGGACCGCGACGCCCCGCGGCGACTGCCCGGGCCTTACTGATCGTGCCCCGCGAACGCCGGCAGCTCGTGCCCCGCGTCGCGCAGCGTCTTCTCGCGACGCGCCAGCTCGATGTCGTGGTCCACCATCATCGCCGCCAGCTCTTCCACGCTCGTCTCCGGCTCCCACCCCAGCTTCTGCTTCGCCTTCACCGGGTTGCCCAGGAGCTGGTCCACCTCCGCCGGCCGCAGGTACCGCGGGTCAAACTCCACGTGGTCCTTGAAGTTCAGCCCCGCGTGCGCAAACGCCAGGTCCGCGAAGTGACGCACCGTGATCATCCGGTTCGTCGCGATCACGTAGTCGTCCGCCTGGTCCTGCTGCAGCATGAGCCACATCATCTTCACATAGTCGCCCGCGTAGCCCCAGTCGCGCTTGCTGTCGAGGTTGCCCAGGTAGACCTTCTTCTGCAGGCCCATCTTGATGCGCCCCACCGCCCGCGTGATCTTCCGCGTCACGAACGTCTCGCCCCGCCGCGGGCTCTCGTGGTTGAACAGCACGCCGCACGACGCGTGCATCCCGTAGCTCTCCCGATAGTTCACCGTGATCCAGTGCGCCGCCACCTTCGCCACCGCGTAGGGGCTCCGCGGGTAGAACGGCGTCTTCTCCGTCTGCGGAACCTCCTGCACCAGCCCGTACTGCTCGCTGCTGCTCGCCTGGTAGTACCGCACCTGGAACCCGCTCTTGTTCTGGAACTCCCGCACCGCCTCCAGCAGCTTGTACGCCCCCATCGCCACCGTCTCGGCCGTGTAGATCGGCATGTCAAAGCTCACGCGCACGTGGCTCTGCGCCCCGAGGTTGTACACCTCGCTCGGCTTCACCGTCTCCACGATCCGGCTCAGGCTGTTCGCGTCGCACAGGTCCCCGTAGTGCAGCTTCAGACGGCCGCCCGAGATGTGCGGATCCAGGTACACGTGGTCGATCCGGCCCGTGTTGAAGCTCGAGCTGCGACGGATGATCCCGTGCACCTCGTACCCCTTGCCGATCAAAAACTCCGTCAGGTAGCTCCCGTCCTGACCGGTGATGCCCGTGATGAGCGCACGCTTCCCGTTGAACGCCGGGACCGAAGACACAGACTGACCGTTCGCGGACATCGCGCGCCCTTTCACTTCCAGCCGCACCACGCCCCGCGACACGCCCCCTCCGGACGCCGACCGCAGAGCCGCACCACACGCCCACCCCCGCCCCCGCACGCGAGAAGCCACCTCCCCCCGCGCGGGCGCAACGATAAGGCCTCGGCCTCCTTTCGGCGATCCGGACGCCAAAGTTCGCCGCCGTCAACACTCCGCCCACCCCGCGGCCACCATCACCCCAGCCAAGCCCCCGCATCCGGGTAGCTCGCCCCCTCACTCCACCCCCACCCCCACACCCGCCCCCGCACCCACCCCCGCCCCCAGCCGGCCCCGACCCCCCGCCGGCCCCCCCGCCTCGCGCCACGACGCCGGCCACAGATCGCGCAAAGGCTGCGCGATCGCCTCGTGCTGCTCGTGCAGCACCGCCCGCTTCCCCGTCCACAGC
>CAZCBN010000037.1:0-4836 GCA_964496975.1 uncultured Phycisphaeraceae bacterium
CCCCCGCGCCCCCGCCACCACGTACAACTCGTCCACAAACACGATCCGCCCGCCGAACTCGTTGCTCCAGTACGGCACCAAAATCCCGTACCCGCGCGGCGACGCCTCCGGAGGCTCAAAGAACAGCACGATCCGCCCGGCCGCGGGATCGCTCAAAAAATGCTCCACCGTTCGCACGCCGCCCGAGCACCCCGTCCCGCCCGACGCCGGGTCCTCCGCGACCAGCCCCGCCATCATCGCGACCACGTCCGCGGTAAACCGCCCGTCCCGCATCGGGGCATACACCACGTCCGCCGCCCGGTCACGCGCCGTTGACATGCCGTGTCAATACCCGGTCGCCCCGCGCTATTTCCTCCCCGCCCCCACCCCGCTCACTCCCCGTCCATCCCCGGCACCCGCTCCTCCAACTCCCCCCGCAGCATCATGCCCATCAGCTTCCACCGCTGCTCCACCGTCAGCTTCATCCGGATCCGCTGAAACAGCTCCTGCTTCTGCGCCTCCGTCAGCCGGTACCCGCCGTCGATGTACGCCTTCTCCGCCATCTGCCGGATCTCGCTCTGCTGCGCCGCCGTCAGCCCCAGCGGCACCGCGAGCCGCTCCAGCCACCCGTCATCCTCCGGGAACACCCGCTCCGCCCCGGCCTGAATCTCCCACATCAGATCCTGCCAGTGCCGGGCCATCCGATGTTCCCAGGGCTTTTTCGCCGAGCCGCTCGCCAGCGCGTGCGACAGCGTCGCCGCCTCGTACTCCTCGATCAGCGCCTCGTACCCCCCCCGCACCTCCGCCGGCAGCACCGCCGCCACCCGGTCCCGCACCCGCCCCCACGCCCGCAGCGGCTCCAGCGCCGCCAGCCCGTCGCGCATCAGCACCAGCTTCTGCCCCGCCGTCCCCGCCGCCATCACCGCCTCGGCGCTCGTCAGCAGGTCCACGTGCCCGCGGATAAACCCCTCCACCAGCGCCGCCCGCTCCGCCAGCACCCCCTCCACCGCACGCCGCGTCGCCTCATCCAGCGGCACCAGCCGCAGCGCCTCCACCGCCGGCGGCGCCTCCAGCGGCGTCACCGACCCATCCAGCCCCCGCGCCACCAGCGACGCACCCGACGCCCCCGCCGCCACCCGCGGCCCGGCCAGCGGCGAGCTCGCCCCGCCCCCGTCGCCAAGGGCCGACGCCACCACCGAACCAACAGCACAGACCCCGATGACAAACAAATCAAAGACAGAACAAACGCCACCAATCAGTCCGTGCCGCGTGTTGTGTGCCATGGCTCACCTCATTGCAACGCCCCGCGTGGCGAAGGGCCGTCCCCCCCCGGGTCAACGCGTCCACCGCCGGGCGTGGCCAGTTGTTGGCCCTTCCCCCGCCCCGGTTTCACCGGCCCCCGCCTTCACGACATTCTCCCCGCACTCCGCCGCGCCGCCTTCACACCCCGCCCCGCCGCGGTCGATACATCCGGCACAGACCGCACGCGCCGCGCACGCCCACCCACCGTCGCCGCGCCGAGGACCCTTCCCATGCACACCATGCCCCTGAAGACCACCCGCGGCGTCTCCAATGTCAGCGACATCGAGAACGCCCCGCCCCGCGAGGTCCGCACCCTCCGCCTCCAACGCCACCAGGTCGCCCCCAAGGGCAACCTCGCCGACGTCAACCCCATCACCCGCCCCACCCCGGGCCTCATCACCCGCGCGACGCCCGTGGGCACCATGGGCAGTTGCTTCGCCAGCCGCCTGCAAGACTGGCTCATCGACTACGGCTACAACTTCGTCAAGACCGAGCGCGACCCCAGCAACCCCGACAGCTTCGCCGCCCAGACCGCCCGCTTCGGCATCGTCTTCAACACCGCCTGCTGCCGCCAGGTCTTTGAGGCCGCCCTCGGACGATTCACCCCCGCCGAACGCTGGTGGCACATGCCCAACGGCTGCCTCATGGACCCCTACCGCTACGGCGTCCACTGGACCAGCGAAGACGCCGCCGAGCGCGACCTCCGCCACCACGCCGAGTGCGTCCGCGAGGCCATCCGCCGCTGCGAGGTCTTCATCGTCACCCCCGGCATCGCCGAGGTCTGGACAAGCCGCGCCGACGGCAGCACCTTCGCCGCCGCCCCGCCCAAGGAGGTGTACAACCCCGAGCGCCACGCCTTCGGCCTCAGCACCGTGGACGAGAACATCGCCAACCTCGAGGGCATGTACGCCGCCATGCGCGAGATCAACCCGCGCATCCGCCTCATCCTCACCGTCAGCCCCGTCCCCCTCACCGCCACCTTCCGCCCCATGCACTGGTCCGTCGGCACCACCGTCAGCAAGGCCACGCTCCGCGTCGCCGTGGACCGCTTCTGCGACGCCCACCCCGAGGTCATCTACTTCCCCTCCTACGAAATCGTCACGATGCTCACCCCCGACGCCTTCGAGGCGGACAACGTCCACGTCCGCAACGAGCACGTCGGCCGCATCATGACCACCTTCATGCGCGCGCACGGCGACCTCGACACCCCCGACGCCAACCAAGCCGCCAACCAAGCCGCCCGCGCCGCAGACGCCCCCTGGGCCTGGGAACTCCGCGAGGCCCAGCCCCGCAAGCACCCCACCATCGAGCCCGTCTTCTCCCTGCGCGCCGCCTACCTCCGCGAGGCCTGGCGCCGCCTCGCGCTCCAGCACCCGCAAAGGCCCATCGCCGTCTTCGGCGCCGGCCGCCACACCCGCATGCTCGCCGAGATCGTCCGCGACATCGAGGGCCCGCGCGTCGCCGCCGTGCTGGACGACGCCGCCTCGCCCGGCGACACCGTGCTCACCTGGCCCGTGCGCCGCCCGGGCGACGTGCCCCCCGACTCCGTCGCCGCCGTCATCACCTCAAGCGACGCCCGCCGCCCCGAGCTCGCCTCCCGCGCCCGGGCCTGGGCCGAGGCCGCCCCCGCGCCGCACCGCCCCGTGGTCGAAGAGCTCTACGACGGCCTGCCCGTGGGCCGCTACGCCACCACCGACCTGCTCTGGTGGCACGACACCCCCCAGCGCACCGCCACCTCGGCGTAACCACGCCGGCCGCATGAGCGCACAAAGACGGCGGAACGCGAAGGCCGCGAAGACGCGACGGCCCGAAGAACGCTGCCACGCCGACCGCGCGCAAGACTCACACAACAACCGCAACGCGCCCGGGTTCCGCGCGCATCCCCCCGCGCGCTCCGCTGGCTCCGCCCCTCCGCGTGCTCCGAAGGACGTGCGGTGCGCTCCCGCCCTCAGGGCCGCGGCCGCGGCTGGCGCTGGCCGTACAGCAGCGCGCGGGCCTTCTCCCGCTGCTCGGGCGACAGCGTCTGCATGAAGGCCATCATCTCCTGCCGCCGCACCTTGGCCGCGTCGGGCGTTTCACGCGCCGCGGCCGTGCGCTCAAAGGCGGTCCGCAGCGCATTCTCCTGCTCGGGCGTCAGGTCGAGCTGCGTCTTGAAGTTCTCGAACGAGTCCTGCTTCAGCTGAATCTGGCCCTCGACCGACCGGGCGATCTCCAGTTGCAGGTCCCGCCGCAGCACCGCCTCTTCACCCATCGCGCCGCCGCGCCCCGCGCGCAAAGCGGGCCGCGCCGCGTCCCCCTCGGCCGGCTGGAAGCGCCGGCGCGGGGCGGCCTCACCCTCCGGCGCATTCGCCGGGGGGGCGCCGGCCTGGTTGCCCGGGCGGAACCGCCGGGCGGGACGCTCCGCCTCCCCGGGTTGGGTCGCGGGCTCGCCCATCTCGCCGTCGTTCTCCGGCCCGCCGGGCCCGCCCAGCTCCAGCATCTCGTCCGGCCCGGCGTCCGCCGGCGCGGCGCCCGGGGCCCGACCGCCGGTGAGGCGCCGCACCGTCTCCTGCCGCGCGGCCGTGCGGAACTCTTGCAGCGCCTTCTCGTACGCCGCGCGGTCGGCCTCGCCCAGCACCGCCGCGATCTGCTCGGCGGGCGTCGGCTTCGCCACCAGGGGCGCGCTCAACTCCCGCATCTGCATCGTGATCTCGCGCCGCTTCGCCGCGTCGTCGATCTGCCGCAGCGTGCGGTACTCCTCCAAGAACGTCCGGTTGTCCTGCACGAAGCGGTCGATCTGCGCGGCCCGGGCCGTCAGCACCGCCTGCACCTTCTCCTGCGTCGCCGCGTCCAGCTTCAGGGTTTCCAGCGCGGCCTCAAAGGTCGGCACGCGGGGGATCTCCATCGTGCCGTCGAGGTTGCGCCGCACGCCCGAGTCCACGCCCGGCGCTTCGATGACCTCGGGGCCGGAGAGCAGGCCGGCGTCCGTCGCGGGCTGGGCCGCCCACGCGGTGCCCGCCAGCATGACCAGCGCGAGCACACCGACCGTCGACGTGCGCAGGACCGAAGCAGCGTGTGACATGGCCAGCAACTCCACAAGGCGGACGGAACACCCGGCCAGGGGCCGACGCCGTCCGCGATGAAAAACCCGTCCAATCCTCGAACACAGGGGCGGGCCCGGGGCCCGCGCCCTCCGAAGGTCTCATCGACCCGTTTCGTCGACCCAACAAGAACGCCGCCGCACCCCCACGATTGCCATGCGGCGGCGGAGGGGTGCGGCGGCAGAAGTTGGCGCCCCGGACCGATGCGGGGGACATGTCAACGGACGTTGTTTGGGATTTCAGGCCGTGCGGCGGCGACGACCCACGACCAGCCCGGCGGCGGCAAAGGCACCCACGATCGAGGGGGCCGGCACAATCCGGACGTTGTCGATGTCCAGCCGAACCGCCGAGGCATCGCCCAGCAGGGCGTCGGGCGCCCGCAGGCCGATCTGGAGCGAGCCGACGTTCCCGAAAATGGTGGGGAAGAGCGTCGGGGGGCCCTCAAAGATGAAGAGCGCGGGGTTGATGGCGAAGG
>CAZCBN010000037.1:4846-15095 GCA_964496975.1 uncultured Phycisphaeraceae bacterium
GTGCACGGCGGCTACGCCTGGGGCTCGTTCGACGCCACCGCGACCGACGAGATGGTGATGGCCCCGGGGAAGTTGTTGGGGGTCGCGACGCGGAGGAAGACCTCCGACGCGGCGGCGGCGTTGTGACGCACGTCGACGCTCACGCGCACAATTTGCCCGGTGATCCAGTTGCCGCGGAAGGCGTCGTTGCTGGCGTTGGGCGTGAGCGGGCTGTTGTCGGAGTTGCCGCGGAGGCCGACGACGGTGCGGGTGGCGTTGTCGGCGGTCGAGCCGGCGAAGGAGAGGTCGCTCGAGATGAAGCCGGAGCCGTCGAGGGCGCCGCTGGCGGTGAAGGCGGCGGGGCCGAAGCCGGCATCCAACCAGTTGGCGTTGCCGGAGTTGAAGGTCTCGACGAAGGGCAGCACGCTGCCGGACGCCCCGAAGGAGAGAACGCCGGCCGCGAGCACGAACGTGGTGGTGCGGGTCATGTCACAGGCTCCACGAAACCCCGGGGCGGCGATGCGTCGCCGTGGGTCTCGGCATGGGTGATGCTGCACCTGGAAGGCCGACCTCCTCGGATCCGGGTGCGGCAAGATGGTATTGAGACTTAGTCTCAATGACAAGGCGACGGGTGACGAAATCAAAGATCCACCGTTTTTGGGGGATGTCAAGGCTCGTTGCGGCGTGGGGCCGCGGCCCGATCTGGCGAACTTTGCGCCCTCGGGGGCGGAACAGGGGGCACCGGCGGGCCGTGGGTTTGGGGTCGCCGGCGGTTTGGGTCGATGGAGTGGAACGGCAATACCATCGCCGGAGCGGCGCCCGCCGCGCAAACTGAGAGGGTGACGGCATGTGCGGGATCGTGGGGTACATCGGTCGCAAGCCTTGTCGTGACCTTCTGGTGGAGGGACTGAAGCGGCTGGAGTACCGCGGGTACGACTCGGCGGGCGTGGCGCTGCTGGAGCCGACGGGCGGGACGACGGCGCTGCAGCGCACGAAGACGGTCGGCCGGGTGGCGAACCTTGAGGAGCAGCTCAACAAGCAGGCCCTGAGCCGCGCGACGGTGGGCCTGGCCCACACGCGTTGGGCGACGCACGGCGGCGTGACGGACACGAACGCGCACCCGCACACGGACGACACGGGCCGCATCTGCCTAGTGCACAACGGCATCATCGAGAACTACGCGTCGCTGCGGACCTTCCTCGAGGGCGAGGGGCGGAAGTTCGTGACCGAGACGGACAGCGAGGTGCTGGCGATGCTGATCGCGCACCTGGACGAGGGGGACCTCGAGGCGGCGGTGCAGGCGGCGCTGCGCGAGGTGACGGGTGCGTACGCGATCGCGGTGATCAGCGCCCGCGAGCCGGACGTGCTGGTGGTGGCGCGCAAGGGCAGCCCGCTGATCGTGGGCATCGGCGCGGACGAGTACATCGTGGCGAGCGACGGCTCGGCGATCGTGTCGCACACCACGCAGGCGATGACGCTGGACGACTACACCGTGGTGCGGCTGACGCGCGAGGGCTTCCGCACCAGCACGATCAACAACATCGAGCTGACGCCCAAGATCATGCAGCTGGAGCTGGAGCTGAGCGAGATCGAACTGGGCTCCTTCGACCACTACATGCAGAAGGAGATCTACGAGCAGCCGCGGGCGCTGCGGAACTGCCTGCGGGGCCGCATCGACCGCAACGACGGCAAGGTGGTGCTGGGCGGGCTCGCGAACTTCCAGAAGGAACTGGTGCGGGCGAAGCGGATGATCATCTGCGGGCAGGGGACGGCGCTGCACGCGGGCAAGATCGGCGAGTACCTGTTCGAGGACCTGGCGAAGCTGCCGGTCGAGGTGGAGTACGCGAGCGAGCTGCGGTACCGCAACCCGATCGTGGAAGAGGGCACGGTGGTGGTGGCGGTGAGCCAGAGCGGCGAGACGGCCGACACGCTGAGCGCGCTGCACGAGGTGAAGGACCGCGGCGCGCTGGCGCTGGGCGTCGTGAACGTGGTGGGCAGCACGATCGCGCGGGAGACGGACGCGGGCGTGTACCTGCGCGTGGGGCCCGAGATCGGCGTGGCGAGCACCAAGGCCTTCACCGGGCAGGTGTGCGTGCTGACGCTCGTGAGCCTGTGGCTCGCGCGGCGGCGGTACATGTCGGCGGAGCAGGTGGCGGCGATGCTCGCCGAGCTGGAGAAGGTGCCCGACCACATCGAGCGCGTGCTGGAGAGCGACGCGGCGATCAAGACCGTGACGGCGAAGCACATCGAGCGGGAGAACTGGCTCTTCTTGGGCCGCGGGTACAACTACCCGACGGCGCTGGAGGGGGCGCTGAAGCTGAAGGAGATCAGCTACATCCACGCCGAGGGGATGCCGGCGGCGGAGATGAAGCACGGGCCGATCGCGCTGATCGACAAGGGCATGCCGTGCGTGTTCATCGCGACGCGCGGGGCGCAGTACGAGAAGGTGATGAGCAATATCGCCGAGGTCCGCAGCCGCGGCGGGCACGTGATCGCGGTGGCGACGGAGGGCGACCAGCACATCCGGACGGTGGCGGAGGACGTGTTCTACATCCCCGACGTGCCGGAGGCGCTGAGCCCGATGGTGGCGGTGGTGCCGCTGCAGCTCATGGCGTACCACGCGGCGGTGCTGCGCGGGCACGACGTGGACAAGCCGCGGAACCTGGCGAAGAGCGTGACGGTGGAGTAGGGGGCGGGACGCCTTCGCGTTCGATCGGCACGCCCTCGGGTTTCCAGTATTCAGCGCGAGGCGGGCGCGCCAACCTCACCGATGCTCCATCCCAAGTGTCCCATCACTCGATGAAGGAAGCGGAGCTGCATCTTCTCCTCGACGTCGATGACTTTGTCATCGAGAACGGCGCCAAGGCAACGGTGGTACAAACTGACATGAACAAACTCCCTCTCGCCCTGCGTGATCCCAGACGATTCGATCAATCGGCGTAGCTCCGTCAACTCGTCGGGCGAGACGGTTCCATCGGCCAGCGCATCGCTGACGGCATCACGATAGCGCTGGACGCGATCGGACCACGGTGCCTCAACATCGTTGCCGAAGGGTGTATGTACCTGGCCGGTCGGCATTGTTACTCGAACCCGCGGCACGAACTTCTCCTTCGTGACATCGACTTCGGCAATCTTGTGAACCATGAAGAACCGCCAGCCGTCCTCCGGGTCAATCTGGTGACAACGAATCATCATGTCTTGCTTGCCCTGCGTGAAACCGTAAGGCTCGACTGTCCGCCAAGGATTCTTTTCGAGAGTCGGATGCTTCAGATAGCGAATTCGCGCAAGACACGTTGCGGCAGCCGCGGCTTGCAGCAAGGCGACCGCGTCATCGTTGTGCAGAACATTGGGCATGAATTGACCCTTTCGCGAGAGTGGCGGTGAGAGCATACCGGAACTTGAGTACGTCAGAATCCGATGCTACGTTGCGCCTGTGCCCCGCTCCATGAACGCCCGCTGGTGCTTCCGCCGTGCCCGGTACGCCGATCTGCGGCTTGCGGCGCGGTCGGCGCCGGTGCTTGTGGCCGCGGGGTTGGGGCGGGGGGCCGGGGTGACGGCGTTTGCGCTTGTCTGTGCCGGGCTGCTCGGGTGCGGGGCGATGGTTGTCGTGGACTCGCTCGCCGCGAGGCCCCTGCCCTCGATGATGGTCAGCGTGGCGTCGGGCGTGTTCGTGGGCGCGCTGTTGCTCGGCCCGCCGGCGACGCTCTGGGTGTACTTCGGCGTGCTCTGGCCCCGGGCCAGGCGGCGCGTGCTCGCGGCGCGATGCCGCGTCTGCCCGTTCTGCGCGCACGACCTGCGGGGCCGCCCGCGCGGCGTGGAGCCCTGCGGCGAGTGCGGCCGGACCATCCTTCAACGCGACGCGGTGATCTTCTGGTGCCGCGCGCTCGCCCGCGGCGGGGGCGACACGCCCTGAACGCCGCGTGAACGCCGGCGGCTGTCGCGCCGCGCTACGGCATCGGCACGGGCGGCGAGGCGGGCTCGGTGTCGGCCGGGGCGACCTGCCCGGCGGCGTCGCCCGCCGGCGCGATGGGCTGCGCGGCGTCGCGCAGCACGTCGTCGGCGTCATCCACCACGGCGGGAACGCCGGCGGGCGAGGCCGCGCTCGGCTCCTCGGCCGCGTCGAGGCCCGGGGGCGGCAGCAGCTCGCCGTTGTTCTGCACGCGGAGCTGGCCCGTGGTGAGGAGATAGGTCAGGACGTTGCTGCGCAGGTCGGTGAGCGCCGAGGCGCGGTTGTTGAGCGCGTTCAGCAGCTCGTTCTCCGCGTCGACGACGCTCTGCGGGTCGGTGTCGTCGCGCAGGCGCAGGTCTTCCAGACGCAGCTCGTTGATCTCCACCGCGCGGTCGGCGAGCTGGAGCTGGAAGCGCGACAGGTCCAGCACCCGCACGGCCTGCCGCGCCTCGACGATCACGCCGTCGCGGAAGCGCTGGTACTCCCGCACCGCCCGCTCGAGGCGGACGAGCTGCTCGCGCAGTTCGAGCCGCTCGATCACGCGGTCGAGGGGCAGGCTCAGCGTGACGCCGGCGGCGTAGTCGAGCTCCTCGGCGTCGGGGTCGAGGCCGCCGGTCGGGTCGCCGGCGGGCGTGGGCACGTTCACGTTGCCGTCGACGCGGAGGTCGGGCAGCGTGTTGTTGCGGGCGTTGCGCACCGCGCGGCGGGTGTCGTCGAGCTGGTCGCGCTCGTTCTGCAGATCAAGCCGGTAGGTGAGCGCGGCCTGGACGGCCTCGGCCTGGCTCACCGCGGGCTGGGGCAGGGCGAGGTCGGGGTCGCTGATCACCAGCGGCGTCTCGGTGTCGATGCCGAGCCGCACCTTGAAGCGGTCGAGTTCGAGGATGTACCGCTCGCGCAGGCCGGCGAGCGAGGCCTCGCCGCTCAGCACCTGGTTGGCGGCGAGCTGCTGCTGGAAGGGGCGGAGCCGCCCGGCTTCCACGCGGGCCGTGGTGGACTGCTCCAGCAGCCGCAGGCCGTCGAGCTGGCGGCGCTGGTTGGCGATGTTGGCGCGGAGCTCGAGCAGGGCGAAGTAGTCGTTCGCGATCGAGACGAGCAGCTCGCGCCGCGTGCGCTCAAACGTGCGGGCCTGGTAGACGAGGTTGCGCTCGCTCTGGATGAGGTCCTCGCGGGCCGTGGGGCCGGCGCCGCGCAGCAGGGGGATCTCGCCCGATAGGGCGAGGCGGCTGGACTGCACGTAGCCGCCGGATGCCTGCTCGCGGAGCTGGTCGGTCGCCTGCACGATCCACTGCGCGGTGAGGCTCCCGCCGTCGGGGAGTCGCTGCGTGGCGCGCAGTGTGTTCACGATGTCGTTGGCGTGCTGGAAGCGGCCGTCGCGGCCGAAGCCGGAGAGCGCGGCCCGGGTGTCGTTGAAGAACCGCGGGCTGAAGAGGTGCCGCGTCTGGAGCAGGGCGATGGCAGAGAAGATGTAGTCCTCCTCGGCCGTCAGGAACTCTCGCCCCGTCTCCTGGCTGCGGCGGAAGGACCCGCTGAGGGAGAGGGCCATGGCCTCCGGGGGTTCGAGGCCGTCCGGGTCGGCCCCCTCGCCGAGGGCCTGGTCGGCGTAGGCCTGGAGCCGATCGGCAATTTTTCGGTCTGACACGTCCCGCGCGGTGGGCGACGCGACGAGGGCCTCGATGTTCGGGTTCACCGTGGCGGGCGCCTTGTCGTCGATCGACCCGGGGAGGCGGATGTCGGAGGGCCGGTCGGCGACGGTCGGCCGGAGGGTCTGATCCCCCAAAAGTTGGGACCGCATTTCGACCAAGCGGTCCGTGTTCCGGTCGATGGAGCCGAGCGGATCTTGACACGCGGCGAGAAGAATCGCGCTGGCCAAGGCGGCGGGCAGGGCGACAGGAAGGGCGGGCCGACCGATCATATGCCGAAAAAGCCGGTGTTTTTGCCGGGTGTTTGGCGTCGAAGAAGCAAAAAGGGACGTCTCGCGGGCCTGTGGCATGGGGTCATCTTCTGGGGAAACGGGGTCGGGGACAAGGCGCGTTGGAGAGTGAAGGCCGCGCGATCTATTGTTGAGGCCCAGTCCCGAGGTGCTCGGCGTCGAATCCCGGGTTTCTGTGGGGCACGACAGCGTGAACGGGGGGTCGGGTGTGCTCGCGGGGCACGCCGCCTAGGGCATCGCCCTGACAACCACCTGATTGCGACGGAGCACTGCCGGATGGCCACCGTCACCTACGACGGCCGGAGCTTTATGCTCGACGGGCGTCGCGTTTGGATTGTAAGCGGGTCGGTGCACATGGGCCGGGTGCCGCGCGAGCAGTGGGCCGATCGGGTTCACGCGGCGAAGCTGGCCGGGTGCAACACGATCGAGACGCCGATTTTTTGGAGTCGGTGCGAGCCCAGGCCCGGGCAGTTTGACTTTGACGGCGACAACGACATCCGCCGGTTTGTGCAGATCGTGGGCGACGCGGGGCTCATGTGCATCCTGCGGCCCGGGCCCTACGTCGGGCAGGGGTGGGACGCGGGGGGCATCCCGACGTGGCTCGCCGACAACCACAACGTGCGGCTGCGGGCGAACGACCCGGCCTTTCTTGAGGCCGCGAGCCGGTACATCACGGTGCTGGCCGACCAGATCCGCGACCTGCAGGTGACGGCGCCGGGCGCGGGCGGGCCCATCGTGCTGGTGCAGAACGAGCACGAGTGGAGCTGCGGGCACGACGACGTGGCGGAGGCGTATCTCGGCGAGATCCAGCGGTACCTGCGCGAGGCGGGGCTGACGGTGCCGACGATCAACTCCAACCAGCTCTGGCAGGGCGTTGAGGGGCAGGTGGACTGCTGGGCGGGCGACCGCGACATGCTGGCGATGCTGCGGCAACTGGGCCACGTGCGGCCCGACCAGCCGCGGCTTGTGATCGACTTCGGCCGGCCCGCGCCGCCGCGGTTCGGCGAGGCGGCGCCGACGGCGCCCGACCCCTTGCTGTGGCAGCGGCGTCTGGCCGAGATGTTCGCCGCGGGCGGGCAGGTGAACATCAGCCCGTTCGCCAGCGGGCTGACGCCGGGCTTTTTCGGCGGCCGCCTGCACGACGGGGCGTTCCGCGCGCTCGGGGCGACGCAGGACCTGCACGCCCCGCTGACCGACGCGGGCGCGCCGGGCCCGCTGTACGGCCCCATGCGGCGGCTCTGCCACTTTGTGAGCCGGTTCAGCCGCGTGTTCGGCTCGCTGGACCTGGACGACGCGCGCGTCACGCTTGACCCCTCGGTGAGCGACGCGGCGGGCGACGGGGCCGCGGTGGTGCACCTGTCGGGGAGCCAGGGGGCGGTGGTCTTTGTCTTCAGCAACGCGTCGCGTCGCAAGTCGACCGAGACCGCGCGGCTCATGCTGCCCAACGGCACGCGGCTCGACGTGCCGCTGGGCGACCAGCACGTGGTGTGGTGCCTGCTCGACGCGCACCTGCACGGGCGGGCGACGCTTGATTTCTGCTCGCTCTGCGCGTTCGACGTGACGCCCGAGCTGCTCGTGTGCTACGGCCCGCCCAACTCGGTCGGGGCGCTCAGCATCAACGGCACGCCGCTGGAGGTGCAGGTGCCCAAGGGCCGCAAGCCCGTGGTGGAGCAGATCGAGGGCGTGCGCGTCGTCATCGTGTCGGAAGAGGTCATCGACGAGACGTTCGTCGTGGACGGCGCGGTGTACGTCGGCGTCGAGAGCGTAACGGCCTCGGGCAAGCCCGTGCCCGCGGCGAAGCCCGGGGTGTGCGTGAAGACCACGGGCGAGGTGGTGAACATCGCCGCGGCCAAGCCGGGCGAGCCCGGCAAGATCACGCTGTCGCCCTGGGCGGCCGCGTCCACGGCCGAGCACGTCGGCGGCACCAGCCCCCGCTTCGCCGTGATCGACGGCCCCGCGGAGCTCGGCGCCCTGGGCTCGATGCTCGGCTACGGCTGGTACCGGGTCACGGTGAAGTCGGCCGCGGCGAAGCGCGTCCACCTCGCCGCGCCCGAGTCGGCCGACCGGCTCGCGTTGTACATGGACGGCGAGCCGGTGGGCGTGCTGGGCGAGGGGCCCGGCGCGGCCTCGGAGCTGACCGTGCCGATGAAGAAGGGCGCGCACGCGCTGGTCTTCCTCGCGGAGAACGCGGGCCGGCTCAGCGACGGCTCGCGCCTCGCCGACCCCAAGGGGCTGTACGGCCCGCTGTACGAGGTGGCGGCGGTGAAGCTCGCCAAGCCCGCCGCGGTGCAGGGCGACCCGCTGGACGTGATGTCGCTCGTCGCGCCGCCGATCCTGAACTGCCGTCGCGGCGAGCAGACGCTGCCGCTGCGGATCCGCTGGACGTTCGCGCATCGGAAGAAGACGCCGCTGTTCCTGTCCGTGGGGCCCTCGCCGTCGCGCGGCGTGCTGCTGCTGAACGGCAAGGCGCTGGGCTTTCTTGAGCACGGGAGCGCGTGGCGGGGCCGGCTCGCCGAGGACGTGCTGTCGCGCGGCAACAACGTGCTGGAGGTGGCGCCGATGCCGGGCGACGCCGGGGTGCGCGACGAGGGCCGCCGGGGCGAGGACGCGCCGGCCGACCCCGCCGCGCTCGCCGCGGCGCTCGCCGCGTGCGTGCGCCTGACCGAGGGCGTCGCCGAGGCGTCGGCGAAGTCGGAGTGGGCGTTCGCGAAGTGGGAGCCGCCGCCGCCGTCGACGTACAAGGCCGCGGGCAAGGGCGGCCGCGCGGCGGCGGCCGCGCCCGTCCCCGCGCCGCTCACGCCGCTCTGGTGGCGCGCGAGCTTCGAGGCCGCGGTCGACCCGCACGGCCGGGCCCTGCGGCTCGATCTCTCGGGCCTGACCAAGGGGCAGGTCTACCTGAACGGCCGGCACGTCGGGCGGTACTTCGTTGCGACCGCCGCGGGCGAGCCCGTGCCGCCGCTCGGCACGATGACGCTGCCCGCGTGCTGGGTGCGCGAGGGGGCGAACGAGCTGCTGGTCTTTGACGAGCACGGCGGCAACCCCGCGAAGGTGAAGCTGACGCGCGACGCCGGGCCCGCGCCCATCCGCGCCTGACGAGGCCTATTGCGGCCGCGCCCCGCTCGCATCGGGCCGTCACGGGCTCGCGCCGGGCGGGCCCACGCCGCAACGGAGCACGCCCCCATGCACGAACACGCCCAGGATGCGACCGCGGACGCCACGCGGGCGACGGCGGACGCCTGGCGCGCCGCGGCGGCCCTAGCCGCGCGGGCCCACCGGCACCAGATCCGCAAGGACGGCCGCACGCCCTACATCGCGCACCCCGTCCGCGTGGCCCTGCTGCTGCGGCACGAGTGGGGCTGCGACGACGGCGTGGTGCTCGCGGCCGCGCTGCTGCACGACGTCATCGAAGACTGCGGGTGCGACTTTGAGGACGTGGAGCGGGCCGGCGGGACGGAGACGGCGCGCGTCGTCGGCGCCCTCACCAAGCGGGCCGATCTGCCCGAGGCGGGGCGCGACGAGGAGAACCGCGTTCGCGTCGCGGCCCTGGGGTGGCGGGCCGTGCTCGTCCGCGCGGCCGACACGATCGACAACCTGCTGGACCTGCCCACGCTGGGCCGCGAGGACGACGACGCCGCGGCCCGCATGCGCACGAGGGCGGCGGGCGTGCTGGCGATGGTGAACGAAGCGGCGGCAGCGGAGCGCGACGGGCGCGTCGCGGCGTGGCTCGCCGAGGCGGCCCGGCGTCTGACGGCGGCGCTTCGGGCGGCCGAGACGCCGCACGGGGCGGGCTGACCGCGCGGCGAACCGGGCCGGCTCAGCCGCCGGGCGGGGCGAGCGGGCCGCGCTGCAGCTCATCGAGCTGCGCGATCAGGTTCTGCCGCTCGCGGATGAGGTCGGCGGCCCGCGCGGCGGCGGGGCCCGCGGCCGAACGCGCGGCGGCGATCTCGCCGTTCAGCTCGGCCACGCGGGAGGCCAGCACGCGGTAGGCGGCGAGGTCAGCGTCCACGTCGGACGCGAGCGCGTCGTTCCGCACGTCGCGGCCCAGGCGCGAGATGACGACGTGCCGCATGATGCGCTGCAGCGCGAACGGGTCGTGCCGCGACGAGCCGGGGCCCGCGGGGTTCAGCGCCGAGATCGACCGCGGCGGCGGCAGGCCCACCGCGACGCTCCGCGGGTCGGCGAGCGACCACACGCCCTCCGCCTTCAGCCAGTCAGCGGGCGACAGCGCCGAGCCCGCGACCACCTCCGGCGAGGGCGAGGCGCCCAGCTCTCGCGCCAGCCGCTCCATCCGCCGCTTCAGGCCCGAGCGGAGGGCGCTCTCGTCGGGCGGGTTGTTGCTGAGGTCCTCGAAACGGCCCAGCGGCACCTGGAGGCGCTGCGGCGCGCGCACG
>CAZCBN010000037.1:15105-27354 GCA_964496975.1 uncultured Phycisphaeraceae bacterium
CTGGAACTGCACGAAGTTGCGGATCACTTCGCCGTCGGCCTCGACCAGCACATCGCCGGCGACGAGGAACTGGGCCGCGGGGAAGTTGGGCATGACCAGCGAGATGCGGATGCCGGGCTCGGCCGTGGCCCGCGCGTCGTACTGCACGCCCAGACCGGGCTTGGCCGAGCGGGAGAAACGCTCGAGGCACGCGGCCTCCAGGCGGGCCGTCTGCTCCGCCGACAGCCCGCCGGCGAGCAGGGCCGACTCCAGATCGGCGAGATCGATCGAGGGGTCGTCGCGCAGGGCGTCGCTGGCCCGCGCGCGGGTGAGCCACTCGGGCGAGTCGAGATCAGCGACGAGGGCCAAGATCTCCGCCGCGGAGGCGCGGGCCGCCGGACGGGCCTCGGCGGCGTCGGCGCCGCCGAGCAGCGGCACCGCGCCCTCGTCCACCCCCGCCACAACGGCCGCGATACCCGGCACGCCGTCGGCCCCGTGGCCTCCGTCTTGGCCTCCGTCTTGGCCTACGTGCTGGCCCAGCTCCTGGCCCGGCTCGTCGGCCCGGCCTGTCTCTCCCGGCTCGGGCGTCGCCGCGCCGGCCCACGACGCCGAGGCGAGCAGGCACGCCCCCGCCCCCGCCGCGGCGACCAGCCGTCGCCACGCGTCGGCGCCGGCACCGCCGGTGCGAGCGCGGCCCGCTCGACGGGTCTCTGCGTTCCAGGCTGCTGCGGCTTGCACGGCTTTGGCTCGCATGCGGTGCTCCCTCCGTCGGCCTCGTCGGGCCGCCGACCCTTGCCGCCCATCGGCCCACGCCCCAACCCGACTCGCCCTCAACCCGACGCGCCCGAGGCCCGACCCGCCGCGGCGGCCGCGGGCCTCACGCCACGTTCAGCACCTGTTCCTTGATCCGGTCGATCGCGCCCTTCGCGTCCACGATGCGCCGGCTGATCTCCGCGTCGGGGCTCTTGCTCGCGATCGTGTTCGCCTCGCGCAGCATCTCCTGCGACAAAAACTCCAGCGTCCGCCCCACGGTGGACCCGCCCGCCCCGTGGATCAGCTCCTGGAAGTGCAGCAGGTGGCCCCGCAGGCGCGACACCTCTTCCGCGATGTCCGTCCGCTCGGCGTACACCGCGATCTCGCGCACCACGTCGACGGGGTTCAGCGCGGTGCCCGCGTCGGCGATCAGCGTGTCGATGCGCTGCTTCAGCCGCCGCTCGTAGTCGGCCACCACCGTCGGCGCCCGGTCGGCGACGAACGTCAGGTTCTCCGCGATCGTCGCGTGGTGCGTCATCAGCTCGGCCGCGAGCAGCTCCCCCTCGCGGTCGCGCATCGCCAGCAGCTTCTGGCACGCCTTCGCCACCAGCGGCGTCAGCAACGCGCGGAAGCGGTTGAGCCGCTCCTCCTCGCCCCGCGGCGGCTGCAGCACGCCCGGCAGCGTGAGCAGCGAGCCCGCGTCCAGCGTGATCCGCCCGTCGGCCACCGACCGGCTCCGCAGCACCTGCTCGGCGTAGCGGTCCAGCGCCCGGTGGTTCACCTCCATCGCCGCGGACTCGGTCGCGTCGCTGGCCGTCACGCGCAGCGTCACCGTGCCCCGGCTCAGCGCGTGGCGGAGCTGGCTCTCGATCTCCGGCTCCAGCGGCTGCAGCTCCTCGGGCAGGCGCATCACCGACTTGAAGTACTTGTTGTTGACGCTGCGCACCTCGACGAACAGCTCCAGGTCGTCCTGCCGACCGCTCGCATCGCCGAAGCCTGTCATGCTGCGGATCACGCCTGGGGTGCTCCATCGACCGGGCCTCGTCCTTCGGCCCGGCGCAAGTGAACCATCGTTTCAGCTGGGGTCAGCCGGGGTTCGCCGGGGCGGCTTCGGCCGGGGCGGGCGCCTCGGCGAGGGGAGCCGTCTCCGCAGGGGCCGGGGCGGGCGACGGCACCGCCGCGTCCGTCGCGGGGGCGGTCGCGGCGGGGTCGGTGGCCGGTTCGCTGCTCGTCGGCTCGGAGGCCGCCGGCTCGGTCGTGGTCGGTTCCGTCGTCGCGGCGTCGGTCGGGGCCGCGTCGGTGCCCGCGCTGCCGGCGCCCTCGGGGCTCTGCGTCTCGGCCGAGACCGGGTTCGCCGGGGGGGCCGCCGGCGGGCGCAGCACGAAGTTCAGCCCGATCGCGAAGAACAGGAAGACCACGAACATGGTGATCGTGACGATCGTGAGCACGTCGCCCGTCTTGGTGCCGAACGCGGTCTGCCCCGCCCCGCCGCCGGCGCCGAACGCGCCGCCGAGCCCGCCGCCCTGAGGCCGCTGGATCAGCACCGTCAGCACCATGATGAAGCAGACAACCACAAACAGCACCACGAGCAGCGACGTGAGCACGGGGTGCAGGCCGAGGACGAGCGACATGCCGGGCGATCTCCGATCCGGGCGAAACGGCGGGACGACAAGGGCCCACGAGCCGCCGCGGGCCCGCCCCCACAGACGAGTTTAGGCGGTGCCTGACCGCGGGCCCCCACGGACCCCCGCGGACCCCCGCGGTCGCCCGGCCACCCGCCGCGTGCGCCCGCGGGCCCCAGCAGATCCGCCCGCTGGTCCGCGGCTGGCCCTCGGCTGGCCGATGGCTGGGCCGATCAGGCCACCGGCTGCGCGGCCTTCACGATGGGCACGAAGTCCGCCGCCTTCAGGCTGGCCCCGCCGATCAGGCCCCCGTCGATGTCGGGCCGGCCGAACAGCTCCGCCGCGTTGTCGGGCTTCACCGAGCCACCGTACTGAATCCGCACAGCCTGCGCCACCTCGGCCCCGTACAGGCTCGCCAGCACCGCCCGCACGCGGGCGTGGGCGGCCTGGGCGTCGCCGGGCGTCGCGGTCTTGCCGGTGCCGATGGCCCAGACCGGCTCGTACGCGATCGTCACCTGGGCCATGTGCGCCGCGTCCACGTCGGCGAGGCCCGCCCGGAGCTGCGCCTCGTTCACCGCGTCCGTCGTGCCCGCCTCGCGCTGCGCCAGCGTCTCGCCGATGCACAGCACGCAGTGCAGCGACGCCTCCAGCACCGCCCGCACCTTCGCGTTCAGCAGCGTGTCGCCCTCGCCGATCACGTGCCGCCGCTCGCTGTGCCCCACCAGCACGGCCTTCACGCCGCAGTCCTTCAGCATCGCCGTGCTGACCTCGCCCGTGAAGGCCCCGTCCGCCTTGGGGTAGACGTCCTGGGCCCCGAGCATGATGCGGCTCTGCCGGTCCCGCAGCACCGAGCCCACCGCGAGCAAGTAGGGGAAGGGCGGGAAGATCGCCACGTCCACGCGATCGGTCACGCTGCCCACGCCGTCGATCACCGCCCGGGCCAGGTCGGCCGCCGAGAGGGCGTTGGTGTTCATCTTCCAGTTGCCGCCGACGAACGGCTTGCGCTGCGCCATTGGGGTGCCCTTTGTGCGACCCCCGCGGAACTTCGGAGGGAGTCGCAGTGTACCCCGCGCACCCCGCCCCGACGCGCCCCGACACGCGCGGCCCCAACCGCCCGCCGCGGCGCTCGCAGCCGGACCTCAGCCCCGCGGCCCCGCCGCCCGCACCTCGGCCGGCATCTCAAACTTCGCGTCGTTCTCGCGGAACAGCGCCGCCAGCTTCTTCGCTTGCGCCGTGTACGCCGCGGCGTCGCGCCACGTCTCCTGCGGGTGCAGCACGCCCGCCGGCACGCCCTTGACATGCCGCGGCACCATGAGCCCGAAAATCGGGTCGGGGTCAAACGGCTCGCGCCGCAGCGAGCCGTTCAGAATGTCCGTCACCATCGCCCGCGTGTACTTCAGCTCGAACCGATGCCCCACGCCGTAGGGCCCGCCCGTCCACCCCGTGTTCAGCAGCCACACGTCGGCCTTGTACTTCTTGATGCGGTCGGCCAGCATCTGGGCGTACAGGCTCGGCGGCCTGGGCAGGAAGGGCCCGCCGAAGCACGGGCTGAAGTTCGGCTGCGGCTCCTTCACGCCCGCCTCCGTGCCCGCCAGCTTGCTCGTGTACCCGTTGATGAAGTAGTACATCGCCTGCTCGGGCGACAGCTTGCTGATCGGCGGGATCACGCCGTACGCGTCCGCCGTCAGGAAGATCACGTTCTTGGGGTGCGAGCCCACGCTCGGGATCACCGCGCCCTCGATGAAGTCCACGGGGTACGTGACGCGGGTGTTCTCCGTCAGCCGCCCGTCGTTGTAGTCGGGCTCCCGCGTGCGGTCGTCGATGATCACGTTCTCCAGCACGCTCCCGAACCGGATCGCGTTCCAGATCTCCGGCTCCCCCGTCCGGCTCAGCTTGATGCACTTCGCGTAGCACCCGCCCTCGAAGTTGAAGACGCCGTTCCCGCCCCACCCGTGCTCGTCGTCGCCGATGAGCGCCCGCGCCGGGTCGGCCGAGAGCGTCGTCTTCCCCGTCCCTGAGAGCCCGAAGAAGAGCGCCACGTTCGTCGGGTCGTCCTTGGCGATGTTCGCCGAGCAGTGCATCGGGAAGACGCCCTGGCTCGGCATGTCGTAGTTCATCGCGTAGAAGATGCTCTTCTTCATCTCCCCCGCGTACTCCGAGCCCAGGATCACCACCGTCTTCCGCTCCAGGCTCTGCACCAGCAGCACCGGGCCCTTCACGCCCAGCTCCCGCTGCTCCGCGTCGGTCAGACGCCGCCGCCCCGCGTTGATGATCGTCCAGTCGTGCTGCCACGGCAGGTCCGACGCGTCCGCCGCGCTCCCCGGCTTGATGAACAGCGTCTGCACGAACAACGCGTGCCACGCCTGCTCGCTCACCACCCGCACCCCGAGCCGGTGCTGCACGTCCGCGCCCGCCCACCCGTCGAACACGTACCGCTCCGGCCTCGCGTTCAGATACTCCGTCGCGATCGCCAGCGCCCGGTCAAACACCGCGGGCGTCACGGGGCGGTTCACGTTGCCCCACCAGATGTCGTTGTGGATCCCCGGCGTGTCCTCGAGGTACTTGTCCGCCGGGCTCCGGCCCGTCCGGTCCCCCGTCAGGCAGACCAGCGCCCCGTTGGACGCGAGCCGCCCCTCCCCCGCCGCCAGCGCCCGCTCCACCAGCTCCGCCGCCGACAAGTTCACGAACACCCGGTCCGACGACAGATCGAGTTTCCCGGCGCTGATCATGGTCATGGGGGCAGGTCCTCCCTCGGGGCGGCGCACAGCACGCAGAACAGCGGGACGCCGGGGCAAACGCCCAACATCGCCGCCCCGGCAAGCCCCATGCCCGAACGAGACACCGCCGCCGCGACAGGCCGGCCCGCCGGGGCCGTGCCCACCATCGGCGTTCGCGGCGAGCACGGCACAACGGCCCCCGGAACAGCGCTGAGATACTACAGCCACCCCGGCCCCGCCCGCCACCCGCCTCCCGCCCCAGATTCCCACCCCGCACCCACGGCCCCCGGCAAGGCCCCGCCCGCCCCGCCCGCCGGCCGCCGGCCCGTCGCTTGCCCGCCGCCCTCCCAACTTCTACCGTTGCTGTTGGGCCGGGGGACACCCTCCGCCCACCGATGGTGGTCGTAGCTCAGTTGGTAGAGCACCGGGTTGTGATCCCGGTTGTCGCGGGTTCGAGCCCCGTCGATCACCCTTGAAGCACGGGCGGACGTCGGTCACCGGACACCGGGGACCGGCCAATCGGCCACCGGGGACTGGCCATCGGCCATCGGGGGGTGGGGCCGACGACCGGGGGCGCTTCAGGCCGCGCTCGCTTCGCCGCCGCCGTGCCTCGCCCGCGGCTCCCGGCCCGCCACCTTGCACAGCGTGATCAGCCGCTTCAGCTGCGTCTGCACCAGCACCAGGTTCATGTTGCCCGACAGCGTGTCCGCGATGCTCGTCGCCGTCGACGCCATGTCGTCGAGCCCGAGCGCCGGCGCCGTCCCCTTGAGCTGAAGGCAGATCGTGTAGACCGGCATCGCCTCGTTCTTCTCGGCGTACTTCTCAAGCTGCGCCGAGAGCTGCGCCGCCTCCGGCGCGAACAGCTCGCACAGCTTCCGCCGCCCCTCGGCCAGCGTCGCCTCGTCGTCCCCCCGGCCGGACGCCCCCTTCTCCGCGGGCTTCAGATACTCCGACAGCGACCGCAGCACCCGGTCCTTCTGCAAGGGCTTGGGCATGAACTCGCACTTCGGCGCATCCGCCAGCGCCTGCCGCATGCCGGGCCCCGTGTCCGCGCTCGTGATGATCACCGGGAGCTGCACGCCCTCCAGCGCCAGCTTGGTGATCATCTCCAGCCCCGTCCGGTCCGGCAGGTGCTGGTCGCACACCAGCAGGTTGATCGACTGGTCCGACAGGATGAGCTGCTCCGCCTGCTCCGCGCTCGTCGCCGACTTGATCCGCACCCGCGTCTCCCGCAGGAACGACCGGAACAGGTGCTGCTCCACCTCCAGCGAGTTCGCGTACAGCACCACGCCCGTCAGCGATTCCGCGTCCACCTGCTCCACCGTCGACCGGCTCTCCAGCAGGTCGTTGCGGATGAAGTCGCGCACCTCGATCGGCACCGCAAACTTCACCCCGATCTCGTGGATCATCCCCCGACGGTGCTGGCACCGCACGATCTCCCCCGACACCGGCTGAAACCCGCCGATCGCCCGCGGCAGGATCACCACGCACTTGGTGCCCGTGTAGAGGAACGCGTTGTGCAAGAGCCCGATCCCCCCGCACGAAAGGTTCCGGCACGCCATCCGCAGGTCCACGCTCCCCCCGTTGGGCGAGTCGATCCGGATCGCGATCGTCTGCTCCCGGTAGGGCCACCGCGAATGCAGCCGCCGCGGGTTGGCCGACGCCCCGGGCCCGGCGTCCAGCTCGTCCAGCAGACGCCCCAGGTCCTTCTCCGAGATGCCGAGCGTGTTCGGCCGAACGCTCGCCGCGGGCCTCGCTGTCCCGCCCGGTCGTTTCGGTGTCATCGCGTCCCGCCTCCGCTGCGTCCCGGACCCGGGCGTCATCCCAGCCCCGGCCCCCAGCCGTCGCCAAGCCCATCCCCGGCCCATCCGGACTGCGCCCCCTCGAAATCGACACCCGACGCCCCCCACTCCACCCCTGCCCCATCAACCGCCGCCGCCCCTCCCCGACGCCACCACCCCTGGCCCCCCCGCACCGTCCGAGAACCCCCTCCGCGCAGACGACCGCCCCCCAAGCCGGCCCCTGCATCCGGGGCTCCGGCCTCCATGGTCCGGGCATCCGTTGTCCCAGCATCCGGGGTCGGCCACGCTCGCGAAGGCCAAGCTCGCGAAGGCCCACCCAGGCGCGCCCGGCCCCCCCCGCGCTCGTCACACGTCCAGGTTCTTCACCTCGAGCGCGTGCTCCTCGATGAACCGGCGCCGCGGCTCCACCTGCTCGCCCATCAGCACGCTGAACAGCGCGTCCGCCTCGCCCGCCTGCTCCCACGTCACCCGCATCAGCGTCCGGCGCGACGCGTCCATCGTCGTCTCCCAGAGCTGCTCGGCGTCCATCTCGCCCAGACCCTTGAACCGCTTGATCTCCAGCCCCCGCCGGCCGATCTCGTGCAGCTTCCCCAGCACCGAGGCCAGGCTCGCCGCCTCCACCGTGCGTGTCGCCGCCGAGGCCGTCCCCGCGCCGGCCCCGCCCCGCCCCGACGCACCACCGCCCGACGCACCACCGCCCGACGCCTCCTCGTCCTCCCCCTCTACCGACGCGTCGCCCGCCTCCTCCGGCTCGCCGTCCGCCCCGGCCCCCGCCCCCACCCCAGCTCGCCCGAGCCCGATGCGCGACGGGTCAACCTCCCACGCGAACCGCGCCGGCAGCCGCTCGCCCGTCACGCTCTCTTCCTGCACCAGCGCGTAGTCGTCGATCGAGAGCCCCAGCTCCGCCAGCTCCACGAACAACCGCTCCAACTCCCGGTTCTCGTGCAGCTCGCGCACCGTCGCGATCGGCGCCAGGGGCGCAAGCCCCGCGTCCGCCCCAGCCGCCGGCCCAACCACCGGTCCAGCCCCCGCCCCAACCACCGGCCCCGGCGACACGCCATCCGACTCCCCGCCCACCTCTTCCGCATCGCCGTCTGCCTTGCCCATCTCCCCCGCGTCCATCGGCATGGGCAGGATCACCGCCGCGCCCTCCACCGGCGCCGCGTCGGCCAGCCTCCACCCGCGGGCCGCCACCGCCGCCAGCGCCTCGGCCTCGCTCCACGCGTGCACCGTCGCCGCGCCGCACGTCGCCTGGTGCGTGGGCAGCCGCCCATCCCGCCGCGCCGCGAGCAGGTCCGCGAAGGGCACGCCCCGCCGCTCGGCGATCTGCACCAGTTCCGCGAGCCGCCGCAGCGTCCGAACGGCCCGCCGCAGCTCGGCCCCTTCCAGCATCCGCGTCACCCGGGGCTCGCCGTTCACCGCCGACGCCGGCACCACGCCCTCGGCCGTCCAGCCCAGCGTGTCGCGCACGTGCAGCCGCGCGCCCTCCAGGCCCAGCTCGGTCAGCGTGTCGCCCAGCGCCCGCTCGTCCAGCACGTACCGCCGCGACCGCTTCTTCCCCCCGCCCCGGCTCACCTCGTACAGCGGGGGCTGCGCCACGAAGATGTGCCCCCGCCGCAGCAGTTCGGGCATCTGCCGAAAGAAGAACGTCAGCAGCAGCGTGCGGATGTGGCTCCCGTCCACGTCCGCGTCCGTCATGATGATCACGCGGCCGTACCGCAGCCGGGAGATGTCCAGCTCCGCCCCGATCCCCACCCGCAGCGCGCTGATCAGCGTCCGGATCTCCTCAAAGCCCAGCACCTTGTCGATCCGCGCCTTCTCCACGTTCAGCAGCTTGCCCCGCAGCGGCAGGATCGCCTGCGTCTCCACGTCGCGGCCCTGCGTCGCGCTGCCGCCGGCGCTGTCGCCCTCGACGATGAACAGCTCCGCCCGGTCCACGTCCTTCGTCTTGCAGTCCTTCAGCTTGTGCGGCATCGAGCCCGAGTCGAGCGCCGTCTTCCGCCGCGTCAGCTCCCGCGCCTTCCGCGCCGCCTCCCGCGCCTGCGCCGCGATGATCCCCTTCTGGCAGAGCCGCTTCGCCTCGGCCGGGTGCGTCTCGAGCCACTCGCCCAGCGCGTCGCTCACCGCCTGCGCGACAAACCCCTCCACCTCCTCGTTCAGCAGCTTCTCCTTGGGCTGGTTGTTGAACGTCGGGTTGGGCAGCTTCACCGAGACAATCGCCACCAGCCCCTCGCGCAGGTCCTCACCCGTCGGCACCGGGTCCTTGTCCTTGATGATCCCCGCCTTGCGCGCATACCCGTTCAGCGTCCGCGTCAACGCCGTCTTGAAGCCCTGCCCGTGCGTCCCGCCGTCCACGTTGTTGATGTTGTTCGCGAACGTCAGCACCGTCTCGTTGTACCCGTCGTGGTACTGCAGCGCCACCTCGCACAGCAGATACTCCTCGGGCTTCTCCGTCCGGATGTACACGGGCGAGCTCACCGCCGTCTTGCCGCGCATCATGTGCGCCACGTACTCCAGCAGCCCGTTCTCCGCCTTGAACGCCGCCGACCGCGGCTTGCCGTCCGCCCCCACACGCTCGTCCGTCAGCCGGATGAAGATCCCGGGGTTCAGGAACGCGAGCTCCCGCATCCGGTTCTCGAGCGTCTCGTAGCGGAAGTCGGTGTCTGGAAAAATCTCCGGGTCGGGCCGGAACTCCACCACCGTCCCCGTCGGCCTCGCCCCCGCCAGGATAGGCCCCACCACCCGCAGCTCCTCCGCCACCCGCCCCCGCTCAAAGCGCATCCGGTGCAGCTTGCCGTCGCGCGCAACCTCCACCTCGAGGTACTCGCTCAGCGCGTTCACGCAGCTCACGCCCACGCCGTGCAGCCCGCCCGACACCTTGTACGCGCTGTCCTCCTGCTGAAACTTCCCCCCCGCGTGCAGCTTGGTCATCACGACCTCAACCGCCGGCCGGCCGTTCAGCAGCGGGTCCTCGTGCTTCACCGGGTCCACCGGGATGCCCCGCCCGTCGTCCGCCACCCGGCACGACCCGTCCGCCTCCACCGACACCGTGATCGCCGTGGCGTACCCCGCCATCGCCTCGTCGATCGAGTTGTCCACCACCTCGTACACCAGGTGGTGCAGCGCGTTCACCCCGGTCCCGCCGATGTACATACCCGGCCGCTTCCGGACCGCGTCCAACCCCTCCAGCACCTTGATCTGGTCGGCGCCGTACTGGCTGTTCGCCTTGTTGATCGCATTCGTCGGCCCGGTGTCACCCATGGTCCATCTCCGAACCCGGCGCATGCGGGAGATGAACCCGTCGCGGGTCAAGCCCGATCCCCCACACCCCTAGCAGCCCACGCACGCCTTCGACAAAGTCGTCACGCCCGTCGATCCACTGAATGTCCGGCAACGTCCACGACAGCGACGCGACGTCGCACGTCTCCGCAAGGTACGGCACCAACCGACCATTGAACTGCTGCTGACGCAACGCCGCCTTCACCTCTCGCCGCACCCATTCCGACACGCACGACCGCGGCGTCAACAACACGACAAACCAGTCGCACCGCCCCAACGCCGCACCGATCTCATCCTGCCACGCGTCCCCGCCGCGGAGACTCCGCCTGCTGTACCACACGCCAACGCCGTGGCCCGACAACGTTCGGGCGACCGCAGAAGCAAGCGGCGCGTCCGCATCGGCATGCGACACAAACACCTCGCTTGGGCGGCCGCCGCTCATCCAGCCGACCGCCTCCGCCGGGCCAAGCGATCCAAAATCGCCAGAGCCGCGGCATCGACGGTCAACTCCTCGCCGGGATCGCCAACCAAACCATGCCCGCCGACGCCCGACAGCCCGACGTCCGACAGCCCAACTCCCGACAGACGGACCAGCGCGGGACCCACAGACCACGGCACATCCGCCGCCTCCGCGTCCGAAGCCAGCACCGCCACCACGGCATCGCGGAACCGCGAGTCGCCCACCGCCCGCTCAAACTCGTAGTGCGCCAGCGCCGATCTGTTCCAAGAAGGCGTTACCAGCAACACCATCGCCGTCGCACGCGCCAACGCTTTGTTCAACTCCTCCACGAAGTCAGAGGCGGGCAGCACGTCCCGATCCGGAAGGAACGCCGGCATCCCCAACCGCTCAAGGGCCGCCGCCAACGCCTCACCCAGACCGCGTGCATCCGGCGTGCAGCTCACGAAGACCAAGTCTCCATCGCTGCGTTTCGGCTCGGCGCTATCCCGGGAAAGCATACCAAATCATATGCGATCGGCCGTCCGCCGCCAAGCCGAACTACCCCCCCTACGGCTGGATCACCACCAAGCTCACCCCCTCCTGCAGCAGCTCGTACACCGTCGCGATCTCATCGTCCCCCATCCGCACGCACCCCATGCTCGCCTGCGTGCCGATGCTCTCGGGGTCGATCGTCCCGTGCACCCCATACCCCGTGTACGCCGCCGCCTCGCCGAGCCCGTCGAGGCCCACCCAAAACTCCCCGATCGGGTTCATCGGGTCGTCGCGCCCGTACTTCTCCGCCGGGTTCCTCGGGTTCACCCACGACGGGTTGACGTCCTTCCCGCGGGGCCGCACCACAAACCGCCCCACCGGCGTCGAGTTCTCCGCCCCGAGCCCCACCGGGAACGAGCGGATGTACGTCCACTCCGAGGGCTCATCGGGCGACCCCTGGTACACGTCCATCCGGTACTCGCTCTTGTCCACGATCGCGTGGAAGGGCCCCCGCACCAGCTTCAGCGTCTGCCCCACGCTGATCTTCCGCGGGTCGCTGATCCCGTTCACCCGCTGGATCAGCCGCCAGTCCGTCGCCAGGTCGCGCTTCCGCGCGATCTTCTCCAGCACGTCCCCAGACTGCACCGTGTACCGCTCCGCGATGGTGTCGTTCGCGGCCACCTGCTTGCCGAAAACCAGGCTCTGGTTCAGTTCCGTCAGCCGCGCGCGCAGCACGCCGCGGTCCTGCTCCCCCGTCGCCGGGTCGAGCAGCGCCCGGTTGAGCGCCGTCCGCGCCGCCACGGCGTCCCCCGCCGCGATCTTCCGCTCCGCCAGCGACACCACCGCCGACACCCCGCTCGCGAGCGACCCTGCCCCCGGTGCCCCAGACGTGCTTGGTGCCGCCTGAGTTCCAGCCCCCGAAGACCCCGCCGCCGTCGACGGGTCCACCGCCCGCGCGCCGCCCGCGGGCCCGTTTGTCGCCGGCCCGTTCGGGGCAGTCCCGCTTGTCCCAGCCCCGCTCGTCCCAGTCCCGCTCGTCGCGGGCGTCCCACCCGCCGCCGTCTGCACCGCCGCCGCCAGCGTGGGGGCCGACGTCGACACCGGCGCCGCCGCCGGAGCCCCCCCGGCCGGCACCCCGGCCCGCGATGCCCCGCCCTGCGCAATCA
>CAZCBN010000038.1:0-27349 GCA_964496975.1 uncultured Phycisphaeraceae bacterium
CTCATCCGCTCGAACACGCCGAGCTCGCTGCCCGGCGAGCAGTTGACGACCCGGAACTTGTGCCGCTCGAAGTGCGGCAGGAGCGCCTCGAACCGCCGCGTCAGCGCGTCGTAGAGGGCGTTCTTGTGGCGGATCGCGGCGGCCTCGCGCGTTTCGGCGAAGGCGTACTTGCGGTCATCGGTCATACGGAAGTCGCAGCCGACGAGGTACACAGTCCGGAACCCCAGGTGGTGCAGCAGGCGAAGGGCCGCGAGCATGACGCTTCGCTTGCGCTTGATGCCCAGGCTGTCGGCGTGCTGGGCCTCGTTGCCCCACGGCACGCTGTCGGCGGTGAGGAACCGCTGGTGGTCGAAGTGGTTCACACGGCGGTAGAACAGGACGCTGGGCATCTGCGCGACGCGGAAGACGCTGTCGCGCATCGTGCCGTCCGCGGCCTGCACACGCAGCTTGCGGCCCCAGTGGCACACCGGCACGAACTTCAGGATGCCGGGGTCCTTCCAGCCCACGTCGATGAACCGCCCGGGGTCATCGACGCCGGTCCACAGCGTCGGGCGGTGCACCGACCAGGAGTTGTTGACGCCCATGGTCACGATGCCGCGGCGCGTGAGCTGCGTGAGGTCGACCTGGTTCAGCGACGGGCCCGAGAGCACGAGGAACGCCAAGCGGCCCTTGTAGAACCCCGCGAGCGAGACGGAGTCGAAGTCGGCGCTGTAGAACCGCAGGCCCGATGGCGACGGCCGGCGGCGCTTGAGGCCTTGCTGCAGGGCCGTGATGTCGGACTGGTTCGATTGCATCAGCGCGCGGTCTCCGCCGGCGCGAACCGGCCCGAAATGTACCGGGATGTGTTGGGTTCACCCGCCGCCCGCGTTTCGTGCACGCGGATGATGCGGCGCAGCCGCTCGACCCACCACGCAATCGGCTGATCGATCGGGTGTAGACCCTCGCCGTTCAGGGTCGTTCGGCTCGCGTGCGGGCAGATCGACAGTCGGGGCGAGCATGTCAGTAGACGATGCCCGAACACTTCCTGCACCGCACGCCAGCCCGCATGGGGTACAGGTGCGCCCGCCGTAGCTTGCAGCGAGGACACACCAGCCACACCCGCCAGCCGTACCGGGCGTCCGCGACCACCGCCAGCGCGACCCGCTCGCCGGGGTCGTCGGGCTTGTCCGCCGGCCGCACGTCGATCGCGTAAAGCGTCCGCAGGTCGGTCCCGTCGGCTTTCGCCCGCCGCCGTAGTTCGTTGGCGTCGATCCGGTTGGGGTAGTCGGCAACGTGCCACCGCTCGCGGGGCCGTCCGGTAGTGCGTCCGGTCGGCTCGCCCGCCCACGAATAGCGAACCGCTTTCAGCAACGGGTCCAGGTTCGCCCGGTCCAGGTCGATCGCCGCAGAACATTCGGCGAGCATGGCACGGAAGTTTGTCGCGTCGGGGTCGTCGGCTCGGCGCTCGGCGCACGCCCGCTCGAACCGGGCCACCAGGGCGTCCCGGTCAGATTGGGGTGCGTCGGCCAGCCACCCGCGACGGATCGCCGTGCGCATCAGGCGACAATCCCCGCGAAAGTGCCGGGGGTCGGCAAACAGGGTGTCAAACTTGGGGCGTGGGCCCGCAGCCGTCGTGGTCACTGTGTTACCCTTCAGTGAGTTGTTCGGGTCGTCGATTCAGGAAACCCCCGCCGGGGGGCTTTGGGGGCCACCGCCCGGGGTCTTGGGTGGTGCCGCCGCCCGCACCATCGCCGCGATGCCCGCCCGCACAGCCGGGGGCAGGTCGAACCATGCCACAACCACCGCCGCCAACTCGGGATCGGCGGGGGCTTCGTGAGCCGGACTTGGGTCAGAATCACCAGGAAGTGCGCCGGATTTTGCGCCGCCCGGAAGTGAAACCCCCGAGTTTCCCGAAGGATTTGTGGGGTGTTCAAGTCCCGGCCTGCCCATTCTCGGACCTCGCTCGGCTGGCCTCGTCCGACCTCGCCGGCCGCGCGCGGCCCATCGCACGCGCCGCGGCGACGCGCGGTTCCGCGGAAAATCGCCTGCGCTAAACGCTTTACTTGCGGTACACTGACGCCCCGATGCTCTGGCGGCGTGGGCCGTCCGGCTCGCGCCCTCGTGCCCCGGCGTCCGTCGCGCGGGGCGTCGTTGCGGCCCTGCCCGTTGCCTCGGCAGAGCGCCGCGCCCGGGTCCGGCGGACGCGTTTCCTCGGTGGAGTGACACAGCGATGCAGCAGCGACGGATCAACCGCCCCCTCGTGCGCGTGGCACGTCGCGTGTTCCGCGGCGTGCGCGCCCGCTCGGCCTGTGCGGCGCACTCGGCCTGCGCGGCCCTGTGGGCCCTGTTCCTGCTCGCGGCGATCGTCGGGCCGGGCCGGGCCGCGCCGGTGGACGGCTCGGGCACCATGGTCGTGCCGCTGGACGGGGCGTGGGCGTTTGCCATGGACCCGCTGCGGCGGGGCGAGTCCATCGGCTGGGCCGCGCCGGACGACACCTGGACGGGCGAGGCCCCCGCGGTTGAGACCGGGTGGGACCGCGTGCAGACGCCCCACAACTGGACGCAGGACCCGCGCTACGCGATCGCGCAGCACGCGTGGTACCGCCGCTCGATCGAGGTGCCGGCGTCGCTGCCCGCGCGGGCGGTGCTGCGCTTCGGCTCGGTGCAGCAGTCGTGCCGGGTGTTTGTGAACGGGGCGCTCGTCGGCGCGCACGAGGGCGGCTACACGCCCTTTGAGATCGACGTGTCGGAGGCGCTCGTCCGCGGTCGCTACAACCTCGTCGCCTTGGAGGTGTCCAATACCTGGAGCGAGTCGACGCTGCCGGGGGCGAGGCCCCTGCCGACGCCCTCGGGGCAGATCTACCCCTGGTGGCCCGCGGGCGGGCTGACCGGCGGCGTGAGTCTCATCGGCACCGGGCCCTACCTCGCCCGGCACGAGATCACGACCGAGGTTTCTGGCGCCGGCGCCACCCGGCCCTTGAACCACGCGGGGCCGCCCGGCACCGCCCGCGTCTCCGTGCGTGTGGCGCTGGGCCGGCACGCGCACGCGGCAACGCCCGTGGCCGCGCTGCGGGGCGAGCTGTTCACGTGGCCCGCGGGCGAGGCGCCGATCGCGCGCGTCGAGGCCCCGGCCGAGGGCCCGATCGTCTTTGAGCTGCCCGTCCGCGAGCCCGCGCTGTGGACGCTGGACCGGCCCACGCTGCACATCAGCCGCGTCACGCTGCTCGGTGCCGACGGCTCGGTTCTGGGCGTGGACGAGGAGCGGTTCGGCATCCGCACCTTTGAAGTGGTGGGGGAGCAACTGCTTTTGAACGGCCAGCCCATCCGCCTGCCCGGGGCCAACCGCGCGGCCGACCACCCCTCCGGCGGCACGATGGACACGCCGCGCTCGGTCGAGCAGGACGGCCGCCTGCTGAAGGAAGCGGGCCTTGTGCTGAGCCGCTTGCAGCACCAGCCCCTCACCCGCGCCATGCTCGACTGGGCCGACGAGAACGGCCTGCTCGTCATTCAAGAGGCCAGCGCCTGGGGCACGCCCGCGGCCCAGCTCGCGAGCGAGGCCTACCGCGAGGCCCACCGCCGGCAGATGCGCGAGACGGTCGAGATGTCCCGCAACAGCCCGAGCGTCATCGGCTGGAGCGTGGGCAACGAGTACGACTCGTGGACGCCCGAGGGCGTCGCCTGGACGGCCGACATGAAGCGGTTCATCCGCGAGGAACTGGGCGACGCCCGCCCCATCGTCTTCGCCTCGCTGGGCCGCGGCGGTCGCGAGGTGAAGACGGCGATCGAGAAGGCGGGCTCGGCCTCGGCGATCGACGCCGCCGCCAACGCCTTCGCCCACTCCGACATCCTGTGCATGAACTGGTACGGCTCCGCGGAGTCGCTCCCGCCCTTCCTCGACGCGGTGCACGCGGCCTACCCGGGCAAGCCCTTCATCCTCACCGAGTACGGCACCCGCGCCGACCAGGCCGACCCGGCCCGCCGCGAGGCCCACCTGCTCGCCTACGCGAAGATCGCCGCCGAGCGGCCCTGGATCGCCGGCCTCTCGTACTGGGCCTTCAACGACTACCGCAGCATGTACCCCGGCAGCCGCGCCGACGGCGTGCGGCCCTGGGGCCTCGTCGAGTACGACCGCACGCCCCGCGCGCTCTACGGCGTGGCGCGGGCCCGCTTCGCGCCCGTCGCGATGGAGGTTGAGCGCGCGGGCGACACCCTCCGCGTCACCGCCCGCGGCGTGGAGGGCCTGCCCTCGCGCGACGTGCGCGGTGTCCGCATCGAGCTGCGCGACGCGGGCCGCGTGCTCGCCGCCAGCGAGCCGTTTGATCTCTCGCCCGGCGCTTCGCGGGGTGTCATCTTGGCCGCCCCGCGCTCGGGGCTCACGGACGACGCGGCCCTCGTCGCGGTGGACCCGCGAGGCTTCACGATCGCCACGCACCCCGCGGCCCCGGCCGAAGCCGCCGCGGGCGGGGGAAAGGCCGCGAGCGCCGGGGGCACGCCGTGAGCATCCTGAACGCCCACGAGACCCGGCACCACGACGTCGATGTCTGCGTCATCGGCGGCGGCCTGTCGGGCCTGTGCGCCGCCGTCGCCGCGGCGAGGAACGGCGCCCGCGTTGCCCTCGTGCAAGACCGGCCCGTGCTGGGCGGCAACGCGTCGAGCGAGGTCCGCATGTGGATCTGCGGCGCCCGCGGCTCGGCCAACAAAGAAACGGGCCTGCTGGAAGAGCTGCAGCTCGACAACCTCCGCCGGAACCCCGCGGGCAACTACGCCACGTGGGACAGCGTGCTCTGGGGCTTCGCCGCCTTTCAGCCCAACCTCACGCTCATGCTCAACTGCGCCTGCCTGGGCTGCGAGACCGACGCCGCGCCGGACGGCACGCGCCGCATCGCCCGCGTCACCTGCTGGCAGGGCACGACGCAGACGGTGCACCACATCGGCGCCAAGGTGTTCATCGACTGCTCGGGCGACAGCGTGCTCGCCCCAGCCTCCGGCGCCGCCTTCCGCGTGGGCCGCGAGAGCCGGCACGAGTTCCACGAGGACATCGCCCCCGAGACCGCCGACGCCCGCACCATGGGCAACACCGTCCTCATCCAGCTCCGCGAGACGGACGAGGACCACGAGTTCGTCCCCCCCGCCTGGGCCTACCGCTTTGACTCGCCCGACCAGTTCCCCTGCCGCATGCGGGGCGTGAACGGCGCCAACTTCTGGTGGATCGAGCTGGGCGGTCTGAACGACACCATCCACGACGCCGAGCGCATCGCCGCCGAGCTGCAGCGCACCGCCTGGGGCGTCTGGGACTACATCAAGAACCGCGCCCCCGAGCGCGACAAGGCCCGCGCCTGGGCCCTGGAGTGGATCGGCTCCCTCCCCGGCAAGCGAGAGAGCCGCCGCTACCGGGGCCTGCACGTCCTCACCCAGCACGACATCCGCGCCGCCGGACGCTTCGACGACACCATCGCCTACGGCGGCTGGCCCATGGACGACCACCACCCCGCGGGCCTGCTCTTCCCGGGCGACCCCACCGTCTTCCACGACGCCCCCTCTCCCTACGGCATCCCCCTGCGAAGCCTCATCTCCGCGAACGTCCGCAACCTCATGTTCGCCGGCCGCAACATCTCCGTCACCCACGCCGCGCTCAGCTCCACCCGCGTCATGGGCACCTGCTCGCTGCTTGGCCAGGCCGCCGGCACCGCCGCGGCGATCGCCTGCCGCGAGGGCGTGGAGCCCGCGCAGCTCCTGCCGGCCCGCGTCGCCGAGCTGCAGGCCACGCTGATGGCCGACGATGTCTGGCTCCCCGGCTTCACGCGCGGCTGCGACGCCCTCGCCCGCGAGGCGTCCTGCCCCGCCGCCGCGAGCCTGCTCTCGGGCATCGACCGCCCCGCCGACACCCGCCCCGCCCCGTGGCAGCAGCCCGCGGGCACGCCCATCGAGTTCCGCTGGAACGCCCCCGTCCACATCGGCGGCGTGCGCCTCGTCTTTGACAGCAACCTCACCGACCACAAACGCATGCCCTGCCGCTACGGCCTGCGCGAGCGCGGCCGCCGCGTGCCCGACTCCCTCGTCCGCGCCTACTGCGTGGAGGTGCAAGAGCCCGCCTCGGGCGGCGCACCCGGCCCGTGGCGCATCGTCTTCCGCGAGGGCGATAACCACCAGCGGCTGGTCCACGCCCCCGTGCACGCCGAGGCCGTCGCCCTGCGCATCGTGCCCGAGGCGACATGGGGCGCCGAACGGGGGTCCGACGCCGCCTGCGTGCTCGCCGCCGAGCCCGTGCGCACGCTGCGCGACAAGCGGCCCCCGCCGTCGCCCCGCGTGCCGTGGAGCGACGTCGTCGCCGCCGTGCCCGCCGAGCACCTCCGCCCGCCCGACCTCACCCACGCCCACGCCACCGGCGACCCCAACGAGGGCGAGGACGCCCCCGCCCCCACCAACGCCCCCCGCCGCGGCCCCACCGCCTGAGCCCTCCCCGCCCGTTTCCCACCGGAGCGACCGCGCCGCATGCTCGCCATCGATTACATCGTCCTGCTGCTGTACGTCGCCGGCATCGTCGGCGTGGGCGTCTACTTCGCCACGCAGGTGCGAAACTCCGGCGACATGTTCGCCGCCGGCGGCCGCAGCCCCTGGTGGGTCTCGGGCCTCAGCGCCTTCATGACCATGTTCAGCGCCGGCACCTTCGTCGTCTGGGGGGGCATCGCCTACCGCTACGGCATGGTCGCCGTCACCATCAGCCTCTGCTACGGCGTCGCCGCCCTCGCCGTCGGGTGGAGCGTCGCCGGCCTCTGGAAACGCCTGGGCGTCTCCTCCGCCGCCGAGTTCATCGAACGCCGCTACGGCCGCGGCCTGGTCCAGATCTACACCTGGCTCCAGGGCCTGCTCGTCCTCTTCGCCGGCTCGGGCGTCGCCCTCTTCGCCCTCGCCATCATGATCGGCGAGCTCGTCCTCCTCCCCGAGTCCGTCGAGGCCGGCCCCCTCGCCTTCCTCCGCGACAACGCCACCGGCGGCCTCAGCGTCCCCTGGTGCATCGGCGCCATCCTCCTCGTCGTCGTCGCTGTCACCATGACCGGCGGCCTCTGGGCCGTCCTCGTCACCGACGTCCTCCAGTTCATCGTCCTCACCGCCTCCGTCCTCGTCGTCGTCCCCCTCATCCTCCTCCGCGTCGGCGGCGTCGAAGGCTTCATCGACGCCGCCTCCGCCCTCGTCGTGGACGCCCGCGGCTCCACCATGCTGAGCCCCGTCTCCGCCGACTACACCTGGTGGTTCATCATGGGCTGGGTCGTCGTGCACTACGCCAAAATCGGCGGCGAGTGGGCCTTCGTCCAGCGCTTCGCCTGCGTCCCCACGCCGCGGGACGCCCGCCGCAGCGCCTGGGCCTTCGGCGTCATGTACCTCCTGAGCCCCCTCATCTGGATGCTCCCCCCGATGGCCTTCCGCCTGCTCCACCCCATCCCCGAAGGCGCACCCCTCGACGACGTGAAGGCCTTCGCCAACAGCGCCTACATCAACGCCTGCCGCGAGGTCCTCCCCGCCGGCATGATCGGCCTCATGCTCGCCGCCATGATCAGCGCCACCGCCAGCACCGCCACCACCCAGCTCAACGTCTACGCCGCCGCCTTCACCAAAGAGTTCTACCAGCGCTTCATCGACCCCAGGGCCACCGAGCGCCGCCTCGTCCTCGTCGGCCGCGTCTTCACCGTCCTCCTCGGCGTCGTCATGCTCGCGGGCGCGCTCACCGTCGCCTTCGCCCGCGGGGGAGATGCCACCGGCTTCATCATCGAGATCACCACCGCCATGACCATCCCCCTCACCCTCCCCACCCTCTGGGGCCTCTTCAGCCGACGCGTCGGCCTCCGCGGCGCGTGGGCCGCCACCGTCATCGGCGTCGCCGCCTCCGTCATCGCCCGCTTCGGCTTTCAGGGCGACGGCGCCTGGTTCCGCGGCCTCGCCCCGCTCGAGCCCCTCGTCCGCCTCGCCAACGAGAACACCACCGTCACCGGCTGGGTCGTGGGCCTCGCCGTCCCGCTCGCCGTGCTGCTCGCCGCGGAGGCCACCGCGCGGGGACGCGCCCCCGGCTTTGACCGCTCACGCGAACTGGCCGCCTCCGCCGCGGGCGACGCCCCCAACCCAGCGACCGGCCCCGCGACCGGCCCCGCCCCCGTTTCCCTCGCCCCGGCCTTCATCTCCGGCTGGACAGTCGTCATCCTCGCCCTGCTCTCGGGCGTCATCGCGCTCTTGCCCACATCCCATGCACGCGCCGACGCCGGCCCGAGCGCCGCCGTCACACTGGGCGTCTTCGCCACGCTGCTGGGCCTCGTCGGCGGCACCATCCTCCTGAGCGCCGCCTCCGCCAACCGCCGCCGCCGCCCCGCCTGACGTACACGCCCCGGCCCCGCACCCGCGGCCTGCGCGCGCCCGGGTACCATGCCGCGGCTCGCCTTCTCCCCAGCGGAACCCCACCCCCGGTGAACGCGCTCGACCTCGCCTACGCCGCCGCCGCACTCCTCTCCGCCCCGCTCTGGATGCGCAAGGCCCGCGGCGGCTGGCCCGAGCGATTGGGCCGCACACCCCCGCTGCCCGCGTCCCCCCACCCATCGCCGCGTCCCCGCCTGCTGCTGCACGCCGTCTCGGTGGGCGAGGCCGCGGCGCTGCGGTCCTTGGTCCCGCTGCTGCAGCCGCACGCCGAGGTCGTCGTCAGCGCCACCACCGACACGGGGCTCGCGAGGGCCCGCGCGCTGTACGCCGATTCGTGCGCCGTGGTCCGTTACCCGCTCGACTTCTCCGCATCCGTCCGCAGGTTCCTCGACGCCGTGCGCCCAGACGCCGTCGCCCTGGTCGAGCTCGAGCTCTGGCCCAACTTCATCGCCGAGTGTCGCCGCAGGAACATCCCGGTCGCCGTCATCAACGGCCGGCTGAGCGAGCGCAGCTTCCGCAACTACCGCCGCGCGCGCCCGCTGCTGGGCGGCATGTTCCGCGCCCTCGCCTTCGCCGCCGTGCAGGATGAGGCCTACGCCGCCCGCTTCCGCCACATGGGCGTGCCCGAGGGCCGCCTGCACATCACCGGCTCGATGAAGTGGGACAACGCCCCCATCGACGACGCCCCCACCGGCCCGGGCTCGCCCGCGCACCAGCTCGCCGCCGAGTTGGGGCTCGCGCTGGGGGATCGGCCGCTGGTGGTCGCCGGCAGCACCGGGCCCGGCGAGGAGGCGCTGCTGCACGCGGCGTGCGCGCGCCTTGAACAGTCGGGCCGGCCCGTCCGCCTGCTGTGCGCCCCCAGAAAGCCCGAGCGCTTCGACGAGGCCGCCGCGGCGATGCCCGGCTGCGTGCGCCGCTCGGCCACGCGCGGCACCGTCCGGCCCCCAGACCCGGCCCGGTCGCGGTTCCTGCTCGACAGCCTGGGCGAGCTCCGCGCGGCGTACACCCTTGCCGACGTGGTCGTCGTCGGGCGCAGCTTCGGCGCGTTGCACGGCAGCGACCCCACCGAGCCCATCGGTCTGGGCAAGCCCGTCGTCATGGGCCCCCGCGCGGGGGACTTCGCCGCGATGGTCGCCGCGTTTGAGCGCGCGGGGGCGATCCTCCGGGCCGACGAGGCCTCGCTCGACGACACCCTGCGGCGGCTGCTGACGGACCCCCAGCGCCGGGCCGAGGCCGCCGCGGCCGGGCGGGCCTGCATCGTGCACCATCGCGGGGCGAGTGCGCGGCACGCGGACCTGCTGGCGGGCCTGCTCGCCGCCGGTCTGCAGGCGCGGGGCGTGGCCCCGCCGGCGGGGGTGGCCCCGAGGCCGCCCGGTGGGGCCGGCGCGGGCGAGTGACGCCTTTGCAGCGGCGTCGATCGGGTTGAGGCATAACATCGTGCTCGGCCTCGTCCGGCGCGGCGTGTCGACCCGACACGCCACCCCGGGCGGGGGCGAGCGGTGCGCACGACCGCGGGCGTTTCCCGGGCGGCGCGCACGTTCCGAGGGCGTAGCTCAATGGTAGAGCAGCGGACTTTTAATCCGTTGGTTCAGGGTTCAAGTCCCTGCGCCCTCATTGCCGGCCCCGGCGATCTGCGGCTCCGCCCCGTGGCCGGGGGTGCGGCATGCTGAGTGACCGGGTGAGCGGCCGAATCGGCGGCGCGACAGGACGCGGGCTTCCGGCCCAGCGCAGCGACCGGGGCCCGGCGCCAGCCGACGCCCCGCCCGCGGTGGTGCACGCCGTATTCGCCGGCGGCTCGCTCGTGCTCTGGGGCGAGGGCCCGCAGTCGGCCGCGCTCGCCCAGGCGGCGGAAGCCCCGGCCGCACCGGCGGTCGCGGCCGACCCCGCGGGCGCGACGCCCGCGGCGGACGCGCCCGACACGGCGGTTGAAGACGCCCCGGCCCACCCCTCGGCGCTGAACTGGGCCGAGTTGGGCACGCTCGCGCAGCGGGCGGCGGGGGGATCGGTCGGGGAGCCCGCGCGTGTGCCGCTGCGGCTGCCCGCGCTGCCGCGGGGCCCGCTGATGAGCGCGACGCTCCGGCGGCTTCTGGGGCAGGACGAGTGGCAGCCGGGCGATGAGGCGGCGCGGCTCGGCGTGTACAGCGTGCCGGCGCTGTGCATCGACGCCTGGCGCGCGCCCGACGTGCTGGAGTCGCTGCTGGAGCTCGCGCGGCACGCGGAAGACGGCGCGGCGTGGGGCGGGCGGGCCGTCTCGATGGGCCCGGGGGTGGAGTTTTACGCCCTCGTCACGCGGCTGGCCCGGCACCTGCTGGCGCAGCAGCGCTTCGTGCCCATGCTGCGGCAATCGGCGAGCGGCGAGCTGAGCGGCGCCTGGTACCCCTGGGTGGCCGACGAGGCGACGGCGCAGCGCGTCCGCCGGCTGGTGGGCGCGATGCCCGCGGCGGCCCGGTGCGCTGTTGACGACCGGCAGCACGACGCGTGGCGGGTGACGGAGGGCGCGCTCTCGGCCGTGGTGGATGCGCTGTGCCGCCGCACGCTGGTGGACGAGTCGATGCTCGACACGGTGACGGGGCGCGACCCGGCGGACGCGCAGGTCGCCTGGATGCAGGCGTTGCTGGGCGACGCCGACGACGTGCGCACGCCCGCGGTGGAGCGGGGCGAGGTCGCGCGGCGTGTGCGCCGCTGGATCGGCACGCTGGACGAGCGGGGCCAATCCTCCGCGTGGCGGCTCCTGCTGCGGCTCAACGAGCCCCCGCCCGACAAGCTCCCCGCGACGATGGACGCGCCGGCGGACAACCTGGAGTGGTCGGTCAGCTTCCACCTGCAGAGCCAGGACGACTCGTCGCTGATCGTGGACGGGGCGGACATCTGGCTGCTGACGCGGGAGAGCCTGAACGTCGGCGGCCTGCACCTCGAGAAGCCTCAGGAGCTGCTGCTCGCCGAGCTGGGCCGGGCGAGCCGGATCTACAAGAAGCTGGAGAGCGCGCTCGACGACAGCGAGCCGGTGGACGTGCCGCTGAAGACGAAGGACGCGTACGCCTTTCTGCGCGAGGTGAAGCCCGTGCTGATGGAGCAGGGCTTCGGCGTCGAGTGCCCCGCGTGGTGGGAGAGCCCGGCGGGGCGGCTCGGGGCGCGGCTGCGGATCGAGAGCGACCCGCTCGAGGCGCTGGTCGACAGCGGGGCGGGCGCGGCGAGCGGGTCGGGCCCGCAGCTCGGCCTCTCGGCGCTCGTGGGCTACCACTGGGAGATCGCGATCGGCGACACCACGCTCACGCTGAACGAGTTCGAGCAGCTCGCGGCGAAGAAGACGCCGCTGGTGCGGATCAACGGCCGGTGGGTGGAGATCCGGCCCGAGGACGTGGCGAGCGCGATCGAGTTCATCAAGGAAAACCCCGGCGGCAGCATGAAGCTGGGCGAGGCCCTGCGGCTCGCCTTCAGCGCCGACCTCCGGCAGACGGGCGTGCCGATCCTGGGGCTCGACGCGTCGGGCTGGGTGTCGCAGATGCTGGGCGCGGGCGGCGACGGCGCCGACGGCGGGAGCCAGCGCATCCCGATGCTGGAGACGCCCGGGTCGTTCAAGGGGACGCTGCGGCCCTATCAGCAGCGTGGGCTCTCGTGGCTCGCGTTCATGGAGCGGTTCGGCTTCGGGGCCTGCCTCGCCGACGACATGGGCCTGGGCAAGACGGTGCAGCTCCTGGCGCTGCTGCTGAACGAGCGCGAGGCGCGGCTGGCGGCCGCGGCCGCGGGCGAGGTGCCCAAGAGCGACCGCCCGGCCGACAAGCGGCTGATGGGCCCGACGCTGCTGATCGTGCCGATGTCGGTGGTGGGGAACTGGACGAACGAGCTGAAGCGGTTCGCCCCAGACATCCGCGTGCTGGTGCACCACGGGCTGACGCGGCTCGCCGGTGACGACCTGCTGGTGGGCGCGGTGACGCACGACATCGTGATCACGACGTACGCGCTGGCGAACCGTGACCGCGAGACGCTGGAGCAGGTGGGGTGGAACCGCATCGTGCTGGACGAGGCGCAGTGCATCAAGAACCCGGCGGCCAAGCAGAGCCTCGCCGTGCGGAGCCTGCCCGCGGACAAGCGGATCGCGCTCACGGGGACGCCCGTTGAGAACAGGCTGAGCGAGCTGTGGAGCATCATGGACTTCCTGAACCCGGGCTACCTGGGCCCGAGCGCGACGTTCAGGAAGAAGTTCAGCATGCCGATCGAGCGGTACCGCGACGCGGGCAAGGCGGAGCAGCTGCGCGGGCTGGTGCGGCCCTTCATCCTGCGTCGTGTGAAGACGGACCCGACGGTCGTCGCCGACCTGCCCGACAAGCTGGAGACGCGCGAGTACACGCACCTGACGAGCGAGCAGGCGGCGCTGTACGAGAGCACGGTGAAGCGGATGCTGAGCGAGGTGGAGGCGAGCGAGGGCATCCACCGCCGGGGCCTGGTGCTGGCGGCGCTCATCCGGCTCAAGCAGATCTGCAACCACCCCTCGCAGATGCTCAAGGACCACGAGCCCGAGAGCGCCACCCCGCCCGACCACCGCCGCAGCGGCAAGTGCACCCGCCTGCTGGAGATGATGGACGAGGTGCTGGCCGAGGGGGAGAAGGCGCTGGTCTTCACGCAGTTCCGGCAGATGGGCCACCTGCTGGCGTCGATGCTGCGGCACGAGATGGGCCGCGACGTGCTCTTCCTGCACGGCGGGACGCCGCAGGGTGCGCGCACGAAGATGGTCGAGATGTTCCAGGACGGGAAGAGCAACAAGCCCATCCTGATCCTGAGCCTGAAGGCGGGGGGCGTGGGCCTCAACCTGACGGCCGCCACGCACGTCTTCCACTTTGACCGCTGGTGGAACCCGGCGGTGGAGAACCAGGCGACAGACCGGGCGTACCGCATCGGCCAGACGCGGACGGTGCATGTGCACAAGTTCGTCGTGCGGGGCACGCTCGAGGAACGCATCGACGAGATGATCGAGAGCAAGACCGAACTGGCCGAGAAGATCATCGGCGCGGGCGAGCGCTGGCTGACCGAGCTCAGCAGCGACCAGCTCCGCGACATCCTGACCCTGCGGGCCGACGCCATCGGCGACGACGAGTGACGCCCCCCGAACCCACCCCGCCCGCAACGACCCCTGGGGAACGCATGACCGGCGGCCCGACACGTCAACCCGGCGACGGATCCGCGGCGGAGAACCCGCGGCCGACGATCTCGCGCGTGCCCAAGCCGCCGGTGCCGCTCGCGGCCGTTCGCGCCGCGGCGCGGTCCAACGCGCGTCCCGGGCTGCGGCCCGCGCCGCCGCCCCCCGCAGCGACCCCGGCCCCGCTGCCTCGCGCGGACGACGCCGAGCCCACCTCCGACAGCGAGGCGCGGCCCGACGCGGAGGCCCGGCCCGACGCGGAGACCCGGCCCGACGCGGAGACCGGGACGGACAAGGCCGCCGGTTCCGCGGGCGAGGGCGACGCCTCGGCGATCGCCCCCGAGGGCGCGGGCGGCGCAGGCGGCCCGGGCGGGCCGCAGGCGGGTCGGCCCCTGGCGCCGGGGCAGCGCCCTGTGCGCCCGCTGCCGGTGAACCCGCGGCGCGTCCGCGGCGGCATTCGGCTGAAGAACAAAGAGGGCGAGGGCGTCGGCTGGGTCGCGGCGCGCGTCCGGCGGCTCATGGAGCTCGGCGCGGCGGGCGAGGCCCTGCGCGAGGGGCTGGACTACGCCGCCGGCGGGCAGACCAAGCGTCTGGACTTTGAGGTGGGCCGGGTCAGCGCGACGGTGCAGGGCCGGCGTCCCAAGCCGTACGAGACGGTGCTCTCGCTGCCCGCCTTCGGACCCGCCGAGGCCGAGCGCATCGTGGCGGCGATGGCCGACCAGGCGAAGTACGCGGCGAAGCTGCTGAGCGGCGAGCTGCCGCCGAACATCGAGGACGTCTTTGCCCCGCTGGGGCTGCAGCTCCTGCCGACGGACCCGGCGGACGTGAAGACGGAGTGCTCGTGCTTTGAGCCCAAGCCGTGGTGCAAGCACGCGGTGTGCGTCGCCGCGATCGCCGCGGAGCGGCTGGGGGCCGACCCGTTCCTGATCTTCGGCTGGCACGGGCTGCCGGGGTCGGAGCTGGTGGACCGCCTGCGCGACCACCGGGTGCTGGCGGGGCAGTCGGGCGGGGCCCAGGCGGTGCACCAGGCCCACGTCCCGGGCGTGACCGACACGGCCGCCGTCCCGCTGGACGCGATGCTCGACCGGTTCTGGGCGGTCGGGGGGGATCTGTCGGCCCTGGATCTGCCGCTGGCGCCGCCGCCGGTGAGCCACCCCCTGTTGAGGCGACTGGGGGCCAGCCCCTTCACCGAGGGGAAGTTCCCGCTCGTGGGCCTGCTCGCGACGTGCTATTCCTTAATCAGCGAGCGGACGCTGCGCGAGGCGCTGGACGACGGGTCCGCGTCGGAGGGGGGCGAGGCCGGCGCGGGCGGCGGCGACGAGGAGGCGGACGGGGCAGACGGGGCCTGATTCCGGTGGGGTGCCGCGGCCGGGGGGGGCGTGCGGAAAACCTTTTCGCCGCGTGACTTGTGTGAGCGGATGAAGAAACCCGTGCTGAAAGCGATGCCGCTTTCGCATCGCTCTGGCATTGGCGTCGTGCCCTAGGTAACGTTCGGAGAAGAGTGAGCAGGCGCGACGCGGAGTGCTCGGTGCCCCAAGGGGTTCCGGGGTGTCGCGCCGGGACAGAGATGCCCGCGGCGGGCTGTGGGGCCTGAGATGGCCGCGGGGCGGGTCGGTTGGGGGAAATCGCGCATGCGGTGTGTTTCCGGCATCGTGCGAGAGCGGGAAGGCCGGGCCGGGCGGGCCCGGTCGGCGGGCGGGCTGTCGCCCGCGATGGCGGCGGTGGCGGCTCTTGCGGTCGCGCCGTCGTGGATGGCGGCCGGCGTGGCGTCACCGGCCTGGGCGGCGGCGGCGAGCCCGATGGGCGGGGCCTCGTTCTCGGGCTTTGACGCGGTGATGTCGCAGCACATCGGGTCCAGCCTTGCGCGGGCCCAAGCCTCGGCGGCGCAGGCCCTTGCGGCCCCCGCGGGTGCGCGAGTCGTGGAGCCCGACGCGGACCAGGCCGTTCGCGTGCCGGCGCCGGGGGCGGCGACGCTGCTGGTGCTGGGGTCGTCGCTGGCGTTGCTGCGGTCGCCGGGTCGCCGCCGGAAGGCGTGACCGGCAGGCCGAGCGTGCCCCGCGGCGAGGCAATACCGCGGTGAGGCAATACCGCGGAGAGGCAACACGGCGGAGAGGCAACACAAGGACGAACGGCGTTGACCGGCCCGGGTGGCGGGCTTAGCCTTTCGACGAGCGGAACCGCCGGCGACGGACGGTTGGTGTTTACCTTGATTGGGGTGATCCAACCCGAGGCACCGGCATGAGCCCCCCGCGGCTGCGCAGCGTTCAGCGGCGCACCTGCGGCGAGGGGGGTTCAGTTCCAAGTGTGCCGGTGGCTGGCCCGCCCGAGACCCCTCGGACGGCGTTCAGCGGGGCGCACGAACAGCCGCGGCCGTGAAGCTCCCACGCGGTGGGGGTCGCGGACCGCGATGCGGTCCGATGACCCGGCGATGCCCCCCTGGTTTTGTGGGGTGGGCGTGGCCCTGACGCGGAGGAGCGGCGGCGACGACGCGGCCGACACAGCCGGCGATCGAGACAGCCGGCGATCGACACCGTTCGGCGATCCACACATCACACCGAGTCGCGATGGCCCTCGGCGGCCGCTGACCCGCTCCGGCGACATGGCCCGAGTGGGCGCGGCGAGGCTCGCGGTGGGTGGCGTTGGGTGCCGCGTTTGGGTGAGACGCGTTTTCCCGATGGTGTAACGGTAGCACAGGTGATTTTGGTTCATCTAGTCCAGGTTCGAATCCTGGTCGGGAAATTGTCAGGACAGTTTCGGATCGACCTCGGGCACGCCTCGGATCTCCGTGCGTGGGCCGGGGGCACGCCGCCGCGGGGGCGGGTGCTGGGCGGCGGGTTTTCTGAGTGACGTATGGCAGACGGCGGAGCGCACAACCCCGATCCATCGCTGACGGCGATCATCCTCGCGGCGGGCAAGGGCACGCGGATGAAGTCCGATCTGCCCAAGGTCTGCCACGAGGTGGGCGGGCGGGCGATGGTGTGCGCGGTGGTGGACGCGGCGCTGGCGGCGGGGTGTGAGCGCGTCGTGGCGGTGGTGGGGTACAAGCAGGAGCTGGTGCGGGCGGCGCTGGAGCCGTACGGCCCGCGCGTGGTGTTCGCCGAGCAGGCGGAGCAACTGGGCACGGGGCACGCCGTGCGGTGCGCCGAGTCGGCGTACGGCGTGGGCACGCGTGACCGCGGCGGCGACTGCTTTGTGCTGTGCGGGGATGGGCCGCTGATTCGGAAGGCGACGCTGGCGACGCTGCTGTCGCGGCACCGGGAGACGGGCGCGGCGGCCACGCTGGCCACGGCGGTGCTGGAGAACCCGCAGGGGTACGGGCGTGTGGTGCGTGGGCCGGGCGGGGGCTTCGCGAAGATCGTGGAGCAGAAGAACGCGACGGAGGCGGAGCTGCGCATCCGCGAGGTGAACCCGAGCTATTACTGCTTCCGGGCGGACGATCTGTTCCGCGCGCTGTCGCGGGTGACGCGGAACGCGTTGACGGGTGAGTACTACCTGACGGATGCGCCCGCGCTGCTGCTGGGCGAGGGGCGGCGTGTGGAGGTGGTGGACGCGGTGCCGCCGGAGGATGTGCTGAGCATCAACACGCTGGAGGAGCTGGCGGAGGTTGATCGGCTGTATCGGGGGAGGGCGGCGGTGGGGGTGTGAGCGGGGGCGGCTCGGCACGGGCAGCGAGCCGGTGGCATCAGGAAGGCATGGGCGTTCGGGGGATCGGGTGGGTGAGTGGGCGTTGGTGGTGTGAAAGGGGCTTGGCGTGACGATCGGCGGAGCGTTCGGCGAGCTGAAGATCTTCGCGGGGCGGAACAGCGTTCCGCTGGCGCAGAAGGTCTGCGAGTCGATGGGCGAGTCGATGGGCCGGGCGCGGTCGACGCTCTTCCCGGACGGCGAGCTGCTGGTGGAGATCGAGGAGAACGTCCGCGGGCGTGACTGCTTCGTGATCCTGAGCACGTGCACGCCGGTGAACGAGAACCTGATGGAGCTGCTGATCTTCACCGACTGCCTCCGCCGGGCGAGCGCGCGGCGGGTGACGCTGGTGATGCCGTACTACGGGTACGGGCGGCAGGACCGCAAGAGCAAGGGGCGCCAGCCGATCACGGCGAAGCTGGTGGCGAACCTCGTGACGGCGGCGCGTGCGGACCGGGTGCTGGCGATCGACCTGCACGCGGCGCAGATCCAGGGGTTCTTTGATATTCCGGTGGACCACCTGCCGGCGTCGCCGGTGTTTTTGCGGTACTTCGAGTCGGTGCGGAGCGAGCTTGGGGACCTGTGCCTGGTGTCGCCCGACGTGGGGAACGTGAAGGTCGCGGAGGACGTGGCGCGGGAGCTGCGCGGGGAGCTCGCGATCATCAACAAGCGTCGCAAGAGCGGGACCGAGGTGGAGATGGAGAAGCACCTGATCGGCTCGGTCGAGGGCAAGACGGTGCTGATGTTCGACGACATGATCTCGACGGGCACGACGGTGGTGAAGGCGGCGGAGCTGGTGATGTCGTGCGGGGCGCGGGACGTGATCGTCGCGGCGACGCACGCGGTGCTGGCGGACCGGGCGGCGGAGAAGCTTGCGGCGGGGCCGATCTCGCGCGTGGTGGTGAGCGACACGATCCCGCTGGAAGAGTCGAAGAAGAAGCGGCTGGCGGACAAGCTGGTGGAGGTGAGCGTGGCGGGGCTGCTGGGGGAGGCGATCCGGGCGATCCACGAGGACCGGTCGGTGAGCGAGCTGTTTGCTCGGGCGTCGATGAAGAGGTAGCGAGGCATCGAGGCATCGAGGCAGCTAGGCATCGAGGGATCGAGGCATCGAGGTGGAGCGGGTTCGAGGCACTTCGGTTGTTTGGGAACATGTGAAGGTGGGTCGGGGCCGGCGGCCCCGGTTTGCGGAGGAACACGGCGATGCATGAACAGGCACCGATTCTGAAGGCGAAGAAGCGTGAGAAGCTGGGGAGCCGCTACAGCCGGCGCGTCCGCGAGCAGGGTGGCCTGCCGGCGGTGGTGTACGGCCACAAGCAGGAGCCGCTGGCGGTGACGCTGGACGCGCGGGACGCGTTGAAGCACATCCACAAGGGGGAGAAGGTCTTCCGCCTGGAGTTCGAGGGCGGGAGCGTGGGCACCGACCACTCGGGCGAGACGGTGCTGCTGCGCGACCTGCAGTTCGACTATCTGGGCACAAACATCGTGCACTGCGACCTGGCGCGCGTCGACCTGACGGAGCGTGTGCGCGTGATGGTGGCGGTGCACCTGATCGGCGAGGCGCGGGGCCTGAAGACGTCGGGCGCGACGCTGATGCACCCGACGAGCCAGCTCGAGATCGAGTGCACGGTGATGAACATCCCCGAGTACATCGAGGTGACGGTGACGGACCTCGGGGTCGGCGGGTCCATCCGGGCCCGGGACGTGCAGCTGCCGCCGGACACGCGGCTGGTGAGCGACCCGGACGCCGAGGTGGCGCACGTGCTCGAGCCGACGGTGCAGACCGAGACGGCCGAGTCGGCGACGGTGGGCGGCACGACGGCGCCCGAGGTCATCGGCGAGAAGAAGAAGGAGGAGGGCGGGGCCGCCGCGAAGAAGTAAGGCCCGGCTCTCTGGGCGGCGACGGATCCCGCTGGCATTGAAGGGCCCCCCGCGCGATGAAGGTGATCGTTGGACTCGGCAACCCCGGTTTGCAGTACGAGCAGACACGGCACAACGCCGGGTTCATGGTGGTGGACGTGCTCGCGGCACGTCACGCGCGGGGGGCGATCGCGAAGAGCCGGTTTTCCGCGGCGACGCTGGAGGCGAGCGTGCGCGGGGAGAAGTGCCTGCTGATGAAGCCGACCACGTTCATGAATCTGAGCGGTCGGAGCGTGGCGGAGGCGGCGCGGTTCTTCAAGGTTTCGCCCGAGGCGGACGTGATCGTGGTGGTGGACGACCTGGCGCTGCCGGTGGGCGGCGTGCGGGTGCGGGCCTCGGGGGGCAGCGGGGGGCACAACGGCCTGGCGGACATCGAGCAGAAGCTCGGGACGGCGGGCTACCCGCGGGTGCGGGTGGGCATCGGGGCCAAGCCGGCGCTGATGGTGCAGGCGGACTGGGTGCTGAGCCGCTTCACGGCGGAGGAGAAGGGGGAGCTGGACCGGTCGCTGCGCGAGGCGGCGGACGCGGTGGAGGCGATCATCGCCGAGGGGTTGGACGCGGCGATGAACCGGTTCAACAAGAAGGTGGGGGCCGAGGAGAAGCCCCGGACCCACCCGAAGGAGCAGCGCCCCCGCGACGGCGCGGGGAGAGCGGGCGACGGGACCGGGCGACCGGGAGACGGGGCAGGCCGATCGGAAGAAACGGCAGGGGAGGGCGGGGCCTGAGACGGGAAGGGCCGGGCGGGATGGGTTCTCGCCGGGCGGGGTTGAGGGAGTCCTTTGGAGCACAACGGCGCTCGGCGTGCGCACCGCACGGCCCGACCGCCCAGACGGAGCGGCAACGATGAGCAAGACGGGCACGGCGACCGAGACGCGTTTGTACGAGGCGATGTTCCTCCTGAACCAGGCGGTGGCGGCCGACCTGGGCGGGGCGGTGCAGCACATCAACGAGATCCTGGCCCGCGGCGAGGCCGAGGTCGTGGCGATGCGCAAGTGGGACGAGCGCCGCCTGGCGTTCGAGATCGACAAGCAGAAGCGCGGGTGCTACATCCTGGCGTACTTCACCGCGCCGACGCACGGCGTGGCGCACATCGAGCGCGACTGCAACCTGTCGGAGAAGGTGATGCGGGTGCTGATCATCCGCGCCGACCACATGACGGTGGAAGAGGCGGCGGCCGCCGATGACCGCCGCGGGCTGGAGACCGAGGCCCGCCTGCGGGCAGAGCGTCCGGCGCGGGGCGACGAGCGCCGCGGCGGCGTGCGGCTGGGCGCGCCCGAGGAGGAGTCGGCGGGCGACCAAGCCGAGGAGCGGGCCGAGCCGGCGGAGATCGAGGACGTCGACGCGGACGAGTGAAGCGGGGCTTGGCTGCTGGGTGCCTCACGGCACAGCCTGCAAGGCTGTGCCACCAAGAACGCTGGCACAGCCTGAAAGGCCGTGCCACCAACAGAGTTGGCACAGCCGGAAAGGCCGTGCCAGCAGGGGGGCCGTCGCAGCCTTGCAGGCTGGGCCAGCGGGGGGGGCGGCACGGCGTCGCGCGCCTGCGCCATCGGTGGGCGGGTGGCGGGTTGCGCCAGCTCGGCGGTAATGGTGCGACGGGCGGGCGGTGCCGTGCGGGTACGCTGTTTGTGCGGTATGCTGGGGTCGGGTCGCCGCGGCGTCCCCGAGGAGTACACGCATGGCGGGCAGCTTCAACAAGGTCATCCTGCTGGGCAATCTGACGCGCGATGTCGAGCTGCGGCACACGTCGGGCAACCAGCCGGTCGCGAACATCGGCCTGGCGGTGAACCGCAAGTGGAAGACGCCGCAGGGCGAGCAGCGTGAAGAGGTGACCTTCATCGACTGCGAGGCCTGGGGCCGCACGGCGGAGGTGATGAGCCAGTACCTCGCGAAAGGCCGGCCGGTGTTTATCGAGGGGCGGCTGAAGCTCGACCAGTGGGAGGGCAAGGACGGCAGCAAGCAGAGCAAGCTGCGCGTGGTGGTGGAGAGCTTTCAGTTCGTCGACTCGGGGCAGGGTGGGGGCGGCGCTGGGGGCGGGGGCGGCGGCGGGGCCCGTGCGGGGTCTGGCCGTGGCGCGGCGGGTGGGGGCGAGGGCGGCGGATACGGCGGGGGTGGCGGCTACGGCGGCCGGTCGAGCCAGAGCTACGACGACGCCCCGCCGCAGATGGAGGCGGACGACATCCCGTTCTGAGTGGGGCGTGGGCACGGCGGGGTGATGGGACGTGCCGGGGAGGCTTGGCACGGCGTGTGAGGTTGTGCTACGGGGCTGTGCCATCGGGGCAGGGCACGGCCTGGAAGGCCGTGGCACCCGGCACCGGAAGACGGCACGGCCTGAAAGGCCGTGGCACCCGGAAGAGCTGCGACATCGTGCCGTCGGGGCGGTTCGGGAGTGAGGGCTGGGGTCGATTCGCGGGCGTGGGGCGGCTACCGTTCGGCCCTTCTCATACGCGCTGGGGCCCGGCACGCCATGCGGGGCTCCTCAACTCTGGGGGCGTCGGGTGTTCCGGCGGCCTCGGGGGACAGCGGAGGTGAACCATGGCGAAGACCGTGAAGCTGCTGCTGACCGAAAACGTGGACAACCTCGGCATCGTCGGGGACGTGGTGAACGTGCGTCTGGGCTACGCCCGGAACTTCCTGCTGCCCCGCGCGCTGGCGACGGTGCCGAGCGAGGACATCATCCGCGACCTGGCCGCGAAGCGTGCCGACGCGGAGAAGCAGCTCGCCGAGCTGCGCAAGCACCGCGAGGCGCTGATCGCGCGGATCCACGGCCTTGAGCTGACGATGACGCGCTCGTGCAACGACCAGGGCCAGCTCTACGGCAGCGTGACGCAGCAGGACATCGCGTCGGCGCTGACGGAGCTCGGCTACGACGTGAAGCCCCGCGAGGTGCGGCTGGCGCAGACGATCAAGCGGATCGACACGTTCGACGTGCTGATCAAGTTCGACAGCGACCTCGAGGCGAGCGTGAAGCTGTGGGTGGTGGCGGACCGGCAGCTCGAGGCGGAGCGCGGCGAGGAGATGGAGTTCGACAACGAGGGCAACCTCATCGAGAAGGGCAAGGGCGGCCGCGGCAACCGGCGTGACCGCGGGGGCGACCGGGGCGACCGGGGCGACCGTGGTGGTGACCGGGGTGGTGACCGGGGCGGCGAGCAGGACGCCGGCGCGGGCCAGGCCGAGCAGGCCGAGGCGCCCCGCGGCGAGCGCAAGGGCAAGAGCAAGTCCGGCGCGAACGCCTGATCTCGCGCGAACGCCTGATGGGGTGCAAACCCCTGTTTGGACGCAAACCGCTGTTTGGACGCAACCCCCTGTTTGGACGCAAACCGCTGTTCGGGCGCGACGGCGTCGGACGCCGCCGCGACCACGCCGGACGACACATGATTCTGCCGGGGCGGCGCGGGTTGATCGGCCCGCGGGCGCGGTGAGGGTCCGCGCCGTGCGGCCGAGGCCGACGCCGGGTCCCGATCGGAGCGCGGCGGATGGCACATCCCCGGGCCGATGATCACGCCGTTTCCGCCGAGGCGGCCCGCGCGCCGGCGGCAGGGGCGCTGCCGCTCCCGCTCGCGCGTCGGGCGGTGTGCGAGGCGCTGGGGACGTTCTTTCTGGTCTTCGCCGGCACGGGCGCGATGATCGTGAACGACTGGTCGGGGGGCGTGGTCACGCACGCGGGCGTCGCGGTCACGTGGGGGCTCGTGGTGCTGGCGCTGATCGTGGCGCTGGGTGACCTCTCCGGGGCGCACATGAACCCGGCGGTGTCGATCGCGTTCGCGGCGGAAGGGGCGTTCCCGTGGCGGGCGGTGCCGGTGTACGCGGCGGCGCAGGTGTTCGGGGCCGTGGCGGCGTCGGCGCTGTGGCGCGTGGTGCTGCCGGCGGCGAGGACGTTCGGGGCGACGGTGCCCGCGGGCGAGGCGTGGCGGTCGGCGCTGCTTGAGGCGGTGCTGACGTGGGCGCTGATGCTGGTGGTGCTGTCGGTCTCGCGCGGGCCCAAGGAGCGGGGGATTCTGGCGGGCATCGCCGTCGGGTCGGTGGTGGCGCTGGAGGCGATGTTCGCCGGGCCGATCTGCGGGGCGTCGATGAACCCGGCGCGGTCGATCGGGCCGGCGGTTGTCGGCTCGCTCATTAGCGGCGGCGGCGGGAGCGGCGGGGGCGGGGCGGCCCTGGGCGCGCTGTGGGTGTACGTGCTTGGGCCGGTGGCGGGGGCGCTCGCCGCGGTGCCGACGTGGCGCGTGCTGTCGGCAAGGCCCGGCGGGGGATGAGAGCGGGGCGGCCCGAAGGGGCCCTGTGCGCCGCCGGCGGGTTTTGCGGACTGGCTTCAGCGAACGAGTTTCAGCGGACGGGCACGGCCGGCTCGAAGTCGAGCACGGCGCGGCTGCCCACGGCGTAGGTGTCGATCTCGGCGCCGATGCTGACGACGAAGATGAGCTTGAGCTTCTGGTCGTCGCGCGAGCTGCTGAGGCTCGGCAGCTGGCTCAGGCCGCGGATGGGGTCGCCCGGGTCGTAGCGGATCTCGGTGAACTCGCGGTCGGAGTAGACGTAGCCGACGGCCTGGTAGACGGCGCCGTTGGTGTCGATGAGCTGCGGCGGCAGGACCTGGTCCACCGAGCGGGCGACCTTGCCGAGCAGGCTCGCCTTGCTCTCGACGCCCACGTCGAGCTGGGCGATGCGGGTGTCGCTTGTGGTGGCGAAGGCGTCGACGCGGAGGTTTTTGTCGATGGTGACGCCGCGCTGCTGGAGCGTGGCCGAGGAGAAGCGGCCCGTGCCGCGGACGACCTGGTTGCCCTCGCCCAGCTCAAGGCCGCCGGCCTGGGTGGACTGGAAGGCGAAGCCGAAGCGGTTGGAGACCTCGAGCCCCGAGTCGGTCGAGGCGCCGCCGGAGGGCTCGCTGCCGCCGCGCACCTGGACGGCGTCGGACTTGTCGACGTTCTCGATCTTGGCCGAGGTGCCCAGGATGCGGCCCGACTGCACCGAGGCGGTGCGGGCGGAGGCGGTGGGGAAGTCGGTCAGCTTCACCGCGGCGACGTCCTGCCGCAGGTTGCGGATGACGAGGGCGCGGGGCTGGTAGCCCTGCGGCACGACGAACTCAAAGCCCATGGCGGTGGTGCTCGCCCCGCCGACGGAGGCGATGAAGACACCCTGGCCGTCAAAGGCCCAGCGGCCGTAGAGCTCGGCGTTCTCGGCGCGGGCCTGGCTGATGATGGCGGCGGGGTGCACGGCGTCGGTGATGCTGGGCTGGTCGGTGCGCTCGATGAGCAGCCGGGCCGAGCCGTTGGAGAGGACGACCTGGCCGTTGGACTCCTTGGCGCCCGGGCCGAAGGAGACGGCGTAGCCGTAGAGCCGGCCCGTGGCGACGGGCTCGTCGTCGAGCGTGACGTAGCCCTGGCTCGTGCCGTCGGGCAGGGCGAGCAGGTCCTTCACGGGGGCGCCGTTGGCGGGGCCGACCGTCCAGCCGCCGACGATCGAGTAGTCCCCGGGGCGGAGGGCGTTTCGGCCGCGGCCCAGGTCGGACGAGCCGCGCAGGGCCCAGCCGGCGAGCTCGAGCTTGGGGTAGTACTCGGCGAGCGGCGTGCCGGTGCGGAAGGTGGACCGGCTGAGCTGGCCGTAGAGGCCGGCGGCGAGCGTGTCGACGGGCACCCAGAGGCTCGCGGCGCGGACGAGCGAGCCGCCGCCGACGGCGCGGGACTGCGTCACGTCCACGGGCTGGAAGCCGTTCTGGCTGGGTGGGAGCCGCGCGAAGCTCTGCGCGATGACGAGGATGCCGATGGTGACGATGCCCGAGACCACGCCGCACAGGCCGCCGCCGACGTAGTTCACCGCGGCGGTGTTCTTGATGTTGGACGGCACGGCGAGGTCCGACACGATCCGCAGCACGAGCAGCGAGAGGGCGAAGGGCAGCACCAGCCCCGCGGGCCAGGCGAGCCCCTCCAGCACGGACAGGAACCCCTTGGTCGGCGCGATGCCCAGGATCGCGAACGACACGGTCTCCCACAGGCCGAACGCGATCGCCCCGGCCGCGACCGTGCACACCATGTGCAGGAACGCGTTGAAGAAGCCCTTCGTCGCCCAGATGTACACGACGGCGAGGAAGGCCCCGAGGACGAACAGGTTGTAGATCATGGTTCACGACTCCGGGGCGGCGAGGCCGGTGGGTCTGCTCCGGCGGCCTGAATCCTGTCTCGAATGTCCGTCGGTCGGCGGGGGCCGCGTCGGGTCCGCGGGCCGCGGGGTGGCGCGTCAGGTGGAGCTGGGCGCGGGGGCGGCGGGCGCCGCGGGCGGCTTGCCCTGTGGCTTGCTGGCGGGCTTGGCGGCCGCGGCCGGGGCGGGCGAGGAGGTGATGCGCGTCACCTCTTCGATGCTCGTGGCGCCGTCCACCGCGAGGCGCATCGCCATCTGCGGGATGCTCGGCAGCTTCTTCTTCCGCAGCTCGGCCTTCAGGGCGTTCCAGTTCTGCTCGGCGATCAGCGTGCGGTCCTCGGCCGAGATGGGGTACACCTCGAACGCCGCCACCTGCCCGAGATAGCCCGTGCCCTGGCAGACGGGGCAGGTCTCGGGCTTGCTGCGCACCAGGACCTGGCCGCCCTTCTTGAAGAGCTGGCTCACCTTGCCCTCGGCGCCGATCTTCTTCAGCATCTCGGCGGGCGGCTGGTAGGCCACCTTGCAGTTCTCGCAGAGCCGCCGCATGACGCGCTGCGCCACGACGCCGCGCAGGCCCTTGGCCGCCGCCGCCGCGTCGCCCACCGCCTTCACCCACACCTCGATGGCCGCCATCGCCCCGTCGGCCTTCACCGAGACGTAGATGCGCGTGCGGTCCGTGTCGGCCTTGGCGATCTCCTTCGCCGTCTCCACGTCGGGCAGGTCGGCGACGCCCAGCACGTCGGGGTCGCGACGCAGGATCGACCGCACCGTGGTCGAGAACTCGGGCCCGTCGGCCGTCGCCTCGTACTTCACGGTCTTGATGCCCTCCATCGAGAGCTGCGGCTCCAGCTCCACCGTCTGCACGTTGGACGTGTACGCGTCGTGCAGACGCAGCACGCTGTAGAACGTGGTCGTCCGCCCGTTCAGCGGCGGGGCGGCCAGCAGCACGATGCCCGACCCCTCGCCCAGCGAGACGCCCTTCAGCGCCTCGAACTGCTCGTCGCGAAGGCCCAGGTCGGCCGCCTTGCGGTCCACCGCGGCGTCGGGGTTGATGGCGATCGTCATCGTCAGCCCGCTCTGCGAGCCGCTCGTCAGCACGCGGAGCTGGCTCGGCACCTCCGAGCGCAGCACGGTGCACTTGCCCTGGAGCCGGCGCCGACGGTCGGCCACGTCCAGCCCCGCCGCGGCCTTCCAGAAGTCGATGACGGCGAGCGCCTGCGCCGCGGGGATGGTGCCCGCCGGCTGGAGCAGGCCGTCGATCAGGTGCGCCACCGAGTACGCGCCGTCCTTCGCCGGGCGGATCTCGATCTGCGCCGCGCGGTTGTCCGACGCGGTGATGAACAGCTTCTCCGCCTCGGCCCGCACCTCAAACTCGGGCGTTTCCTTCTTCGGCGGCGGCAGCATCACGCCCATCGCCGTCTTGATGCCGAGCGTGACGGTCCCGGCCGCCTTGGCCTCCTTCTTCGCCGCCGAGGCGGTTGCGAAGGTGGACATGTCCAGCTTCAGCCGGTGCTTCTCAGGCACCTTCTCGTCCTTGTTCGTGATGAGCACGAACGCCCCGATGTCCGCCGCCAAAATCAGCAGCATCAACGCGTAGCCGACGAGGAAGCTCCACCACTGCGGCACCGGGATCAGCACGGCCGCGGCGAACGCGGCCACGCCAGCCACCATGTGCACCGCCGCCCAACGCTCCCGCCCCAGGAAGAACCGCTCGGCGTGCTTGTCGAACACCTTCGACACAAGCCACGCCCAGCCCAGGATCGGCGGCAGCAGCAGCAGCGGCTTCCACCACGAGACCAGCACCACCCCCTCCGCCAGCACGGCGGGGAGCAGCCCCGCCCCACCCGGGGGCAACGCACTACCAAGGCCCGGCAGCGCCGCGAGATGAAGCGTCGCGAGGCCAAGCGCCGCGAGATCAAGCATGGAATGAAGCACCGCGGCAAACCTCCGTCTGAGTCACCCAACCGAACCCGCCCCGCACCCACCGCCCGTGCCGCGGACGCGGCCTGAACGGGGCCGATAGGGTAGCGACGCACGCCCCCGCCGGCCCCAGGGAACGCCGCCCCGCCCGGCCCGCCCGGGCCGTGCCCGCCCGGCCCGCCCGGGCCG
>CAZCBN010000039.1:0-8972 GCA_964496975.1 uncultured Phycisphaeraceae bacterium
CGGTGGTGGTGAAGCCGGCGGAGCAGAGCCCGGGGATTGCGCGGGCGCTTGTGGATGTGCTGCACCGCTCGCTGGCGGCGGGGGGGCACGATGCGCGGGTGCTGCGGTTTGTCGCGGGGCCGGGGGAGACCGTGGGTGCGGCGCTGGTGCGCGACCCGCGGGTGAGCGTGATCGCGTTCACGGGGAGCAAGGCGGTGGGGCTGGACATCCTCGCTGCGGCGGGGGTGACGGGGGAGGGGCAGGGGCACGTGAAGCGCGTGGTGTGCGAGATGGGCGGGAAGAACGCGGTGATTGTCGATGAATCGGCGGACCTGGACGAGGCGGTGGTGGGGGTGCGGGGGAGCGCGTTCGGGTATGCGGGGCAGAAGTGCAGCGCGTGCAGCCGGGTGGTGGTTGTGGACCCGGCGGGGGCGGAGGGGCCGCACATCCGGGCGTTTACGCAGCGGCTGGTGGCGGCGGCGCGGGCGCTGAGCGTTGGGGACCCGATGCGGCCGGGGACGGATGTTGGGCCGGTGATTGATGCGGACGCGGCGCAGCGGATCCGGGGCTTTGTGGAGACGGCGCGCGCGGAGGGCGGGCGCGTGCTGCTGGATATGGCGGACGTGACGCTGGAACGGCCCGAGGGGTTTGCGGGTGCGACGCGAGGGCCGACGGTGTGCATCGGGCCCAAGATCATCGGGGGGGTGCGCGAGGGGATGCGGATTGCGCGGGAGGAGGTGTTCGGGCCGGTGCTGGCGGTGATGCACGCGGCGAGCTTTGAGGATGCGCTCGCGATCGCGAACGGGCATGTGTACAAGCTGACGGGGGGCGTGTACACGCGGAAGCCCTCGCATATTGCGCGGGCGAAGGCGGAGTTTCGCGTTGGCAACTTGTATGTGAACCGCGGGTGTACGGGGGCGATTGTGGGGCGGCACCCGTTTGGCGGGTTCGGGCTGTCGGGGGTGGGGAGCAAGGCGGGGGGGCCGGAGTATCTGTTGCAGTTTGTGGAGCCGCGGGCGTATGCGGAGAACACGCTGCGGCGGGGGTTTGCGCCGGAGGTGTAGGGGGAGACGTGGCGGAGTTGAGGAGTTGAAGAGGGCGCGGCGGTTGCCGCGGGGGAGAGGGGGAGCACGGCTTGGCGGGGCCAAGCCGTGGCACCCGGCACCCGGCACCCGGCACCCGGCACCCGGCACCCGGCACTCGGCATCCGGCGGTCGGTGGTCGGTGGTTGGCGGGTGGGCGTTGGTTACGGGGTGAGGAGGGACTCGCCGGTCATGTCCTGGGGTTTGGGGAGGCCCAGCATGTGGAGGGCGGTGGGGGCGATGTCGGCGAGGCGGCCGGCTTGGCGGAGGGCTTTGCCGCGGAACTGTTCGCCGACGATGATGAGCGGGACGGTGTAGGTGGTGTGGGCGGTGTGGGCGGCGTTGGTTGTGGGGTCGAACATCTGCTCGGCGTTGCCGTGGTCGGCGGTGACGATGAGGGCGCCGCCCCTGGCGAGGGTTTTGGTGACGATCTCGCCGACGAGGGCGTCGACGGTTTCGCAGGCCTTGATGGCGGCGGGGAGGCTGCCGGTGTGGCCGACCATGTCGCCGTTGGCGAAGTTGACGACGATGAGGGATTCGCAGTCGGGGGCGCTGAGGCGGCGGAGGACGGCGTCGGCGACGCCGCGGGCGGACATTTCGGGCTGGAGGTCGTAGGTGGCGACCTTGGGGCTCTGGATGATCTCGCGGTGCTCGCCCTCGAAGGGTTCTTCGCGGTAGTCGTTGAAGAAGAAGGTGACGTGGGGGAACTTCTCGGTTTCGGCGCAGCGGAACTGGGTGAGGCCCTGCGCAGCGATGTAGTCGCCCAGGATGTTGGTCATCTTCGGCGGCTTGGGGAAGGCGACCTTGGCGAGTGAGGCGAGGCGTTTGTTGTACGGGGTCATGAGGACGAAGTCGAGGTCGAGCTTGGGGCCTCGGTCGAAGCCTCGCTTGCCGGAGTCGGGGCTGGGTTTGAGCTCTTCGGCGCCTTCGAAGGTGGGGAGGAGGAAGGCAGAGCAGATCTCCTGCGGGCGGTCGCCTCGGTAGTTGTAGAAGATGACGGTGTCGCCGCTGGTGATGCGGGTGGCCTTCCAGTCGTCGCCGATGGCGGTGGGTGCGATGAACTCGTCGCCGTTCATGGTTTCGGCGGAGGGGGCGTCGTAGTACATCTGGAAGGCGGCGGGGGCGGTGGAGGCGTGCTTGATGTCGGCGTGGCGGCCGGTGAGGAGGTCGTGGGCGCGTTGGACGCGTTCCCAGCGGTTGTCGCGGTCCATGGCCCAGTAGCGGCCGATGACGGAGACGACGCGGCCGACGCCGATCTCCTTGCAGAAGGTTTCGACCTGCTGGGCGAAGGCCTTGCCGGTGAAGGGGCCGGTGTCGCGGCCGTCGCCGAAGAGGTGGATGTAGACCTTGGCGTTGGGGCCGGTGTGGCCCAGGTCTTTGCAGAGTTGGATGAGGGAGCGGAGGTGGAAGAGCTGGCCGTGGACGCCGGCGTCGGAGCAGATGCCCATGAGGTGGACGGCCTTGTTGGCGTCCTTGGCGCGGCGGATGGGGCCAGCGAGGTTGTCGACGTCTTTGAGTTTGTTCTCGCGGCAGGCGATGGTGATGCGGACGGAGTCTTGGTAGACGATGCGTCCGGCGCCGATGTTCTGGTGGCCGACCTCGGAGTTGCCCATGGTGCTGTCGTCGAGGCCGACGTCCTCGCCGCTGGTGGCGATGAGGGTGGTGGGCCACTCGGCCGTGAGGCGGTCGGCGACGGGGGTCTTGGCGAGCTTGATGGCGTTGAAGGCGTCGTGCTCGGGGTGGGGGTTGGTGCCCCAGCCGTCGCGGATGATGAGGACGAGGGGGGAGGGGGTGGTCGGCATACGGAGAAGATAGGGCGATCTGCGCGGGGTTGCCTGCGTTGGCGGGGGCCGTCGTGCGGGTGCTTGTCAGGCGGCTTCGGTCTCGGCGTACTCGGCGATGGCGCGCGGGGGCGGAACTGGGTTTCCGTCAGCGCGGATACCGTCGAGGTGGAAGGCGATGGCCTCGCGGATGTTGGAGCGGGCCTCTTCTACGGTGCTGCCGGTGGCGATGCAGCCCGGGAGATCGGGGACGTATGCCGAGAAGTTGTCGCCGGCGTGTTCGATGATGACGGCGTAACGCATCAACGTTCCTCGGTCGAGGGTTTCAGGCCCGACTGCTTCAGGATGCTGTTCAATGTTCCGGCGGCCACATCATCAGACGGCTTGCCCGCGATGGTGACGCGGCCGGGCTTCGCGGGATGCTTGAACTACCGGTGGCTTCCGCGGGTTGCGACGAGGACCCACCCGTCCTGCTCGATCATGCGGAGTACGTCTCAAACCTTGGTGGGCAAGGCGAATCCCCAGCATTCGGCTACGCCATCTTGGCCATGACTTCCTCGAAGTTCATGGCGGTCTTGACCTCGCGGGACTGGCTCCACTTCACGGTGGGCTTGCCGTCTTTGCCCTTGGTGATGATGACGGTGCCACGGCTGGCGATGTTGAGGTCGGGCCAGTAGAGGCCGTAGGCCTTGCAGACCTGGCGGTGCATGTCGGCGAGAAGGGTTTGCTTGTAACCGGCCTGGTCGGCCCAGGCCTTTTGGACGGCGAAGCTGTCGCAAGAGATGCCGACGAGTTGGGCGCCGGCCTTGGTCCAGCGGTCGAACTCCTTGTTGATGCACTCCATCTCGGTGCCGCAGACGGCGGTGAAGGACATGGGGTAGAAGGCGAGGACGACATCCCCCTTTTGGATGTGTTCGGAGAGCTTCCACTCCTTGCGGTTCTGGTCGAGGAGGGTGAAGTCTGGGGCGGTTTCGCCGGCGGAGATGACGGCGGGGCGGGGGGTGAGGTGGTCGTTTTTCATGTGCGGTGCGTCCTGATGCGGGGGGTGCGGGTCGGCGGGCGATGAGGGCGCGACCCTATCAGAAACCGTCCGCGGTGAGGCGTGGGGCGGATGTTCGCGCTGGATCGCGGCGTATGCTACGGCGAGGACGTGACGTTTGGCGTGCAGGAGGCACCACGATGCTGACGCAGGAGCGGCCGGGTATGACGCGCACGGATACGGCGATTGCGGCGACGCTCGACGAGCGGTACCAGCGGGTGAAGCAACGCGTGGCGGACGCGGCGGCGCGGGCGCGGCGTCGGGCGGACGAGGTGGTGCTGATCGCCGTGACGAAGCACGCGGAGCCGGACGACATCCATCGCCTGCTGGAGCTCGGGCACGCGGACTTCGGCGAGAACCGGGTGCAGCAGCTCGTGCAGCGCGCGGCGATGGTTGAAGAGTGGACGGACCGCGTGCGCGTGCTGCCCGAGACGGCGGTGCGGGCGCGGCAACGGGACGGGCTGCGGGCGGGCGCGGGGGCCGGAGTCGAGGGGACGCCGCGGCCCGCGGGCGGTGGGCCGATCCCGGCGGACCTGACGGCGCGGTGGCACATGATCGGTCACCTGCAGCGCAACAAGGCGCGGAAGGTTGTGGAGTGTGTGCGGCTGATCCACTCGGTGGACAGCCTGCGGATCGCCGAAGAGCTTCAAGGGATGCTGGAGCGGACGGAGAAGAAGGTCGACGTGCTGCTGCAGGTGAACGTGTCGGGGGAGGAGAGCAAGTTTGGGTGCCCCCTTCCGGCGGCGGCGGCGCTGGCGGAGCAGATCGACCACATGTACAACCTGCGGCTGCGCGGGCTCATGACGATGGCGCCGCACTCGGAGGACCCGGAGGAGGCGCGGCCTCACTTTGCGCGGCTTCGGGAGCTCTTTGAGGAGTTCCGCCGCGAGGGGTTTGGCGAGGGGCGGCTCAACGTGTTGAGCATGGGGATGAGCGGGGACTTTGAGGTCGCGATTGAAGAGGGCGCGAACATGGTTCGCGTGGGGTCGGCGATCTTTGGGGAGCGGGCAGAGGCTGCCGCGGAGGACGAGGCGGCGGGGTGATCGCGGCGGTTGACGGCTGATGGGTGATGGAGAGTCGCGGGGTGGCGCGGTGACCGGCACGGCGCGGTGTCATGCGCCGAGCTGGGGCATGCGCTCGGCGGAGTCATGGGCCCGGCTGGGTCATGCGCTGGCGACGAGGGCGCCGCGGCCGCGGAGGTCGTTCATGTAGGCCTGGAGCGAGCGGCCCGGGCATGCGGTGGGGGCGAGTTCCTGGTGGGTGACGACGTTTCCCGCGGAGAGGCGGTAGGTGCTCATCTGCTGGTTGACGAATTTTTGGAGGGCGGCCCGCTGCTGGGGTGAGGGGTTCTGCAGCTCAAAGTTGCCCATGACGAGGATGCCGAGGTTGCCGGGGTTCTGGTCCTTGACGTGGGCGCCCTGGAGGTTGGTGGGGCGGCCCTGCCAGACGCGGCCGGCGGGGTCGATGGCGTAGTGGTAGCCGATGTCGGCGAAGCCGCGTTGGCGGTGGCTTCGGCGGATGGACTCCATGCGGGCGGCGGCCGCGGACTGGTCCGTGCTGGTGAAGACGCCGATGGCGTCGTGGTGCACGGTGATGCGGCGGACGGGCTGCATGGGGTCGGCGAGGGAGAGGACGGGGGCCTCGCTGGTCCAGGCGGAGCGGGGGATGATGCCGGTGGGGATGGCGGCGCCGGGCTTGGGCTTGGCCTTGGGCGCGGCGGCGATGGGCTTCAGCACGGGGTCGGCGGGGAGCGGCTCGCCGACGCGGCTGCGGGCGGCGGTCTTCTTTCCGCTGCTGCAGGCGGGCAGGACGGCGAGGGCCATGAGACCCGACGCGGCCGCGAGGAGGGCCGAGGTGTCGCGCAGGAAGACGCGGCGGTCGGTGGGCGCGGCGGCGTTGGCGGACGCGGGGGAAGTCGGGACTGCGGGCGGGGTCATGGGGTTCCTCTCGTCGGCCGGGATGGTTGGCGCCGGGCCGGCGGGGGGCGAGGCGTGCGGGTGGGCCTTTGGCCGGGCGCGGGCGGGGCCCGCGCCTTCGGCGTTAAGCATCGGCCGGCGGGGTTTGTTCGCTGGAATTCGGCGTCGGCGGGTGCGTGCGGCGAAGTCGGTCGAGCCAGCGGCACCAGATGGACAGGACGAGGAGCATGTAGAGGCGTTGGCTGTGGTCGCGGCCGTGCCAGGGGTTGAGGGAGCGTTCGCCGGCGGCGTCGTGCTCGCGGAGCATTTGGTTGATGAATCGGCGGTTGAGGACGAGGCCGGCGTCGGCGAGGCCGGGGAAGGGTTCGGCAGCGGTCAGGTGGTCGAGGAGGAGTTGTCGCATGCCGCCGAAGTCGGAGCGGAACCAGTCGCCGATGGGGATGGCGAAGCCCCGCTTGGGTCGGTTGATGATGTGGTCTGGGAGGTAGCGGCGGGCGATTTGTTTGAGGAGGCCTTTGCGCTCGCCGTTGGGCATGAGGATGTTGAGGGGTGTGCGGAGGGCGGCTTGGACGAGTTCGCGGGCGAGGAAGGGGGCGCGGACTTCGAGGCCGACGGCCATGGAGGCGGTGTCGGTTTTGCGAAGGAGATCGTTGGGAAGATAGTTTTCGAAGTCGTTCAGCAATGGGTCAATGGTGGGGCAGAAGGGCCGAAAGGGAGGGGGTTCACCGTTGATCGCACAGAGACGCTTGAAGTCTGGCGCGGCGAAGATCGCCAACAGTTCGTCGTAGCCGCTGTGGCGGGCGGCTTGGCCGAGGCGGGCGAGGTAGGTGCTGCGGCTGTTGGGCTGGCGGCGGTCGAGCAACGGGCTGGGGATGAGTGCGAGGAGCCGGTGGTATCGGTTGAGCGCTGCGGCGACGGTGTGGCGGCGGTAGCCGCCGAAGAGTTCGTCGCCGCCATCGCCGGAGAGGGCGACGTTGACGTGCTTGCGCGCGGCCCTGCTGACCCAGTAGGTTGGGAGGAGTGAACTGTCGCCGAAGGGCAGGCCGAGTTGCTCGATGAGGTGGACGAGGTCCGCGGCGGGCGTGGGCTGGCAGTCGAGGACGACGTGATCGATGCCGATGATTCGAGCGGTTTCCGCTGCGGCAGCGGACTCGTCGTAGGCCGGGTCGGGCATGCGGACGGTGAAGGCCTTCAGGTCGGGGCGTTCGCGGTGGGCGATGGCGGCGATGAGGGCGGAATCGAGGCCGCCGGAGAGGAAGACGCCAAGGGGAACGTCTGCTTCGAGGCGGGAGGTGACGGCGCGTGCCAGGAGGGTGTCGTCAAGCGCTGCGACTGCCACCGAAGCGGCGGAGTGGGAGCGGGTTGGGAGAGAAAGGGGGCGCACCGTGGCGGAGGGCGAGCGGTCGATGTCCGGTCGATCGGAATCTGGTTCTGCGGCTTCTGTTGGCGGAAAAATCGAGAAACGTGCCGGAAACACCGCGTCGCCGTATGGCGATACCTCGAACGTGCCGTGTTGCGACCATTCGTGAAGCAGCGTCGAAACAAGACGTGGAGAACGAAAGTCCCGTGCGGCCTGCAGGGTCGTCATGCTGGATGCAACACTCGAGAAGATCCGGGTGTCTGAGGTCATCCGCGGATCGAAGGTGAGGGACAACGGCTTTTCGCCCGCGAGGTCGCGCGCCCAGGCGAGCTGTGCCGCGTTGCGATCCCAGATCAGCATCGCGTACATGCCGTCGAGTTCATCCTGCATCCGCAGGCCCCACTCGCGCCAGCCGTGGATGAGGACTTCGGTGTCGGAGTGGTCGGTGGCGAAGTGGTGGCCGCAGAGTTCGAGCTCGGCCCGGAGTTCGCGGTGGTTGTAGATGCAGCCGTTGAAGGTGACGGCGACGAGGTCCTTTGGGCGGGCGGCGTCTTGCCAGTCGTGGGTGAGGTCATGGAGGGCGATGCCCTCGGGGCGGCGGCGGAGGGGGTCTGGGATGTGATGGGAGGGGGGGAGGAGGGAGGATCGCTCGGCTGGGGTCGCGGCGCGTTCGTTGCGCAGATGGACCATCGGCTGGGCGCCGCCGGTGTGGTCGATGATGCTGAGGCGGCGGTGGACGAGGGCGACGTCGACGATGGTGCCGTCGGGGCGGGTGGCGCGGTCGCGGAATCGGCCGGCGCCGTCGGGGCCGCGGTGGGCGATGCCGGCGTCGAGGGCGTCGAGCCAGGCGTCGGGGATGGCGTCGTGGTGGGGGGGCGGCGGGCCTTCGGCGGGATTATGGACGACGAGGACGCCGGCGATGCCGCACATGGGGGGAATGTACGTCGGCGTGGGCCGGGGTGGAGTGCCGGCGCGGTGGATTGCTGAAGGGCCGGACGGCTAGGCGTTGGCGGGTGGGGTAGGAGGTGTGGGAGGTGGGGGCGTGAGGTGGTCGTCGGTCATGCTGCCGGACCAGAGGCCGAAGGCGGTGTGGATGATGCGGGTGATGAGCATGGCGGCGAGGAAGGCGAAGACGAAGGCCCACGAGGCCTTCACGCCGCGGTGCTGGAGGACGGTCATGCCGCCGATGGCGACCGCGGCGAAGATGGGGACGAGCGCGGCGCGCTCGGCCTGGATGCGGCCGGCGTCGAGCAGGAAGCTGCGGCGGGAGCGGGGGACGTGGAGGGGGTCGTTCTCGTTCAGCGGTCGGAGGGGGCGCCAGTGGTTGGCGACCCAGTGGAGAGCGAAGTAAAGGGCGACGTCAAAGGCCATGTCGATGGCGTAGGCGGCGACGCTCTTCAGGACCTTGTGGCCCGGGCCGATGGCGGCGCTGAGCCATGCGACGGGGAACTTGGCGAGCGCGATGGCGAGCAGGCCGGCGGCGATGACGTTCGCGTTGACGTTGATGACGCGGCGTCGCTGGTAGAGGCGGAAGAGCGTGCCGGGCATGGGGACTGGAGTTTAGGGGGCTGGCGCGGGGGCGATGCGGCTGCGGGTGATCTCCACGGCGAGGGGGTTGATGTCGGCGGCGAGGCAGGAGCGGCCCGCGCGGCGGGCGGCGACGGGGGTGGTGCCGCTGCCGCAGCAGGGGTCGAGCACGGTGCCGCCGGGGGGGCAGGTGGCGCGGATGAGCAGGTCGAGCAGGGCGAGGGGTTTTTGGGTGGGGTAGCCGGTGCGCTCGGCGGCCATGTTGTTCAGGGCGGGGATGTGGAGGAC
>CAZCBN010000039.1:8982-15884 GCA_964496975.1 uncultured Phycisphaeraceae bacterium
TTGGGTTGGCCGGCCATGCGGCGGGTGGTGGCGGGGATGCGGGGGGGCTCGAAGTAGCAGCGGTCGGGGTCGAGGCTGTAGTAGAGGATGTCGTCGTGCTTTCGGGCGAATCGCTTTGGGGAGCTGCCGCCGAGTCCGTAGGACCAGATGAGGTGGTTGACGAAGGCGTGCGGTCCGAGAAGGTCGTCGAGCAGGAGGCGGGCGTGGTGGGCGGTTCGCCAGTCAACGTGCAGCAGGACGGCGGCGGCGGGGCGGAGGGCGGGGAGTGTGGCGGCGAGGCGGTCGCGGAGCCAGGCGAGCCAGTCGGCGGTTGTGGGCCAGGCGTCGGGGAAGCGGGTGTGGAGCACGGGGCCGCGGCGGGGGGCTTTTTCGGCCCTGGGGGGCGTGGTTTTTACGGCGCCGGTGTTGAATGGGGGGTCTGCGTAGAGCAGGTCGACGGACGCGGGGGGCAGGGCGCGGGCGAGTTGAAGCCAGTCGGCGTGGTGGACTTCAACGGCGGGCGGGGGCATCGCGGGCAGTCTGACGGGGAGGCGCCGGGGCGTCCAGCCGGGCGGGGTGAGGGGCGTCGGCTGGGTAGACGTGACTGTCCGGGTCGCGGGGCTACCCTTGGCCCACTCGGGGTGATGAGAGAAAGGTCTGGACATGCTGGACATGGGTAGCCGCGGATCGGTCGGGCCGGTGGTGGGGGTGCTTTCGCTGGTGTTCTGCGGCGTGAGCTGGGCTCAGGTCGTCGACCCGTGGGCGGCCCCCTCGACGTATTACGCGAACGTGGCCGGCACGGGCGTTTCCCTGAAAGCGACGCTGACGACCGCCATGTCGGCGGGGCACGTGCAGCGGTCGTACGGGGACTTCCGGACGTCGGCGGCGCTGCACGACCGCAACCCGGCGAACCCGTCGCAGGTGCTGCTGGTGTACGACCGCCGGTCGGTGCCGTCGGTGTGGGACTCCGGGGCGACGTGGAACCGGGAGCACGTGTGGCCCGATTCGCGGCAGCCGGGCGATGCGAACAACTCCTCGCGTGGGATGCAGGGCGACCCGCACTGTTTGCGGCCGGCGACGCCCAGCGTGAACGGCGCTCGCGGCAACTTCCCGTTCACCGGGGCGACACGGACGGGTGCGTTCGGGAGCGATGGGGCGAGCCGGTGGTTCCCGGGCGACGCGGACAAGGGGGATTGTGCGCGGGTGCTGTTCTACGCGGACACGCGGTGGGGGCCGAGCCTGAACGTCTCTCTCGTGAACGGCACGGCGATCTCGGGCTTTCAGATGGGGGATTTGGCGAGCTGCATCGCGTGGCACTATCTCGACACGCCCGATGAGTTCGAGCGTCGGCGGAACCACGTCATCTTCTCGTCGGCGGAGAACCCGAGCTTCTTCACGGCGAACCGCAACGCGTACGTCGACCGGCCCGAGTACGTGTGGTCGGTGTACGTCGACCAGATGAACGACTCGCGGCTGTCGATCGCCGACGCGATGGGGCAGGGGGACGTCGCGGCGGACGGGTCGTCGACGACGGTGGTGGACCTGGGCCGCGTCTTCGTGGGCGGGGCCGTGCCGCCGGCGGCGAGCGTGATGGTTCTGAAGGACGGCTTCGACGGCACGTACTACAGCGTGACGGCAACGGGCGGCGCGACGTCGAGCGTCGGCGGCCGGCACAACGCTTTCTCGACGAGCCTGAGCGGGCTTGACTCCCGCGTGCTGACCGTGGGCTTCGACGCGGAGACGACCATGACGGCGCAGGTCGCCGTCGGGGCGGTGACGATCGACAACCTGGACGTGACGACGCAGGGCGGCACGGGCCGCGGGGCGAACGACGCCGACGACGTGGTGATCGTGGAGCTGGACGTGCTCGCGCGGTCGAACGCGTCGTTTGAGGCGGCGGCGGACGTCAACTCGGCGACGGTCGACTTCGGCACCGTGACGCAGGGCTCGGGCGAGGCATCGCGGGTGGTGATGCTGCACAACCTGCAGGCCGTGCCGGGGGCGACGGCGGAGGCGGACGTGGAGCTGGGCTCCGCGGTCGGCGACGCGTCGGCGTTCGCGGTGACGGGGCTGCCGGCGCGCGTGCCGGCGGGCGGGTCGCTCGCGGTTGAGGTTCGCCTGCCCGACGCGGCGGTGGGGGACTTTGAGGCGGTGTACACCATCCGCGCGTTCGACGATCGCCGCGTGAACGGCTTCGCCGAGGGCACGCCGCTGACGCTGACGGTCCGGGGCGTTGTGACGGCGGGCGGGCCGTGCGCCGCGGACTTCAACGGCGACACGGTCGCGGGCGACATCTTCGACCTGTTCGACTTCCTCGCGGCGCTCGACGAGGGGCTCGACTTCAACGGGGACACGTCGCCGGCGGACATCTTCGATCTGTTCGACTTCCTCGCGGTGCTCGACACCGGCTGCCCCTGAGGCCGCGGGTCGAGAGGCGCAGGGCTGTTCGCCGCGGCGATGCGCCGCGGGCTAGCGCGTCGGCACGCGAGCGGCCTGCTCGGTGAAGGCGGCGACGTCGCGCGAGTCGATGCGGCCCCGCGGCAGGGCGAGGTCGGCGCTGCGCTTGCGCTGCCGGTGCGCGCGGGTGAAGGCGAGGAAGTCCTGCTCGTCAAGGATGCCGTGCGGGGCGGCGAACTGCGCCACCGGCTGGTTGGGTGTGGAGAGCAGGCCCATGCCGCGGCGGCGGATGGCTGTGAGCCGCACCACCACCGGCTGGCCCGGGCCGCTGAAGACGATGCGGGCGTGGCGGACCTGCTCGAGGTTCAGCGAGTTCACCGCGGCGTCGGGGGCGTCTGAGGCGGAGAGCCAGTCGTCGGCGCCCTCGAGGATGAGCAGGGCCTGGCGGGTGCCGAACCTGCCCATGCCGGCGACGAGAAGGTCAAACGGGCGGCCGCCGGGCGAGAGGATCGCGGCGTCCCCGCGGGTTCGGTCGTCGTTGGCGAAGGCGAGGCTCGTGTCGGCGGCGGACCAGCGGCCGATGCGGACGGTGGCGGAGTAGTCGTAGAAGACGCCGAGGCTGCCGAACTGGGCTTGGTCGGGGTCGAAGTACGACTCGAAATCGCTGAGGTTCACGGTGAACGAGCCGCTCGCGGCGTCGCCGACATCGAACAGCGACGTGAAGGTCGCGGGGCTCTCGCGCTCGACGACGCCCTCGAAGGTGAAGGTGGCGTACTGCGCGGCGGCGGGCGCCGCGAGGGCGACGGCGAGCGTGCACGCGGCCGCGACGATGGTTGAGGTGGACGTCGGGGCGGGGGAGTGGGCGACGCGGGGACGCGGCGTTGTCATGTCGGAAGGCATGGGCAAGCTCCTGGGGCGGGGTGCGTGCGGCCGGCGGTCCACGGGCCGAGAGGGTGTATCGACGCGCCGGTGCGGGGGATGCGGGTGGACCGCCGGATGTGGCGGGCCTTGGTTGCGGCTGGGGGACCTGGCGACCATGTGCGGGTTGTGCGGGGTTCGGGCCGTGCGGGCGAGCTGTGGCCCGGGGCGTTCGACGCGATGGGAGCGCGCAGGGCATCACAGGCCTCGGGGCGGCGTGATGCGTGAGACCGGTGTGGCATGACCGGGCTGGGCGAGGGCGGCGTCGGCGCGAACGCTGACGAGCCCGGGCCCGACGCGGGCGTTACTCGGTGGGGACGAGCGCGGCCTCTTCGAGGAACTGGAAGAGGTCAAAGACGTCGAAGGTGCCGAGCGGGGCGGCGAGGTCGGCGGAGGGGTCCTGGGTGTCGAACGCGGCGAGGAAGCCGAAGAGGTCGAAGATGTCAAAGACGGCGTTGGGCTCGGCGAACTGGGCGACGCGCTGGTTGGGGGTGGCGAGAAGGCCGAAGCCGTCGCGGGAGAGGGAGGTGATGACGATCTTCACGTTCTCCGGAAAGTTTGGGCTGGAGAACAGAACCGCATGCGTGACCGACGCGAGGTTGAGTGACTCGAGCGACTCGGGCACTTCAAGACCGTTGCCGAGCCACGTGGTCGGGGCCTGGAAAAACAGGTACAGCGATTCGCTCCGCCCGGGCATCGGGGCGAGCTTGAGCGACGCGAGGTCGTTGAGGCGATCCGGTGAAGGAAATGGCGTGCCGAACGACGCGTCGTCTACCGCGAACATCAGGAGGTTCGCTTCGTCCCGGCTCCAAGAACCAACTTGTGCTCGGAAGGTGACGCCCCGAAACGTGTACGAAAACCCGTACTGTGGCGTGGCCGGATTGAAGACCGACGAGAAATCGTCCAAGTTGACTGAAAACTCGCCGGTGCATGTGTCACCGACATCAAAGTCCGCGGAATAGGACGACGGGGTTTCGCTCTCGACGTAGCCTCGAAAACGGAATGTTGCGCGTTCCGCCAGAGCAGACGATGTGGTGACTGCCAAAGCGATGAGGACTATGCGACGAGACATGCAGCTCTCCTGAGTTTACCGACGGCGCGATGCCGCCCCCGCGACGGTAAAGCATACCGCGCGAGAATCGACAGGTTGCAGGCATCGCTGCTGACTTGCGTCGCGCAGCGTGCCCGCGTGCCGACCCAACCCTTACCCCGGCCGAACAGGCTCGCGGCCCACGCTGTAGTACGTGAAGCCGATTTGTCCCAACTGCTGGCGGCGGTAGAGGTTGCGGCCGTCGAAGATGACGCGCTGCTTCATCGTTTTGGCGAGGCGGTCGAAGTCCGGGCTCTTGAACTCGTCCCAGTCGGTCGAGATGACCAGGGCGTCCGCGCCGTCGGTCGCCTCGTACATGTCATCGACGAGGCGGATGGTGTCGCCCATGGTCGCCCGCACGTTCTCCATCGCGACCGGGTCGAAGCCCTTGGCCTTGACGCCGTAGCCGACGGCCTTGCGGGCGAGGGTGAGGGCGGGGGCCTCGCGGATGTCGTCGGTGCGGGGCTTGAAGGCGAGGCCCCAGAAGGCGAAGGTCTTGCCGGCGAGGCCGGTCTCGCCGCCGAAGTGGCCCAGGATCTTCTTGAAGAAGAGGTCGCGTTGGCGCTGGTTGGTGTCGTGGACGGCGCGGCTGACGTCGGTCTTCACGCCGCGGAGCTCGCCCATCATGATGCAGGCGAGCGTGTCCTTGGGGAAGCAGGAGCCGCCGTAGCCGAGGCCGGGGTAGAGGAACTGGTGCCCGATGCGTTTGTCGGAGCACATGCCCTCGCGGACCTTGTTGATGTTGGCGCCGTAGGCCTCGCAGAGGTTGGCCATCTCGTTGATGAAGGAAATCTTGGTGGCGAGGAAGTTGTTGGCGGCGTACTTGACCATCTCAGCGGAGAGGACGTCCATGATGTAGATGGGGTGGCCGTTGCGGACGAAGGGGTCGTAGAGGTCGCGGAAGCGCTCGCCGACCTCATCGGTCTCCACGCCGACGACGACGCGGTCGGGCTTGTTGAAGTCGTTGACGGCGTCGCCCTCTTTCAGGAACTCGGGGTTGTCGGCGACGGCGAAGGGGATGGCGGGGCCGACCTTGGCGCGGATGCGGTCGCGGACGCGGAAGGTGGTGCCGACGGGGACGGTGGACTTGACGACGACGACCTTGGGCTTCTGCGCGGGGCCGAGGGCCTTGATCGCGTCGGCGATGTCGTCGGCGGCGCCGTCGATGTAGCGGAGGTCGGTGTGGCCCCGCTCGTCGCTCGGGGTGCCCACGCAGATGAAGATCATGTCGGCGTCGCGGTACGCGGAGGCCTTGTCCAGCGTGAAGTGCAGGCGGCCCGCGGCGATGTTCTTCTCCATGATCTCGGTGAGGCCGGGCTCGTAGATGGGGCAGACGCCCTTCTTGAGCTTCTCGATCTTCGCGGGGTCGACGTCGAGGCAGGTGACGTCGTTGCCGGTGTTGGCGAGGCAGACGCCCGTGACGAGTCCGACGTAGCCGGTGCCGACCATCGTGAGTTTCATGGCGTCGTTCTCCGCGTGGTGCAGGCCGGGCCGGGCCCGGGCGGGTGCTGTGGCTCGGCCCCCGTGGGGGCGCGTTTGTCCGGCGCGTCGGCGAGGAGCGAGGGCTCCTGCCGGCCTTGGTCCGAGTGTAGACCGGGCCGGTTGGCGGGCTGGTGCCGCGGCGCGACCACGGCCCTTCTCGGCGGCCCGGACCGTCTGAGGCTTGGTCGGTCGATGCGTGGGGGCAACTGCCGTTACACTCCGCCCCCTTCAAGAGGAGCCCCGCCGATGGCCGACACGACTCGCAGCCCCGCCCGCCGCACGTCCGGAAAAGCCGCCCCCGCCCCCGCCCCCGCCCGCGGCACGAAGGCGGCCGGCGCCGCTCGCCCCCCCCGCGGGTCCGGCAAGAAGCCCGCCAAGAAGACGTGGACCGCCGCGTCGGCCGACCGCCACCTCCTCTACCAGGCCGCGGTGCAGAGCGTGGAGCCCGAGATCGACTTTGTGGACCGCATCTTCAAGAAGCTCCGCGGCCGGCCCGCGACGCGGCTCCGCGAGGATTTTTGCGGCACGGGCAACACGTCGTGCGAGTGGGTGCGGCGTCGGAAGGAGAACGTGGCGGTGGGCCTCGACATCGACGGGCCCACGCTGGAATGGGGCCGGCGGCACAACGTCGGCGTGCTGAAGGCCGATCAGCAGGACCGCGTTCATCTGCTCGAGCGGAACGTGCTGGAGCCCGGCGACGCGGTCCGCATGGACTGCGTCCTCGCGATGAACTTCAGCTATTGGATCCTGCAGGAGCGGGCGACGCTGAAGCGGTACTTCCAGAGCGTGCTCGCGAGCCTCGCCGACGGCGGCCTTCTGTTCTGCGACTTCTACGGGGGCAGCGAGGCCATGACGGTCTGCACCGAGAAGCGCAAGTGCGTGCTCGAGGGGCACGGCAAGTTCACGTACGTCTGGGACCAGGCCCGCTACAACCCCATCACGGGCGACATGCAGTGCTACATCCACTTCGAGTTTCCCGACGGCAGCGAGAAGCGGCGGGCCTTCTCGTACCGCTGGCGGCTCTGGACGCTGCCGG
>CAZCBN010000039.1:15984-23403 GCA_964496975.1 uncultured Phycisphaeraceae bacterium
GGCAGCGAGAAGCGGCGGGCCTTCTCGTACCGCTGGCGGCTCTGGACGCTGCCGGAGATCGTCGACCTGCTGAAGGAGTCCGGGTTTTCCAACGTCACCGTCTATTGGGAGGGCGACGAGGTGGACGCCAAGGGCGAGAAAACCGGCGAGGGCAACGGCGTCTTCCGCCCCGCGACCAACGGCGAACCCTGCCCGGCGTTCATCTGCTACATCGTGTGTGAGAAGTAAGTGGGGGGCTGAGGCAGCGAGGCACCGAGGCACCGAGGCAGCGAGGCACCGAGGCATCACGTCCGCGGGGAGTAACCGCGGTTTCGGTGGAGGGGGGTCGTGCGCGACGGGATCGGCTGGCCTGAACCGTGAGCCACGGCGGACGCTGCCGGCGAGAATCCGTCTGCCTCGATGTCTGAACCCCTGGCTGCCTGGCTGCCTGGCTGCCTGGATGCCTCGATGCCTCGATGCCTCGATGCCTCGCTGCCTCGCTGCCTCTCCCCCTCCCCCCGCCAATAATCCCTCATGCAAGGCGTGCTCGACGTCCCCGAATCGCTGCTCGTGGTCCAGCAAGTGGTCGAGGCCGGGCTGCGCCGCGTTGAAAAGCGATTTGACGAGCAGCTCGCGAGCGATCTCCCGCCGGTGTCGCGGCTCTGCCGGCACGTCGAGCGGTACCGCGGCAAGATGCTCCGGCCGACGCTCGTGCTGCTCGCGGGCCTCGCCTCGCACGCCGAGGGGGCCCGGGCCCTGGCCGCCGGCGCCGATGCTGCTTCCGCCCTGCTGACCGACGAGCACATCGCCCTCGGCGCCGTGTGCGAGATGGTGCACATGGCGACGCTCGTTCACGACGACGTGCTCGACGAGGCCGAGGTCCGCCGCCGCGGCCAGACCGTGAACGCGATGACCGACAACGAGACCGCGGTGATCCTGGGCGACTACCTCATCGCCTCGGCCTACCACCTCTGCTCCACCGTGCAGAGCCGCGAGGCGAGCGTCACCATCGGCGACGCGAGCATGCGCATGTGCGCGGGCGAGTTGTTGCAGTTGCACCATCGAGGCGACTTCTCGCTCGACCGCGCCACCTACGACGAGATCCTCCGGCGGAAGACCGCGGCGCTGCTCGGCGTGAGCTGCGCCCTCGGCGCGAACGCGAGCCGCGCGGCCGAGCCCGTGGTGTCGGCCCTCCGCCGCTTCGGCGAAACGGCCGGCATCGCCTTCCAGATTCAGGACGATCTGCTCGACCTGACGGGCGACGAGGGCGTGGTCGGCAAGAGCGTGCGGAAAGACCTGGAGAAGGGCAAGCTCACGCTCCCGCTCATCCACGCGCTGGAGGCCACGGAGCCCGTGCAGCGGGGCCGGCTGCTTCGGCTGATCGAGAGCGTCTCCCGCCGCCGTGCGACCCCGGCCGAGGCGGAGGAGATCGCGGGCGAGGTCGTGCAGCGGCTGCGGGCCGCGGGGTCGATGCAGTACGCCCGGAGCGAGGCCTCGCGGCTGATCGAGCAGGCCAAGGCCGACTTGGCGCTGGTGGCGCCGTCGCCCGCCCGGGAGCTGCTGGCCTTCGCGGGCGAGGCCTTGGTGAATCGGCGGTTCTGATGTCCATTTCCCGGGTGGGGCGGCTCTCCGAGCCGCCCTCCAGAGACGCTGTGCGTGTCCGTTGACCCCCTTGCGCCTGTGACGTTGTCGCGGTGAGTCCCCGGAGGAAATCGGTCGCCGGTTCGCAAGCGGCGGCTCGGAGAGCCGCCCCACCGAGAAGCCGCTTTGGTGCCGTCATACCCTCCGCCGCCATGCCCGACTCGCCCCACATCCCGATCGACTTCCTCGAAGAACTCCAGTGGCGCGGTCTGATCCACCAGTGCACCGACCTGGAAGGCCTGAAGCGTCACCTCGCCGCCGGGCCGCGGTCCGCCTACGCCGGCTTTGACCCCACCGCCGACAGCCTCACCATCGGCAACCTCGTGCCGATGATGGTCCTGCGGCACTGGCAGCGGGCGGACCACCGGCCGATCGTCCTCATGGGCGGCGGCACCGGCCTCATCGGCGACCCCTCGGGCAAGTCCGCCGAGCGCACGCTGAACACGAAAGAAACCGTCGAGGCCTACGTGCAGGCCCAGCGGCCGATCTTTGAGGCGATCCTGGAGTTCGACGGGCCGGAGGCGACCCGACCCGTCGTCGTCAACAACGCCGACTGGCTGACAAAGATCTCGTACATCGACGCCCTGCGCGACATCGGCAAGCACTTCTCCGTCAACATGATGATGCAGAAGGAGAGCGTGAAGGCGCGGCTCGAGAACCGCGAGCAGGGCATCAGCTACACCGAGTTCAGCTACATGATTCTTCAGGCGTACGACTTCGCGCACCTGCACCGAAGCGACCTGCACGTGACCGCGCAGTTCGGGGGCAGCGATCAGTACGGCAACATTGTCGCCGGCATTGACCTTGTTCGTCGCCAACACGCGCACGCGGACGAGTCGTCGACCGCATCGAGCGTGGGCGAGGGCGATCGCTCGGTTTTCGGCCTCACCATCCCCCTCATCACCAAGTCCGACGGCGGCAAGTTCGGCAAGACCGAGACCGGCGCCGTCTGGCTCACCGCGCCGAAGCCCACCGACACGCCCGAGCAGCGCAAGCGCCGCACCAGCCCCTATGCGTACTTCCAGTTCTGGCTCAACGCGGCCGACGACGACGCGGTGCGGTTCCTGAAGATCTTCACGCTCCTGCCGCGCGAGGAGATCGAGGCGATCGCCGCGCGGCACGCCGCCAACCCGGGCCAGCGCGAGGCGCAGCGCACGCTCGCCCGCGAGGCGACCACGCTTCTGCACGGCAAGGACGCGGCCGAACGCGCCGAGTCCGCCGCGGCCGCGCTCTTCAGCGGCGACATCGCCCACCTGGACGCGGCGACGATCGACGAGGTCTTCGCCGACATCCCGAGCAGCCAGCACGCCACGTCAACGCTCGCCGGCGAGGGGGTCGACGCGGCGGAGCTGCTGGTCGCGACGGGTCTCGCCGAATCGAAGAAGAAGGCCCGTGAGTTCCTCGCGGCCGGGGCGGTCACGGTGAACGGCAGCCCCCTGCGTGAGGGGGAGCGCCTGACACCCGGGCACCTCCTGCACGGCTCCATCACGGCCATTCGCCGCGGCAAGAAGGCCTGGCACCTCGCCCGCTGGGCGTGAGGCCCGCCGCGCGTGGGGGCCGCGCTTTCGCGGGTCTTTTCGCGGACGCCGCCGCGTGGTGTTCTTTGCCCATTTTCACGCCGGCCCGTGACCGCGTCCGCCGGATGCCGTTCTTCCCTCGCCCGCACCCCGCACGCGGCCCCGCCGACCCTCGGCGGACGCGGGCGGCGCGGGCCAGAGCCACCGGACGGGCCGCGGCGCACTGCACCGGGAACGGGACGCCGCAGGGGGCGCGGCGATCGCGGCCGAAGTCCGGGCACTGGGCCTCTGGGGCTATGGGGCTACGGGGCTGTGGGCCCTCTGGGCTGGTCGCGTTCCGCGGCCGCCCTGCACGTTGTCGAGCGGGTGGGCCGGCGGGCGGTGCGCGGGGCGCACGGGCGTCCGCATCGACGGTCTACACTTGTTCGGCGGCGCAGCGGGGCGGCCGCGGACGCACCGGCGGCTGTGCTCAAGGGCCGGGCGCGTCCGAGGAAAGTCCGAGCACGACAGGGCACGGTGGTGGGCAACGCCCACCCGCGGGCATGCCGATGCGTCACGACGCAGAGGCCGACCGCGTGGGGTAGACCGCGGCACGGTTCGTCCCGCCGCGGGCGTGAAGAAACCAGACCGCCGATGGCCGGCGCCGCGGGCAACCGCGACGGCGGATCAGGCAAGGGTGAGACGGTGCGGTAAGAGCGCACCGGCCGACTGGCGACAGCCGGCGACCAAGACTCCACACCGCGTGCAAGCCCAAGCAGGGATCGGCCCGGATCGCCGGGCGCCGTCGGCCCAACGGTCGATCCCGGGTAGGGTGCAGGGGAAGGCGGCTCACGACCGCCGCCCCCACCGCGTCGGCAACGGCGCGGGCAGAGAAATGGCCGCACGCATCGGAAGGCCCGCGAATGGGCCGACCGGGACGAGCCCCCGTCAAAAGGCGCCCGGTCGGAACAGCTCGCGGGAACCACCGACGCGACAGAACTCGGCTTACACGCTGCGCTCGGCCTCGTTCTGACGCGGGCCCCGGACGACCTCCGGGGCCCGCGGCCTTTTTGCCGGGCGGCTACACCCTCCCCGCCACCATCACAATAAAGCTCTCTTCGAGCTCGCTTCCGTCGCTGAGCGGCCGCACGTACACCGTGCCCGTGTCATCCACCGCGTCGGCCGCCTTGTCGTACACCTCGGTCGAGGCAAAGCCCGCTTCCAGCATCGCGTCGCGAAGCTCCGGCACGCTCCACAGCCGCCAGCGGTAGACGAACGCCTCGTCCAGCTCGTCGTCGATCGTGCCGTCGGCGTCGATGATCATGAAGTGCAGCACGTCGGTCACCATCCCCGTCGTCGGGTCGGCGTCGCGCTGCTCCCACGTGTAGCGCACGCGCTTGCCGCGGTGCGGCTCGAGCGCCGCCGGCAGCCCATCGCCCGCGATCCAGTGGTCCCGATGCACCACGCCTGTCGCAAACGCCGACTCCCCGCCGTACGTATCGCACACGAACAGCCCCCGGCCCGGTCGGCTTTCTTGTGTGGGGCGGCTCTCCGAGCCGCCGTCTGGCGTAGGTCGGCTCTCCGAGCCGACCCTCCGCGTTTTCTGCTCACCTCCCTCCCCTTCCCCTCCCGCACGCCCCCTCCTCAACCGCCCGAGCACGTGCCGCAGATACGCCACCAACGCCGCCCGCGTGTGCCAGTACCCGATCGAGAAGTTCCCGACCCACACCACGTCGGCCGGCTCATCGCACGCCATCACGTCCGCGGCGATCTTCGTGAGCCCGGCGGCCTCGTCGCCGTACGCGAGCGCCCCCGCGTCCAGATCCACCGCCACCGCCCGCCGCCCCGGCCTCGCCGCGCACCACACGCGCGACAGCGCCGCCGTCCCGGCGAAGTCCTCGCCCAGCACCGCCGGCTCCCCGCCGTGCGCGGCGTGCAGAAAGCCCGCGACATGCGTGGGCGACTGCACGCACAGCTCGTACAGCGCGTGGCGGAGTCGGTCGACGCTCATCATGCACCCCCAAGGCGACCAGCGCCGACATCCGAACCCTTCCGCAACGTCGGACGGCCTGCTACACCCGCATCCACAGCAAGAGAAGCAACGGCACAACGTACACCCCGAGGCCGCACGCGACCGCCGAGCGAACCCGTCCGTGGTCCGGGTGCATGGGCGGGACCTTGGTCCGCTTGAGCACCCACGCCGCGTCGTACGCGACCACAAACAGATACACCGAGAACAAGACCCCCACGGGCGGTAGCATCGTTCCAACCACCAGCATGGGGATGTCGGGTGCGTTCCGCAGCCGACGGATCGCCGGGTGAACCTCGACGCCGATCATCTCGCTCGGCAGGAAGCGCGGGCGGGGCTTCCCTCCCCGCGGCCGCCGCGCGGGTGGCGGCACCATGCAAAAGCCGCACTGCGGGCAGGGATCGCCGATCGACAGCCCGCGGATGTCCCGTGTGCAAGCCGGGCACGGAATGGGGGGCGGTTGGGTGGTCATGGCACGGGATCCTTGCGGGTTCAGAACAGCGACATCTGCCGCGCAAGCGAGAGCATCGACACCGTGAGCGAGACGACGATCGCCATCACCCCGAGCGCCATGGCGAGCAACGATGCGTACCGGGCGGCGATGGCAATGTTGGCCGACCACAGCGGGGCTTCGCCCGCCTGCACCCGGACCAGCGCTCGCCGGCACATGCGCCAGGCGACGTAGCCGAGCCCGACGCCAAAGAACCCAAAGAGCAGGTAGAACCCGAGCACCGAGGCCAACGCGAACAGCGCCGCGAACACCGCAGCCTCGCCGCCACGCTCGTGCACGATCGCGCGGACCCAGGGCGTGCCGCACTCGGCGCAGGGCTGCCCGTTTGGCTCGCCGTCCAGCGGATAGCCGCACTGCTGGCAGCGGGCTTTCAGCACATATCCGCGACTCGCGGCCGCCGACCCCGCGTCAACGCGATCCGAGCGGTCCAAACGCTGATGCTCGCTTGAGCCGTTCGGCCGGCTGACCTCAGCCTCGCGCTCCGTCATGCTCCTGCCCTCCCGCGCCCCTGCACCCACCGCCGAAGGCCCCGGGCGGACTCACGCCATCCTCACCCACTTCACCAGCGTCCCGAACGTCGGCGGCTTGCCGAACATCAGCAGACCGATGCGGAACACCTTGGCCGCAAGCCACACGCACGCCACCGAGCCCACCACGCCCACCAGGATCGAGAGCAGGATCTCCCACGTCGCCGGCGGGTCGCTGCTCGCCACACGCAGCATCATCACCAGCGGGTTGATCGGGGGCACGTAGCTCAGCACCACGCTGTACATCGCGTTCGGGTCCCGGCTGATGGGCAGGAACAGGAAGTACGGCACCATCGTCAGCAGCATCACCGGCATCATCAGGCTCTGCGCCTCGCGCAGCTCGTTCACCGCCGCGCCGATCGCCGCCAGCAGGCTCCCGAACATGAAGTACGCCAGCACGAAGAACACCAGCATGTACACCAGGTCCAGCGGCCGCACCAGGTCCGTCAACGCGAACGTCAGCAGCGCCGCGATCCCCACGCCGCTGTAGACCATCGTCAGCATCAGCCCCACGGCCATCTGCCCGAGGATCTTGCCCGTCATCAGCTCCATGCTGGAGACCGCGCTCAGCAGCAGCTCCACCACCCGGCTCGACTTCTCCTCGATCGTCGTCGTCAGCAGGTACTGCCCGCCGGTAAAGACGCCCATCAGGATCAGCAGCATCATCGCCCCGGGCAGCAGGATGCGCCATTCAAAGCTCGCGTCCCGCGTCCCGGTCGCCGTGATCTCCCGCGTCTCCCCCGCGTCCACGCTGGTGAGGTCGTCGAGCTGCGCGCGGTCGTACCCGTTCGCGCGATAGCGGGCCTCAAGGATCGCCCACGACGCCGCCTGACGGATCTCGCCCACCGTGCGGTCGTCCAGCTTGGGCCGCACGCTCAGCGTGTACCCGCCGAAGCCGGACGCCGCCGCCGCCGCTGTTGCTCCTTGGGCGTCGGGCGCGGCACTCCCGTCGGCCGCCGTCGCCGGCAGGGCCCGAACCGCGTGCGCATCGAAGACCAGCACGCCAAGGGGCCGCGACGGATCCGTCCGCGGCACCGTCTGCGTCAAGCTCTCCCGCACCCGCCCCATCACCGCGTCCGCGTCGGCCGCCGCGTCCGCCAGCACGTCGAGGCGGATGTCGGGCACCTCGCCGAGCGTGCGGGCCACCGCGTCGGTGAGCGCCTCGCCCACGCCCGCCCCGCCGGGCCCGGCGCCAGAGATCTCCGCCGCCGCGTCCTGGATGTCCTGCGCCACCTC
>CAZCBN010000039.1:23413-25777 GCA_964496975.1 uncultured Phycisphaeraceae bacterium
CCTCCCGCGCGATGCGTTCCGCGAAGAGCTCTGCAACCTCCCCGCTCTGGTCGATCACCGCGAGCGTCCCCGCCTCCACCGGCGGCTTGGCCCGGTTCACGAGGAACCCGATCAGCGGGATCGCCGCAAACGTCACCGCCGGCACCACCAGTGCGCCGATGATGAACCCCTTCGTGAACGCCGTGCTGGCGAACTCACGCGCCGCGATCCGGAGCACCTTGCCGAAGTTCACGCTGCATTCCTCCAGCCCAGTCCAGTCCAGTCCAGTCCGGGCCTCGCTCGCGGCCGCGCCGCCGACACCCACCACGCCGCCTCACTCCCCCGTCGCGCCCGCCCGCACCGCCGCACGAAGCCGCTCGGTCTCTTCCGCCGAGCTCTCCCGGTCCGTCGAGACAATCTCCACGAACACATCCTCCAGCGTGGGCCGCCGCAGCTCTACCCGCCGCAGCGGGAACGCCTGCGCCACGCGCCCGAGCACCGCCGTCGGCGAGTCGCCCTCCCCCAGCGTCGCCTCAAGCCCCGCCTCCCCGCGCAGCACCCCCGCGACGCCCGGCACCGCCGCCACCGCGCTCATCGCAAGTTCCCCCGCCCGCGGGTCCCACGGCTCAAACAGCACGCTCCGCACCTCGTGCCCACGGCGGATCTCGTCCATCGTGCCGTCCAGCACTTTCTCTCCGCGGTGGATCATCACGATCCGGTCGCACACCTGCTCCGCGTGCACCATGACGTGCGTGCTGAAGATCACCGTCGTCCCCTGCCGGTGCAGGTCTCCGATCACGTCCCGCAGCAGCCGCAGGTTCACCGGGTCAAGCCCGCTGAACGGCTCATCGAGGATCACCAGCTCCGGCTTGTGCAGCACGCTCGCGATGAACTGCACCTTCTGCTGCATCCCCTTGCTCAGTTCCTCGCACTTCTTGCCCCACACCCCGGGGAGCTGCACCCGCTCGAGCCACTCCCCGATCAGCCCCGTCGCCCGCGACGACGGCACGTTCTTCAGCGCCGCCACGTGCCGCAGGAACGCGCCCACCTTCATCTTCTTGTAGACGCCCCGCTCCTCCGGCAGATACCCGATCCTGTCCTTGCTCTCCACGGCCGACCGCCGCCCGAGCACGCTCAGCTGCCCCTCGTCCGGGAACAGGATCGACATGATCATCCGAATGCTCGTGCTCTTCCCCGCCCCGTTCGGCCCGATCAGCCCAAGCAGGCATCCCTCCGGCACCGCGAGGTCAAGCCCAGACACCGCGACCTTCTCCCCGAAGGTCTTCCGCACGCCCCGCATCTCGATCGCGTTCGCCATACGCCCCCAGCGTTTCTTCCCTGTTTTCCCGAGTCGCCCGGCCGTGCCGCGTCGCCGTACGAAGCCGCCGCAGCATACCCAACCCGTCCCCCCGCCTCCGCCCATCCCTCCGCTCGCGGCGAGGCCCTCGCCTCCCCGGGCCCCTCAGGCGCTTTGGGCGATCGCGGCGTCGGGTTTCAAGGCCCGCGGCGCCGTCCCCCGTACGATGCGCTGATGCCCCCCAGCCGTCAGTCACCGCGCCCGACGCCGCCCCCTCCCGCTCGCCGCCGGCGGCTCCTCTCGCTCGCCCTCATCCTCAGCCTCGCCCTGAACCTCGCTTTCTCCGCCTTCGCCGTCCGCGCCACCCTCCGCCGCGGCGGCTGGGAGTACGTCAGCCGCCGCCTCGGCCTCGTCGCAAAGCCCGAAAAATCGCCCGACGCCGTCGTGCTGGAAAACGTCCAGCGTACTCTCCCAGTCCTCCCAAACGAGATCATCTTCGTCGGCGACAGCCTCGTGCAGGCCTACCCCTGGGCCGAGGTCTGGCCCGGCGTCCCCATCCGAAACTTCGGCATCGGCAAGAGCACCTCCAAAGACGTCCTCGGACGCCTCCCCTCCGTCATCGAGCGCACGCCCCCCGCCGTCCTCGTCGCCATCGGGGGCAACGACATCGGCCTGCAACGCCCCGTCCCCGACATCGCCGCCGACATCCGCGCCATCCTCGCCGAGCTCCGCGCCGCGCTCCCCACCGCAACCCTCGGCCTCAACGCCGTCACCCCGCGACAAAACCCCCTCTTCCGCGACACCATCCCCGCCCTCAACGCCCGCCTCAAGGACATCGCCGCCGAGCACAACGCCGTCTTTCTTGACATCAACGCCGCCCTCATCGCCCCCGACGGCCTCATGCCCCAGCCCTACACCCACGACGGCCTGCACCTCACACCCGCCGCCTACGCCGTCTGGCAAGAGCTCCTCGCCGACCAGTTCCCCCCGCTCCGCGACGCCATCGCCCGCGCCGCGTCCGGCCCGCAGCCCACCGCCGCCCCGTCCATCCCAACACCCGCGCCACCGAGGCCATCAACGCCGCCTCC
>CAZCBN010000040.1:0-25175 GCA_964496975.1 uncultured Phycisphaeraceae bacterium
CGGCGACGATCATGACGGACCCGGCGTTCGCGGACCGCACCTACATCGAGCCGATTCTTCCCGAGACGATCGACAAGATTCTGACGCTGGAGCGGGAGCGCGGGCAGCCGGTGGACGCGGTGTTGCCGACATTGGGCGGGCAGACGGCGCTGAACTGCGCGTGCAAGTGCCACGACGACGGCCTGTTTGCGCGGCACGGCGTGGAGATGATCGGCGCGAACCGCGAGGTGATCCACAAGGCCGAGGACCGGCAGTTGTTCAAGGAGGTCTGCGAGGCGGTGGGGGTGAAGAGCCCGCCCAGCAAGACCGTGACGACGCTGGCGGAGGCAGAGGCGTTCCTGGAGGTGATCGGGCTGCCGGCGATCATCCGGCCGGCGTTCACGCTCGGGGGCTGGGGCGGGGGGATCGCGTACAACCAGGCGGAGTTCAAGGAGATCATCACGCGCGGGCTCCGCGCGAGCATGATCGGGCAGGTGCAGGTGGACAAGAGCCTGCTCGGGTGGAAGGAGTACGAGCTGGAGGTTGTCCGCGACAAGAAGGACAACTGCGTCATCGTCTGCGGCATCGAGAACATCGACGCGATGGGCGTGCACACGGGCGACTCCATCACGGTGGCGCCGATCCTGACGCTGACGGACAAGGAGTATCAGGCGCTCCGCGACGCGGCGATCGAGATCATGCGGGCGGTGGGGGTGGAGACGGGCGGGAGCAACGTGCAGTTCGCGGTGAACCCGAACCCCGAGCCGCGGGCGGACGGGAGCAAGCCGTTTGAGTTCGTGGTGGTGGAGATGAACCCGCGTGTGAGCCGCAGCAGCGCGCTGGCGAGCAAGGCGACGGGCTTCCCGATCGCGAAGATCGCGGCGAAACTAGCCGTGGGCTACACGCTGGACGAGTTGCGGAACGACATCACGGGGACGACGAGCGCGTGCTTCGAGCCGAGCATCGACTACGTGGTGACGAAGATGCCGCGGTGGACGTTCGAGAAGTTCCCCGAGGCGGACGAGACGCTGACGACGCAGATGAAGAGCGTCGGCGAGGCGATGGCGATCGGGCGGACGTTCAAGGAGAGCCTGCAGAAGGTGATCCGTTCGATGGAGGTGAAGCGGTTCGGGCTCGGGCTGGACCGGAACGACAAGTGGCTCGCGGCGGTGCGGGCGGTCGAGAGCAAGCAGCTGGTGCTGGACGTGGGCGGCACGCCGCAGCACCGGCACGTGCCGATGCCGCAGGCGGGCGCCGACGACACGGTGAGCGACCCGGCGACGGGCGGGCGGACGAGCCTGGGCCTGCGGACGGCGGACGGGCAGCCGATCGAGTGGCCGATCGACGTGGACAAGCTGGTGCGCAAGCTGGCGGTGCCGAGCCAGGGGCGGCTGTACTTCGTGCGGTACGCGCTGAAGATGGGGTGGAGCATCGAGCGCATCCACGAGCACACGAAGATCGACCCGTTCTTCCTGGATCAGATCGCGCAGCTCGTGGAGTTCGAGGACGTGCTGTGCGGGTTTGACCGGCTGGAGGCGGTGCCGCGCGAGGTGATGCTGGAGGCGAAGAAGCTCGGCTATTCCGACGCGCAGCTCGCGAACCTGTACATCGGCACGATCAACAGCGAGACGATCCTGCGTGTTCGCCGGCACCGCGAGGGGCTGGGCGTGAAGCCGGTGTACAAGCTGGTCGACACCTGCGCGGCCGAGTTCGCGGCGGTGACGCCTTACTACTACAGCACGTACGAAGAGGGCTTCGCCGAGGTGGACGCCAAGGGCGTGCTGCGGCAGGTGCCGGCGGAGGACGAGATCGGCGGCGACCCGACGAAGCAGAAGGTCATCATCTTGGGCGGCGGGCCCAACCGCATCGGGCAGGGGATTGAGTTTGACTATTGCTGCGTGCACGCGGCGTATGTCGCGAAGGAGATGGGCTGCGAGGCCGTGATGATCAACTCCAACCCGGAGACGGTCAGCACGGACTATGACACGAGCGACCTGCTGTTCTTCGAGCCGCTGACGCTGGAGGACGTACTGAACGTCATCGAGCGGCTGAACGGCGGGAACACGACGGTCGCGGACCGAAGCGGGCTGGTGATGGGCGCGATCGTGCAGTTCGGCGGGCAGACGCCGCTGAATCTTGCGCACGGGCTGAACGAGGCGGGAGTGCCGTTGCTGGGGACGTCGCTGGATTCGATCGACCTCGCGGAGGACCGGGAGCGGTTCGATGCGCTGCTGGGCCGGGTGGGCCTGCAGCGGCCGTCGGGGAGCATCGTGCACAGCCTGGACGAGGCACGGGCCGAGGCGGCGCGGATCGGGTACCCAGTGCTGGTGCGGCCGAGCTACGTGCTGGGCGGCCGCGGCATGGAGATCTGCCCGGACGAGAAGGCGCTCGTGCACTACATGACGAGCGCGCTGAACATCAGCGAGCTGGACGGGGCGCCGGTGCTGCTGGACAAGTTCCTGGATTCGGCGGTGGAAGTGGATGTGGACGTGGTGGCGGACTTTGCGCCGCGGGGGAAGGCGGGCATCGAGGCATCGAGGCATCCAGGCATCGAGCCGGGGGGGCATCGGGGCGTTGAGGTGCCGGCGCAGCGCCACGCGCTTATCTGCGCGGTGATGGAGCACATCGAGCACGCGGGGGTGCATTCGGGGGACAGCACGTGCACGATCCCGCCGTACTCGCTGCCGCGGCGGATCGTCGAGCGCATCCGGCACATCGCGCGGACGCTGGCGCAGGAGCTGGCGGTATGCGGGCTGATGAACGTGCAGCTCGCGGTGAAGGACGAGGAGATCTACATCCTCGAGGTGAACCCGCGGGCGAGCCGGACGGTGCCGTTCGTTGGCAAGGCGAAGGGCGTGCCGTGGGCGTCGGTCGCGGCGCGGTGCATGCTGGGCGTCTCGCTGGCGGAGCAGGGCGCGCGGGAGCTGCCCGACACGGGCACGTACAGCGTGAAGGCGCCGGTGTTCCCGTTCCAGAAGTTCCCGGGCGTGGACTTCGTGCTGGGGCCCGAGATGCGCAGCACGGGCGAGGTGATGGGGTACGACATCAGCATGCCGAATGCGTACCTGAAAGCGCTTCTCGCCGCGGGCACGACGCTGCCGCGCGAGGGGGGCGTGTTCATCAGCGTGCGGCAGTCGGACCGCGAGTTGATTGTTGATGCGGCGCGGGCGCTGCTGGCGATGGGCTTCAGCGTGTACACGACCAGCGGGACGGGCGAGGCGCTCCGCCGCCACGGCCTGCGGACGAACGTGCTGCAGAAAATCGCCGCGGGCATGCGGCCCAACGTGATCGACCTGCTGAGCGACAACCAGGTGGCCTTGGTCATCAACACGCCGACGCGGACGGGCTGGCAGACGGACGAGGGCCGCATCCGCGCCACGGCGGTGCGGCTGGGCATTCCGATGCTGACGACGGTGCCGGCGGCGAACGCGGCGGTGCGGGCCATCCAGGCGCTGAAGGCCGGCGAGTGGACGGTTTCGGCGTTGCAAGACCACCCGAGCCCGCCGCTGGTGCCGGTGGTGCGGGCGGCGGGCGTGATCGAGGCCGGCCGGCTCGCGGCGGCGGCGGCCCGGTGAGGGCGCTGCGGTCGCTCCGGCCGGCGCGAGCGCGGCGCGACGGGCGAGAAGGGAGCACGTGGCGGCGTTCGCACGTCACGGCGGCGTGGCGGCGGCGGGTTACTCGGCGTCGGTGCCGGCGGGCGGGTTGATGGCCCCCTCGGACGTGCCGACGATGGTCGCGGTGAGCATGTCGCCCGTGACGTTCACCGTGGTGCGGCACATGTCGAGCACGCGGTCCACGCCGAGGATCATCGCGATGCCCTCCGCCGGCACGCCCGCGCTCTGGAGCACGGGCACCAGCGTGACGATGCCCGCGCTCGGCACGGCCGCGGTGCCGACCGCCGCGGCGGTCGCCGTGAGGATGACGGTGAGCTGCTGGCCGAGCGAGAGGTCGAGCCCGTAGAGCTGGGCGATGAAGCACGCGGCGACGCCCTGGTAGAGGGCCGTGCCGTTCATGTTCACGGTGGCACCGAGGGGGATGACGAAGCTGACGATGTCGCCGCGGATGCCGAGCCGCTTCTCGCAGCACTCGATGGTGACGGGCAGCGTGGCCCCGCTGCTGGAGCTGCTGAACGCGAGCAGCATCGCCGGGCTGGTCGCCTTGAAGAATCCGACAGGGCCGACGCGCGACCGCAGCCCGATGAGCAGCGAGGGGTACACGACCAGCATCACGATGAGCAGCGCGCCGACGACGGTGCCGGCGTACTTTGCCAGGTTCACGAGCACCTCGGGCCCGAGGTTCGCGACGACCTTCACCACGAGCGCAAAGACCGCGAACGGCGCGATCGCCAGCACGGCGTGCGTGATGTGCACGATGGCGTCGGTCACTCCGTCGCAGAACTTGGTGACGAGCGAGCGCTTCTCTTCAGGGACGAGCGTCAGGCCCAGGCCCACGGCGATCGCCGCGAAGACCACCTGCAGCATCTGCCCCTCGGCGAGCGCCCGGAAGGGGTTGGCGGGCACGATGTCGAGCAGCATGCCCCAGAGCGTGCCGACCTTCTGAGCGTTCTGCATGGCGTCGGCGGCCTGCGCGGCGCCGCCCGCCATCATGCGCTGCACGTCTTCCGGGGAGAAGCCCTCGCCGGGCCGCACGACGTACCGCGCGAGGCCGACGCCGATGGCGATCGAGACCGCTGTCGTCCCGAGGAAGAGGGCGAGCGTCGTGCCGCCGATGCGGCCCAGCTTGCGCACGTCCGTCAGGCTCGCCGCCGCGGAGACGAGGCTGAAGAGCACGATCGGCACGCTGATGAAGCGCAGCAGCCGCAGGAAGAGATCGCCCGCGAACGCGTTCGCCGCCGCGAGGAACCGGGCCGCGTGGGCCCACGCCGAGGCGTCGGCGTTCGCGGCGCCGGCGGCCTCCGCGGTCTGGCGCGTCACGAGCGAGCCGGACATGAACGCGCCGGGGTCGCGCACGCCCAGGTCGGCCCAGGTCGCGCCGGTCCAGAAGCGGTTGATGACCACGCCCCCCGCCACGCCCAGGGCGAGGCCGATGAGGATCTTCCAGTGCAGCGCGAGCCGCGGGCGGGCCATGGCGAACCTTTCTTGACGCGTGTCGCTCCGTCGGCGCCGCGGCACGGGCGCGATGCGGTGGGGCGCGACCCGATCCGCGACCCAGTCCCCGACCCGGTCCCCGGCTCGGCCTCCCTGCCCGTCCGCGAACCTACCGAGTGTGGGCCGCCCTGACAACCGCTTGACACCGCCCGCGCATTCCCGCCCGGGCCCCGACCACATCCTGTTCGCCGCCGCGCGACGCCGCTGCGGCCCCGGCGTAGCCCCGATGCGGCCCCGGTGGGGCCCCATGCGGCACCCCAAGCCGGCCACGTCCGCGAATCCATACGCCGCCGCCCCCGGCGGAAAAGCGGGCGGGCTGCGCGGCCTCGGCACCGCACCGACGCCGCACAACGCCCGCGACCGCGCCCCGATCGGCGGCGTGACGCCCGGACGAATCGCACCTTGCTGGTGTCCCGACCCGGCGCCGCATCGGCGACCGGGAGGGCCACACACCGACACCACGCGGGCGCCGCCCCGCCGCAAGGAGCGCGACACATGCAGAACAAGACCACGCAGATGACGAGCCTGACCGCCGTGGCCCTGGCCTTGGGAACCCTCGCCTCGGTCTCGTCCGCAGCGATCGTGCCGGTGGACGGGCCCATCGTCTCGCCCTTCGAGTCCCGCGCCGAGGTGACGTTCGTCAGCCGCAACGCCGGCTGGGTGGGCCAGCTCAGCATCCTGCCGAGCGCGAACGACCTGAGCGGCGCAGCGCCGCAGGCCGTGATGCGCAACGACGCGAAAAAGTCCGACCCCGCCGTTGACATCGGCACCTTCGCCCGCGGCGAGTCGCTCTTCTTCCAGTACACCATCATCACGGGCACGCCCGGCTCGTACGAGCAGAACGACCCGACCGAGGCCAAGCAGTTCCGCCACGCCTGGCTGAACGACCACACGGCCCGGCTGTTCGTCGAGGACATCCGCCTGCCCGGCGGCGACCGTGACTACAACGACGCCATTTTCGACGTCACCTTCACGGCCGTGCCGAGCCCCGGCGCGGTGGCCACGGCGGCCCTCGGCGGCCTGATGATGATCCGTCGCCGCCGCAAGGCCTGATCGCCGCCCACGCCCGGCCCATCGGCGACGCGGGCCCGCCCGCTCGCCGCAACGGCCCTCCCGAAGCCCGGTTCGCACGGCGAGGAACGTTCCTCCTGGGGCGACCCGGGCTTTCGCGTGTCCGCAACGCGTTGGGCCGCCGGTGCCCGCCGCGGCGGCCCTAACCTGTGCCCGTGCGTGGGAGCATCCGTTCCAGCCAGCGTCGGTTCACCGCCTATGTGGAACGGCGCAAGAAGGCCGCGGCCGAAGAGGTCGCCGCCGAGCGCGTCGAGGCCCGCGACAAGCTCGAGGCCAAGCCGCGGAAGCGGGGCTTTCTCCGGCTGTTCGCGTTCTTCTGGCGCGAGGTGGGGCGAGACCGCACGCTGCTCATGCTCGCGCTGCTCTCGCTGAGCGTCGCGACGGGCCTGGGCCTGCTGATCCCCTACAGCACCAAGATCACGATCGACTACATCTTGACCGACAACCCCGGCCCCGTCGGCTGGCCCGAGTGGGTGCCGCTCGCGGGCGAAACGGCGGCCGGGCGCGCGGCGGCCCTGCTGCTGCTGGGCCTCGCGATGCTCGCGGCGGGCCTCGTCGCGGCGGCGGTGGGGCTGTGGGGCCGCTGGCAGGCCACGATGATCGTGAAGCGGCTCCAGGTGCGGCTCCGCCGCGTCGCCTTTGAGCACGCCGTGCAACTGCCGCTCACGCGCGTCAGCGACCTGAAGTCCGGCGGCGTCGCCAGCATCCTGCGCGAGGACGCGGGCAACGCGGCCGACCTGGTCTTCAGCATGATCTACAACCCCTGGCGGGCCGTCGTGCAGCTCGTCGGGACGCTCGTCATCCTGGCGCTGGTGGATTGGCGCATGCTGCTCGGCGCGCTCATCCTGCTGCCCATCGTCTGGCTCACGCACAAGACGTGGATCGCGCGGCTGCGGCCGGTCTACCGCGACATCCGCCGCACGCGGCAGGCCATCGACGCCCAGGCGGCCGAGAGCTTCGGCGGCATCCGCGTCGTCCGCGGCTTTCACCGCGGCCAGGCCGAGGCCGCACGCTTCAGCCGCGACGTGAACTTCATGACCCGTCAGGAAGTGCTCGCGTGGTGGTGGAGCCGCCTCATCGAGACGGCGTGGCAGATCCTCGTGCCGGTCGCGTCCGTCGGCGTCCTGATGTACGGCGGTTGGCGCGTCCTTGAGCGCAACCTCACCGTCGGCGACCTGATGGCCTTCTCCGCCTACGTGCTCATGCTCCTCGGCCCCATCGAGGCCCTCGTCAGCAGCGCCACCAACATCCAGAGCAACCTCGCCGGCTACGACCGCACGCTGGACCTCCTTGAAGAACCCCGCGAGTTCGAGGCCGCGGCTCCCGGTGGCACAGGCTTGCAGCCTGTGTCTGTCTTAGGTAGCACAGGCTTGCAGCCTGTGCCCGCTCAGCCTGCAAGGCTGAGCCACCACGAGGCCGCCATCACCTTCGACCGCGTCGCCTTCGCCTACCCCCGCGGCCGCCCCCTCCGCGTCACCGCGATGCCCGACGACGACGCGCGCAACGTCGAGCCCCCCGCGGCAAACGCCGATCCCGCCGCCGACTCTGCCGACGCCTCCCCCTTCCTCCCCCCCGTTCTGCACGACATCTCCTTCCACGCCCGCGCCGGCCAGACCATCGCCCTCGTCGGCCCCAGCGGCAGCGGCAAAACCACGCTCACCAACCTCGTCGCCCGCTTTTACGACCCCACCGCGGGCCGCATCCTGCTGAACGGCACCGACCTGCGCAGCATCCCGCTGCACGACTACCGCCGCCTGCTCGGCATCGTGGAGCAAGACGTCTTTCTCTTCGACGGAACCGTCGCCGAGAACATCGCCTACGCACGCCGCCACGCCACCGACGCCGACATCCGCGCCGCCGCACAGGCCGCCAACGCCCACGGCTTCATCACCGAACTGGAGAACGGCTACGACACCCTCATCGGCGAGCGCGGCGTCCGCCTCTCCGGCGGCCAGAAGCAACGCCTCGCCATCGCCCGCGCCGTCCTCGCCGACCCCAAGATCCTCATCCTCGACGAGGCCACCAGCAACCTCGACAGCGAGAGCGAACGCCTCATCCAGCGCAGCCTCGCCGACCTCATGCGCGGCCGGACCAGCTTCGTCATCGCCCACCGCCTCAGCACCATCCGCCACGCCGACCGCATCATCGTGCTGGAACGCGGCCGCATCATCGAGACCGGCACCCACGACGAACTCGTGGAGTCGGCGGGTCGCTACGCCGACCTGCTGCGCCTGCAGCTTGAGGGCGAACCGCTGGTCCGCTGAAGCGCCCCTCTCGCGGACGGCTGTACACTCGTCCCACGCGTTGAACCGAACGGTCGGCAGGGACCGGCCACAGGTTCCCGCGGCCACGTGCGCGGCACGGGGCCCCTCGGCCGGAGCGGAGAGCAGCACATGAAGGTCAAGCCAGTCGCGATTGTCGCGGCCGTCTCGTTCGGACTATCCCTTGTCGCGTTCACCATCGGGGGCGTGCTGATCTTTCAGGAGCTCACCGGCACCGCAACGTTCCGTGACGGCTCCACCTGGACGCCGGGGTCGTCGGGCCAGTACGCCATCTGGATCCCGGCGGAGCCCAATGATTCGAGCGCACCCGAGCGCCCCGCCGTGGAACTGTTGCAGGCGGACCAGGCCGTGCCCCTCGTCCCGTCTGACTCGACCATGACCTTCACGGTCAACGATCAGGACTACGAGGCCGTCGCGACGATCAACGCCGACGCGGGCGCGTCGTACGTCGTGCGGACAGGCGCGTCCCGCGTCCTGATCCGCGAGCCAGGCATCGCGAGGATGCTCGGCGCCATCGTGGCGATGTTTGTCGGTTCCTTGCTCTTTTTTACCGCCTTCGTCACGAGCGGCATCGCCGCCTTGGGCGTGGTTCGCAAGAAGCTCCCGTGAACATCTTGACCCGCTGCGTGAAGTCCGAACCGCGCCAGCGCCGGCGGTGAAGCAGTCGACCCACCGTTCGCGCGTTCGAGCTTCTCGCGGTACCCTCCCCGCGTGCTCACCCACGCCCTCCTCGTCGCCGCCGCCACCGCCGCCGCGCTCCTCCTCGCCGCCGGCCTCATCCACCTCCTGCCCAGGCTCGGCCTCGGCGCGCTCACGCGCTGGTTCTGCAAGGCCCCGGGCCTTGATCTCTGGATCGCGTACTTCACCGTCGCCCCCGCCTTCGCCGGCCCGATCGCCATGGCCGCCCTCACGCCGGATCCCGCGGGCCAGCCGGATTCCAACTGGCCCGAGGTCGTCGGCCTCCTCGCCGCCATCGCGGGCCAGGTGCTGGCCGTCTGCATCTGGACGCCGCTGCACGAGCTCGCGCACCCGCAGGCCGCCAAGGGCCCGCGCATCGTCCATCAGATCAACCGCAACGTGGGGCGCTGGCGGAACCACACCGCGGTCTGGGTCACGGCCCTCGCCGTCCCGGTCTTCGCCGTCATCCGCATCGCCGAGCTGATCGTGTACCCCCCGCTCACGTGGCTCATCCGCCTGCCGCGCTACACGCACAGCGAGTGGGTCAACGTCAGCCGCCACAAGTTCAGCGGCCTCGTCGGCCACGATCTCATCTGGTGCCTCTACTGCGACTGGATGACCGGCGTCTGGAGCCTCGGCGGCGAGATGCTCCGGAACGTCGAGAGCTTCTGGTGCCCCATCCGCTTCCGCAGCGACAAAAAGTGCGAGAACTGCAAGGTCGACTACCCCGACATCAACGGCGGCTGGGCCCCCGCCGACGCCGACATGCAGGCCGTCGTCAACGTCCTCGCCGACAAATACCCCGCCCCCAACGGCGACAACAGCTGGTTCGGCCACCCCGCTCGGGGCCACCCCGCCCGCCTCACCGTGGAAGGTCGCCCGCCCGCGCCCCCCGCGGCGAACGACCCCGCCGGCAACCCGCCCGCCTGATCCCCTTCCCGCCGCCCCCGCCACCAAATCCGGCAAACCGACTGGCCAACCGGTCTATTTGTGTTATCTGTTGTGAGCCGGAACGTCCGGCACGCACCGCGGTGCCCGCGCACCGCCTACTCGTGAGGTTGTGTCATGCCTGCTCACCGCACCGCGGCGGCTGTCACTCTGTCCGCCTTCGCAGCCGTTGCCAACGCCGGCATCATTGGCTCTGAGACCATCGACCGAACCATCCTGGATTCCAGCCGTGGCCTCGCGCTGATCTACCGTGGGACCACGCAGCCCCTCGTCGGCGACGGGACGTTCGCCGATCAGTTCAGCGTCTACACCCGCGGCGGGGCCGCCACCAGATTCTGGTCCACCCCATTCCTCCTCGAAATCACCGCCCCCAATCAGTACACCGTCGTCGCCATCGGCACCAGCCGCAACCTCGGCGGCGAGGCCGGCGTCCGCACCTTTGACTTCGCCGCCATCGCCGGCAACGCCGTCACCCAGGTCGGCAAGTCCTACACCTTCGGCTACTACAACGCGCAGTACATCGCCACCGACCAGGGCGGCGTCGAAGACGTCTCCGGCACCGCCAACTCCGGCGCGATCCCGCTCTCCGGCTACGCCCTCACCACCGACCTCTGGTCCTACGCGCTCAACACCGATCTCGCCATCGGTGCCATCTACGGCACCGGCGGCTTCGCCCTCGATAGTCAAGGCTTTGCCGGCCGCATTTACTCCGCCAACCTCTCGTTCGGCGTCCCCGCCCCCGCCGCCGCCGCGACCCTCGCCCTCGCCGGCCTCACCGCCGCCCGCCGCCGCCGCTGATCGCCCGGCCGACAACCCAAATCCGAACGCGAAGGTTGCGGAGGGGTGCGCGGAGTCCGCGGAGCGGCAAGCAGCCCTGACCGCTGACGCCACGCAAGTCCGCGGTCAACCCATCAAGCCCTGTCTCGGCCGCGACCTCCGCCGACGTCGCCGACGCTCCGCGTGCTCAGCCCGCATCGCGTCGTTCGCGTTGCGCCTTGAAGTCAAACGCACGTCGCGGGCCCGAAAACGGCACGAGGAACGCGACAACCCCCGCTCAACCACCCCGCCGCGCTCGCCGCGTCCCCTCCGCCCCTCCCCTTTCTCTCCCCACCCTGCCCTGCCGCGCGATGAACCAGGTGCCAACGCCCGCGAGCACGACGGTGAACGCCGCCGCGAACCACGGCGCGCCCGCCGCCAGCATCCACACGCAGCTCGCCCCCACCGACACCCACATCACCGCGATCGACGCGATCTTCGCCCGCCGCGGCATCACCACGCCCGGCTGGAGGTACTTCAAGAAGGGCCCGAACAGCGGCACGCGTACCAGCCGCGCCTCAAGCCAAGGGCAGCTCCGCGCAAAGCACCAGCACGCCACCACCAAAAACACCGTCGTCGGCATCCCGGGCACAAACGCCCCGATCGCCCCGAGCCCGACGCACGCCACGCCCACGCTCGCCAGGGGCCAGCGCACCGCTCGTGACGTGTGAACCCGCACGCCCCGCGCCTCCCCGACCGGCCCCGCGGCACGCCGCGCGCCGTCGTCCGGCCCGGGCGCATCGACGATCTCCGCGCGCACAGCCACCGGCGGCCCGACCAGATCCCCCGGCCGCGACGCCCGGGACCGAACCACGCTGGCATCCATCACCGCCGTCATGCCAAGCCCCAGTCGACCGACGCCGATCGGCACACCAGCCGCCGCGCGAGTCGAGCCATCCGCCGAGCCCCGCGTCGCCCCGCCCAGGCCGAGTTGCCCGGGCCGGGCCGCACGCCGCAGCCCCGTTGTCGCCAACTTCTCGCCAACTTGCAGATCAGTTGTAGCCCAGTTGCGACACGTTCTCAATCAGTCAACGCATCCGTCCGCGATCCCGCCCGGCACAGGCCGTCGTGCGGCGCGCAGGACGCGAAGCCACGGCACCGCCCGAAGCCCTCCCACCCGGCCCCGGCACGCTCGACTTGCACCACGCTCGACTCGAAATAGGGGATCAAGGATTCGAACCTTGACTAACGGAATCAGAATCCGTCGTGCTACCGTTACACCAATCCCCCAAGCCCGCGCCCGCAGGGCCTGCTTTGCCCCACAAACGCCAACGCACAAACGCCGCCGGCCCTTGCCCGCGGCTGCAATGCTAGCCCAGCGTGTCGATCGAGCAAACCCCGCCCGGTCCCGGGGCATCGACTTCGCGATCCCCCGCCGCGCCGATCACACCCGCGGCAGCACCCCGTCCGCCCCCGGCAGGCTCGACCGCAGCGGCCGGGCCCGTCCGAAGGGCGACGCCCTCACCGGCGGCGCCGCCACCGGCGTCGCCGCGGAAGGCCCCGTCCCGCTGTTCGATCCACCCGCCGTCCCCCGCGTCTCGGGTGCCGGCGTCGCCGCCGAGGTGCCCCCGCTCCGCCCGATGACCAGCGTGTCCAGCGGCCCCGGCGCCGCCGGCGAGGCCTCGGGCTTGGGGGTGCCCGACGGAGAGACAGGGCTGTCTGTCCGAAGCCGCTTGGAGCGGGCCTCGTCAATCGAGCGGTCCAGCCGCCCGAGCAGCGCCTTCACATGATGGAACGAACGGGTGTCGGTCGCCATACAACGCACCTCCGCGTCCGGCCTATCGGCCCACGCGGGGGCTCGCTGAGGCGTTCACCGACTCGGCGCGTGCGCGCCGGCGGAGACTCTGCGGCGTGGTGCGGATGCCCCGCTCGGGCGGTCTGGGCATGCGGTAGGGCCGGTGCCGGGTGGTGGGTCGGTGCGGTCTGCACCGCGCTTCCATGTCAGGGGCCCTACGCTCCGCCCATGCACGCCGCGTCACCTGCCGGCTCTGAGGCCCCCCGGACCGTGTCGTCCGCCCTCGCGACCACCCCAGACCGTGCGCTCACGATCGTTGAGCGTCGCGACCTGTTCTGGCAGAACGTCATCCGCGAGATCCTGTCCAGTCTCGCCGCCGCCGCCGCCGCCGCGGGCGGACGCATCAACGCCCGCGCCTCGGGCGCTGTCACCGGCGTCAACCCCACGCACGAGATGTTCGACGGCCGGCTCGCGGTCATCACCCGTCTGGGGCAGCGGATCGCCATCGCCGACGTCTTCCCGGTGTTTGCGTGCAGCCTGCCCGCGGGGCCCTCGGCCTCCGCCGCCGACCGCATGCTCGCCACCGACGTGCAGTGCACCGTCTTTCAGATCCGCACGCCCGGCGGCGAGATCTTCACGCTGCCTCTGCACGAGATCAGCGGCTTCCACAGCCTGACGCCCGAACTGATCCGCCAGCTCGAGCAGTCCGCCGCCTCGCAGTCGCCCCAGAACGGCCGAGGCGACCCGCCCGACGCCTCGGTTCCGTTTGGGTTCCGTGCGTTTACCAGTCTGGCGCGGTCGGAGTCGGCCACCCCCGCCGGGCCCAACGCGTCCTCGTCCGGCACCCCAACAGGCCCCGCGGCCGCCCCGAGGCCCCGAGCCACCTAAGCCCAGGTGCCTGGGCAACCGCCCGCCCGACCGCCCGCGTTTGTGGGCCGTTCGCCCGGTTGCGTCGGCGCGACAGGCGTTTTGTCGGGGGAACATCCAAACCGGGAGCCCGCGCGAATACCGGGCGGTCAGGCGCGATTGCCCGGTGGGGCCCCGGCCGCGGGCGACCCCGCGGCGTGTTGCACCACAGCCCACGGCATCATCCTCGCACCGGGAGCCCGTCGCATGCTCTGGAGCAACCCAGCCGGCACCCCAGCCGGCAACCCAACCGGAACCCCGCGCACGCTCATCGCGGTGCCGGTGTACAACGAGGTGCGCACGGCCGAGCGCGTGCTCCGCGCCATCCGGGCCCACGCCGAGCACGTCCTGGTGATTGACGACGGCTCAACGGACGGCACCTCGGAGCTGCTCGACGCGCTCGCCCCGCGGCTGGGCCTCGACATCATCCGCCACGAGGGCAACGCGGGCTACGGGCACAGCCTCGTGAACGCCTTTCGGCGCGCGCACGCGAAGAAGTTTGACTGGCTCATCACGATGGACTGCGACGAGCAGCACGAGCCGGCGTCGATCCCGGCCTTCCTCGCCGCGGCGCAGCGCGACGACCTCGACATCATCTCCGGCTCGCGCTATATGAGCGACGGCCTGCCCCGCGTGGGCGAGGCCCCGGCCGACCGCCGCGCGATCAACAAGACCATCACCGCCGAGATCAACAGCCGCCTCGGCCCGCTGCTCGGCGGCGGCCTGACCGACGCCTTCTGCGGCTTCAAGGCGCACCGCGTGAGCGCACTGCCCCTGCTCCGTCTCACCGACAACGGCTACGCCTTCCCCATGCAGTTCTGGGTGCAGATCGCCGCCAACGGCCTGCGCGTCGGCGAGCTGCCCGTGCGGCTCATCTACAACGACCCCAATCGCACCTTTGGCTCGGGGCTGGATGACGCGGCGGTGCGCCTCGCGCACTACCGCTCGGTGCTGCACACCGAGCTGTGCCGCTGCGCCGACCGCTTGCCCGCCTCGGCGACGGCGGACCTGATCGTGCCGTGCGGCTGCGCAGGGAAGTGACGGGCGTCGGCGGAGCGTTTCTCACAGAAGCGAAGGCGGCACGCGACGGTCGCGATGCAACGGCGAACGCGGAGGGGCGGAGTGGGGGCGCGGAGGCCGCGGGAGGTCGTTGCGCGCCGAGACACCGTGTCGTGCGGCGAGGCACCCCGGGTCGTCTGTCTCAGGGCCTTTGCCGCGCACGGCGACCTTCGCGACTCCGCGTCGTCGCGTTCCTGATCGCGGATCGTCGTATGAGTGCCCGCGAGGCGCGGCGCTCGGCTGCGGAGGTCAGGGCTGCGTTGGCGCGGGCTGGGCTGGCGCAGGCTGGGTCGGCGCGGGCGGCGTTTCGCCCGGCATCTCGGCGATGTCGGTCACGCGGTAGAGCACGCCGGTCTTGGTCCACTTCACGGCGAAGGTGAACTGGATCGGGTCGCCGGGCTGCAGGCCTTCGAGGGAGAGTCCCGGCGCGAGGTCGGGGAAGGGCATCTGCATGGCCTTCATGCCGGCGGTGCCGTCGGCGTTCTGGTGCACGTTGCCGTCGCGGCCGACGAAGCCCGGGATGTCCTCGTGCGCGATGACAAGGTCGGTGGGCGGCACGCTGTCGCTCGGCAGGCTGACGACGCGGCCCTTGATGCCGACGTAGGTCTGGTCTGGGGCGGTGAGCGGGTCGGCGGCTGCGTCAGGCGCGGGCGACTTGCCACAGGCGGCAACGAACAGCACCCCGGCGAGGCAGGGCAGCGACACGACGGCACGGAATGACAGCATGGCGGGTGCTCCGAGCGTGCGGCAGGCACCGGGTGGGACTGGGTGCCACGGACGCGACCCGGAGGGGTCGCGGGTGGTGCCGGTTAGGCCCGCTCGATGGAAAGATAGTCGGCCACGGACGAGAGGTCCGGGGCGATGTCGAACGTGAAGGGCATGGTCCACGTCTTGCCCGGGGCGACGCGGACGATGCGGGCGGGCTTCTCGCGGGCGACCCACCAGCGGTTGCCGCGGACGTAGCGGTTCTTGCGACGCTCGCGGAGCTCCTGGGCGCGACGCAGGCCGCGGACGGCGGCGGGGTCGCGACGCATCAGACGCTCGATGGTCTTCACGGCGCCCTCGGCCCGGGGCTCGCGGAGGACGGTGCACCGGACGGTTTGACCGGCGGCGAGGCTCGAGACGGGCGTGGAAGCGGGGGCGGTGGTCGTCATGTGGTGGCCTGTCCGTCGGGTCAGGGTGTTGCGTCAGTGTGCCTGAACGGGCTGTCGTCCGCGTGGCGTTGCCGACGCCGGCGAGCGCTCGGGCTCGTTCGTTCGGAGGTCGGAAGGGCCCCGCGGCCCATCGGCGTTCCGCCCCGGATGCGGCCCAGCGTGGGCCCAGCGGGACCGCAACTGTAGACGCCCTCCGGCATGGGTCCAGCGCCGACGCCCGACCGATGGCCCGCCGACGCCCCGCCCGGCCCCGGCGATCGGGGAAGTTCCTAAACTCTGGGCAAGGCGGGTTCGGCAGGCGCTGCTGCACCGCGATGGATTCCTCGCTCTCGGATGGTGCACGCGACATGGCCGACGCTTCTGATCAGCCCGGTTTGGGCCGTCAACCCGAACAGCAGCCTTCTCAGCCCCGGTTTGTGCCGGGTGCCCCGCATATGGAGCGGCCCAGGCTGAGGCCGCTGCGGGGGTTCCCGATGCCGGCCCAGACGCCGGACGGCAAGCAGCACGTGTTTTTGGGGCTGGCGGACTCGCAGCAGATCTCGCCCAAGATCGTCGCGACGGCGCAGGAAGTGCGCTTTGTCCTGCCGTTGATGGATGGGTCGCGTGGGCTGGACCAGATCGTGGCGGAGATCGGTCGGGGGCTGCAGCGGCCGTTTTTGGAGCAGCTTGTCGCGCAGCTTGACGACGCGGGGCTGATCTTTGGGCCGACGTTTGACGCGCTGATGGCGAAGATGCGGGCCGACTTTGACGCGTCGGAGACGCTGCCGCCGGGCTCGACGGCCCAGGTGGCGGACGCGCTGGTGATGCAGAAGTACGGCGAGCAGGCGACCGAGGCCCAAAAGCTGGAGCACGGCGGGACCGAGCTGGCGGCGATGCTGGACCGGTGGATCGACGCGTCGCTGAAGAACGCGCCGGACCCCAGCTTTGATGCGCTGCCGGCGGCGGTGGTGGCGCCGCACATCGACTACATGCGGGGGTGGATGAACTATGCCCAGATCTGGGGGAGGCTCCGGGTTGCGGATCGGCCGGACCGGGTGCTGATTCTGGGGACGAATCACTTTGGGCAGTCCACGGGGGTGTGTGCCTGCAACAAGGGGTATGAGTCGCCGATCGGCGTGAGCCCGGTTGCGGGGGATCTTTTGGCGGCGTTGCAGGCCCGGCTGGGGTCGCCGCTGGTGGAGCGGGTGCTGGAGCACCGGTACGACCACGAGCGGGAGCACTCGATTGAGTTGCAGATCCCGTGGATCCAGCACTGCTTGGGGCGGGGCGGGGACGGGGGGTACATCCCGGTTTTGGGGATTTTGATCCACGACCCGGCGGTGAACAACGGGGAGAGCTACGACGGGAACGGGGTTGGATTTACGGAGTTTGTCGGGGCGATGGAGGGCGCGCTGGCGGATGTGGGGGGGCGGACGCTGATCGTGTGCTCGGCGGACCTGTCGCACTGCGGGCCGGCGTTTGGGGACCAGGTGGTTTTGTCGGGGGAGACGGCGGAGGGGAAGGCGGAGCTGGAGCGGATCACGTCGCACGACCGGGAGATGGTGCAGACGGTGCTGGAGGGTCGGGGGGACGACCTGGTGTCGTCGATGGCGTGGCAGCAGAACCCGACGCGGTGGTGCTCGGTGGGGGCGCTCGTGGCGGCGTTGAAGCTGGCGAAGCCGACGAAGGTGCGGCTGCTGAACTACGTGGCGGCGGTGGACCAGCAGGGGACGACGCTGGTGTCGCACGCGGCGATGGTGATGACGGCGTAAGGACGCGCCCGCGCCGGGATGGCTGCGCAGGATCGCGCGGGGTTTGGTCACGGGCTCGTCACGGGGGAGGGGCTGGGACGAGCCGGGGCTGGGCGTGGACGAAAGGGATCGGGTAGACCTGCGTTGGCGACGGCCGGTGCGGGGCGTCGGCGGGTGGCTTTGGGACGTGCGTGGCTTTGAGACGCGGGTGGCTTTGGGAAGAACGGCGATGGGTCCGTGCGTCCGGATGGGGCGCGGAGACCCTTGAACGGCAGGGGTGCTGGCATGGCGACGAACGTGTGCTGGGGCATCGAGGTCGGGGCGGGCGCGGTGAAGGCCGTGAAGCTGGAGGCCGACGAGGGTCGGGTGAGCGTGGCGGACTTCGCGGTGATCCCTCACCCGAAGGTGCTGAGCACGCCGGACCTGGACGTGGACGACGCGGTGCGGGTGGCGCTTGGGGCGCTCGTGTCGCAGCGGGACCTGAGCGGTGCGACGCTGGCGGTGAGCGTGCCGGGGCACCAGAGCTTCGCGCGGTTCGCGAAGCTTCCGCCGGTGGAGAAGAAGAAGGTCCCGGACATCGTGAAGTTCGAGGCGGTGCAGCAGATCCCCTTCCCGATCACGGACGTGGAGTGGGACTATCAGACGTTTGTCAGCCCGGACTCGCCCGAGGTGGAGGTGGGGATCTTCGCGGTGACGCGGGCGAAGATCATGGAGAAGCTGGCGCAGTTGAACGACGTGGGGCTGACGCCGGAGCTGGCGACGCTGAGCCCGGTGGCGGTGTACAACGCGCTGGCGTACGACCTTGAGTTCACGGAGAAGACGCCCGGCACGATCATCATGGACGTGGGGACGACGGCGACGGACCTGATCTTCGCCGACCAGGGGCGGGTGTGGGTCGCGACGTTCCCGGTGGGCGGTCACGCGTTCACCGATGCGCTGGTGGGCTCGTTCAAGCTGAGCTACAGCAAGGCGGAGAAGCTGAAGCGCGAGGCGGAGCAGACCAAGCACGCGCGGCATGTCTTTCAGGCGATGCGGCCGGTGTTCACCGACCTGGTGCAGGAGGTGCAGCGGCGCATGGGCTTCTATCAGAACAGCCACCCGGGGGCGGAGATCAAGCGGCTGATCGGCGTGGGGAGCACGTTCCAGCTGCCGGGGCTTCGGAAGTATCTGAAGCAGCAGCTCGGCATCGAGGTGTACAGGCTTGAGGAGTTCAAGCGGCTGACGGTGGAGGGCCCGCGGAAGTCGGAGTTTGACGCGGCGGCCGGGGGGCTGGCGACGGCGGTGGGGCTCGCGCTGCAGGGGCTCGGGCGGGGGACGCTGAACGCGAACGTGATGCCGGTGGCGGTGCTGCGCGACAGCATGTGGAAGCGCAAGCGCGTGTGGTTCGGCGCGGCGGCGGGCGTGGCGGCGGCGACGGGGGCGGTGATGCTGCTGCGGCCTCTGCTGGACTCGTCGGCGGTGGCGTCGGCCACGCGGGCGGAGAGCGTGGCGCGGGCGGTGTCGCTGGCGGGGCAGCTCAGCGGCGAGGCGAACTCGCAGGGGCTGACCGAAGGCGCCGAGGGCGACCTGACGGCGGCGAAGATCGTCGCGCTGGCGACGACGCCCGAGGTGATGGCGAACCTGTCGCGCGACCTCGGGCTGCTGACGGCGGCGGCGGTTGAGGCGGCGGCCGGGCAGAGCGTGCCGGCGGAGGTGGCGGCGACGCCGCTGACGCTGGTGCGGCTCGCGACGGCGTACGAGGTACCGGCGGCGGCGGGCGAGGGCGACCCGTTCGCCGAGCCCACGTATGCCGAGGAGCCGACGTACGGCGCGGAGGGGGAGGAGCAGCCCTCGGGTGAGGGCGGCGAAGGGGGCGCGGGCACGGACGGGCCCGAGACCGAGCAGATCGACATCACGAAGCGGCGGCGGGTGATGGTGACGGCGGAGTTTCGGACGGGGCACCCGGACGCGCGGCGGTTCGCACGCGAGACGCTCGCGGCGTGGCTCCGGGCGAACGCGACGCGCGAGGGCGTGCCGTACACGGTGTATGTGCCGGAGGACGGGGTGGAGGTGGTGCTGGCGGGGCAGACGGCGCCGAACGCGGGCTTCGGCGGCGCGGCGCCGGCCGGGTCGCGGGTGACGTTCGGCGGGGCACGCGGGGGCGGGCCCGCGGCGCCTCCGGGCTTTGGGCGTGAGGAGGAGCGGGGGGGCGGCCGGTTTGCGGGTGGGCCTCCGGGGGCGCCGCCTGGGGGAGGGTTCGCGGCGCCGCCGGCGTGGGGCGGGGCGGCGGCCCCGGCCTCGGGCGGGGCGGAGCCTGAGGTGAGCGAGACGGAGCTGTTGCAGAAGTTGGAGTCGCTGGCGCCGGTGGCGGCGCCTCCGGTTGGGCCGGCGGGTGCGACGGTTGTGCTGCGTTGGGCGCTGCTGCTGCCCGAGCCGGTGGCGGCGACGGGCGGGGAGGAGAACCAGGGATGATGCCGGCGATTCTGAAGTGGCTCAAGTCGAACGTGCTGATCGTCGTGCTGGCGGTGCTGACGCTGGTGCTGCCGGCGGCGGGGATCGCGGGCGCGGTGATCTGGAACGGGTCGATCCGCAAGGGGCTCGAGGAAGAGTTCAAGAAGGAGAAGAGCAAGTTCACGGGCGCGCAGCGGGTGACGTACGTCATCCCGAAGATCAGCGAGGACGAGACGCTGCCGGAGCTGTCGCGGCCGCCGAACGCCCGCGTGAGCGAGTGGGTGAAGGCGGAGCGCGCGAAGCGGCAGGCGGAGATCGACGCGGTGATCACGCGGGCGGTCGGGCTGAACCTCGCGGGCCGCGGGGTGCTGTTGAAGGGGCTGTTCCCGAAGGCGGAGAACCCGCGGGAAGAGCGGCGGCTGGTGGACGAGCTGCTGGAGGGCATCGCGCTGGGCGAGGACGGGCACACCGTCTACGAGCGGCTCTTCGCGGGCGTGAACGCGGGCGGGCCGGCGGATGCGCTGGAGGTGGCGCGGAGCGTCTTTGAGACGGCGGAGCGCGAGCGGGACAAGCTGGCGGACGCCGCCGGGACGATGAAGCCCGAGGACGAGGCGGCGCTGAGCGCGAAGCTGCGCGACGTGCGGCTCTCGGCGGCGGTGAGCCGTGCGGAGGAGCTGTCGCTGTACGCCGATCCGGTGGAGGTGCTGACGGGCGTGCCGACGCGGGCGGCGCTGGCGTTGACGGCGTCGGCCGGTGGCGGGGTGGGCGGTGGCGCAGGCGGGGCTCCGCCGGCGGGCGGGCCCGCGGGCTTTGCGGCCGAGGGCTTCAGCGTGGTGCCGGTGCTGGGGTGGACGGACCCGGCCGGGCGGCCCGGGCTGGCGCAGGCGTTCAACTGGCAGGCGGACTATTGGGTGGTGGAGGACGTGCTCGCGGCGGTGAAGCGGGCGAACACGGACGACGCGGGGCTGCTGACGGAGACGCCTCGGTCGACGGTGAAGCGGATCGACGCGATTCGGATCGAGGCGCTGCCGCTGCCGAGCGCGGACGCGGGGGGCGCGGACCCGTTCGCGGGCGGCGGGCCGGCGTCGTTCGGCGGGCGGGGTCGCGAGGAGGAGGAGGGCAGCTACGGCGCGCCGCCGCCGCCGTCGGGCCGGGTGGCCGGTGGCGGTGGGTTTGGGGCGGATCCGGGCTTCGGCAGCGACCCGTCGTCGGGCGGTGGGGCGACGGGGCCGTTTGCGCCGGCGTTCACCGGGCACGCGAGCGGGCCTGAGAACCAGGTGTACGACGCGCGGCGGGTGCTGCTGACGGCGGTGGTGGCGTCGGAGCGGTTGCCGCGGCTGGTGCGGGCGATCGGTGAGACGAACCTGATGACCGTGGTGGGGATGCAGGCGCAGGAGGTCGACGTCTGGAGCGACCTGGCGCAGGGGTACTACTACGGCGACGAGCACGTGGTGCGGGTGACGCTGGACATCGAGACGATCTGGCTCCGGCAGTGGACGGTGGACGCGATGCCCGCGGCGGTGCAGACGGCCCTGGGCGTGCAGGCGCCGGTGGACGAGGTGGCGGAGGAGGGCGCGCAGCCCTGAGGTGGATGGTCCGCGGGGCCCGCGGGGGGGCTCGCGGGGCTCTTGGGCGCGCGTGGCGCGGCGGGCGTGGTGGGGTTTGGGGCTGGAGTGGACTGGCCTGGGTCGGACTGGGCTGGCCTGGGTTGGGCTGGGCGGGTTGGCGGTTGGAGCGAGGTGAACGATGAAGTTGAAGGGCATTCATCCGGTCGAGCAGCACGTCGAGAAGATGGTGCTCGGTGTCGCGGCGATCGGGCTGCTGGCGGGGCTTGCGTGGCAGTTCGTGGGGTCGCCGAACTCGGTGGACGTGGGCAACGGGAAGCGGGTGCCGCCGGGCGGCGTGTTCGCGTCGCTCGAGACCGAGGCGACGACGCTGCTGGGGCAGTTGCAGGACGAGACGCCCAGCCTGCCCGAGCTGACGACGCCCGCGCTGGGCGAGCGGTTTGAGGCGGCCCTGGCCGCGGCGGCGACGCCCGAGGGCGGGCGGGTCGCGGCCCTGGGCCGCGGCGTGGCGATCGAGGTGTCGGGCGACGCGGCGGCGACGGGGCCGGTGATGGCGGCCCGCGTGCCGGCGCCGGGCAAGCCGCTGGCGACCAGCCAGTGGGGCACGGCCGACCCGGCGTTCGCGGCGCGGTACCCCGCGATCGCGGCGCTGCTGCCCGAGAGCCAGCCCTACGACGTGCCGGTGGTGAGCGTGGAGGTGGCGTTTGACGGCACCGCGTTGGACGCGGCGCTGCGCTCGGCGGACGAGGGGCGGCGGCCCGTGCCGCTGCGCTGGTGGTCGGGCGGCGTGGAAGTGCTGGACGTGGAGGTCGAGCGGCAGGAGCAACTCGCGGACGGGAGCTGGGGCGAGGCCTCGGTGGTGCCGCAGCCCGCGTGGTGGCCCGAGCTGCTCGAGGGCCTGGCCGACCCGAGCAAGACGTCGTGGCGTGCGCCGGTGGGCACGTTCGGCGCCGCGCAGACGGCCGCGGCCGAGACGATGACGTGGGGCTCGCTTTCGCTGGACGAACTGCGCGACCTCGCGCGGCTCGCGGCGGCGGACCCGTCGCTGGTGTCGCGCCCGCCGATGTTCCCGATGATCTCGGGGCCCTCGTGGGTGGCGCCGACGCAGGTGGCGGTGCGCGACGCGCGGGCCGTCGCGGCGGACGAGGCCGCGGGCGTGGTCGCCGACGTGGTGCGGACGCAGGAGCGGATCGCCGACCTCGAGCGGCGGATGCAGGAAGGGCCGCGGCAGCGCGAAGAGCCGGCGTCGCGCGAGAGCGGTGGGGGACGTCGCGCGGGCGGCGGCGGGCGGCCGCCGTCGGCACGCCCGGCGCCCGATCCCACGGACGATCGGCAGCGGCTGACGCCCGAGGAGCGGTTCCGCCAGCAGTTCGAGGCGCGGATCGCGGACGAGCGGGCGGAGATCGAGCGGCTCGACGCCCGGCTCGCCGAGCTGGGCTTTGACCGGACGGAGCAGAACCAACTGGTCGAGCGTCCGGCGGACGCGACGGCCGGGACAGGCGGGACAGGCGGGACAGGTGGGTTGGGGGCCGGGTTCGCCTCGCCCGACAGCCGGGGCGGCATCGTGTCGTCCGGCTTCGGCGAGGCGCGGGAGCGGCTGCTCTCGTCGACCGCGTACCCGGTGTGGTCGCACGACGCGGGCGTGGAGCCGGGGCGTGTGTACCGGTATCGCCTTCGCGTGCTGGTGAACAACCCGCTCTTCCAGCGGGAGCGGTCGCTCGGCACCGAGGACGCGGAGATGCTCGCGCTGGCGGGGCAGCCGCTGGTTGCGTCGCCGTGGTCGGAGTGGAGCGATCCGGTGGAGGTCGGGCGGGCCAGCTACTACTTCGTGACGGCGGCGTCGGACGCGGGGGAACTGGGCAAGTCCATCCCCACGGCGACGGCCGAGGTCTACCGGATGTACTACGGGTATTACCGCCGGCAGACGGCGACGCTCGAGCCTGGCGATGTGGTGCGGGCCGACTTCCGCCTGCCCGAGGGGCTTGTGACCTTTGACGTCGCCGGCGTGGACGAGGCGGCGCTTCGCGATTACTACGCGGAGCTCGCGGATTATCGGGCGAGGACCGGGGAGGCGACGCCGCAGCCGACGACGTTTGCGCCGCCGCCGAATCAGCGCGACGAGGAACGCGGGGGCGGGCGGTTCGCCCCCGGCGGCCCGGCCCAGCCGCCGGCGACGGTTGGTGGCGGGGGCACACCCTCAACCGAGCCGGGCGAGGAGCTCACGCCGCCGGAGCTTCCCCCGGGCGTGACGGCCGTGGCGGAGCGGCTGCCGCTGCGGTTGGGCGTGGCGTTGCTCGACGTGGCGTCCATCCCCGGGGCCCAGGAGGGGGCTCGGGTGGCGGACACGCACGAGGCATACTTCTTTGACCCGCTGGCCGGCATCGTGATCCGGAGGCCGAGCGACGACCGCTCCCTGACGGCGTACCGAGAGGTCTCGGTGTCGGCCCGAGCCGGCGAGAAGGCGACGCTGAACCGCCTGTGGGCCGTGGCACCCTGAGTCCGGCGCTGGCGAAGGCGTGACAGGAAGACTCTGCCCGCAGACGATCCCCATTACGAGGGATTGTCTGCGGGCATTGTTCTTGATAGGGCTTTGATTGGGCCGAGCGCGTGCTGGTGATTTGCGTCGCTGGCTCGGGGCATGGCGGGGGTGCTGGGGTGCTGCTCCGTCGAGATGTGGTGGTGGGAAGCGGGCTTCTTCTACAGGTGGGGGGTTCCGCAAACTTTGCGCGTGGTGGAATCGGTGGTCTGTCTGAACGCAATGCTGCAAAATGAGTGAAGCGAGTTTGACCGCACGAGGTTGATGCCTAGCATCCCCTCGCCACTTCTCCGAAAAAGACCGGCCTCCGCGGTGAACGCGGGAGCTGGCCGAAGGACGGAAAAATGGCAAGCCAATGCCCATCCCGCCGGTGGCGAGGTGTGGCGAGCGCTCTTTGACAACCGGATAACGACGAGTGGAACATCCACCCGCCACCGACTCACATATCGAGAAATCTGCATTGGCAGAGGTCTTCCGTCGGAGTCGGAGCAGGGCGAGGTGGAACGTAATGCGAGCATTCTCGCAGCGCGAAAAAAGGCTGGCGCCCGGGCGTGGCAGTAGAACTGCACGCCGCGGGTAGACGGTCCTGGGAGGGTGAGCGGTTCGCCGTGTCACCCGTGGAGCTTGGTTCGCCAGGCATATCCACAAGGGGTCAAATCGCCCCACTGAAATGCGACCCAGGGACGTCTTTGTGCTTCTGCGTGCTGGTGCGGTTGGTTCGTTCGGGTTCGCCCGGGCGTAGTCCGGTCGCGGCGTCAGGCAGGAGTGGACAAGCCAACAAGGGCGCACGGGGGATGACTTGGCGTCAAGAGGCGATGAAGGACGTTGGAACCTGCGATAAGCCTAAGGGAGCTGGTAACCAAGCTGTGATCTTAGGATTTCCGAATGGGGAAACCCACCCGCAAGGGTATCGCACGCTGAATGCATAGGCGTGCGAGGCGAACCCAGGGAACTGAAACATCTCAGTACCTGGAGGAAAGGAAAGCAACAGCGACTCCGTGAGTAGCGGCGAGCGAAAGCGGACGACCACATACGAACCGGTTGGAATGCCGGACCAGAGAAGGTGAAAGTCCTGTAGTGGTCTATAGCCCATAGAGTAGGCTCGGGCTCGGGGAACCCGGGTTGAAGATGGGGGGTCCACCCTCCAAGGCTAAGTACTCCTTGACGACCGATAGCGA
>CAZCBN010000041.1:0-6646 GCA_964496975.1 uncultured Phycisphaeraceae bacterium
GCGCTGTACCGGGCCCGCGAGTCGCCCGGCGGCGGGCCCGTGCGCGAGCCGGAGGCGGCGCTGAGCCGGCGAGCGCTGCGGCTGCGCCTCGGCGCATCGCACGCGCGCCGCGGCGTGGCGGCGTGCCGGCGCGCGGGGCTCGTGTCGGGGACCGGGCCCGAGGGCCCCCGGCTCACAGAGGCCGGGGTCGCCGAGTCGGAGCGGGTGGTGCGGCGGCACCGGCTCTGGGAGCGGTATCTCGTGGACGAGGCGGGCCTGGCGGCCGACCACGTTCACGCCCCGGCCGAGGTGCTCGAACATCTGCCCGTCATGCCGGACGCGATCGCCGACACGGACCCGCACGGCAAGCCCATCCCGCGGGTAGGGGAAGGCGGTCCCGTTTCGCCGGGCGGCGGGGGTTCAGGTGTCTGAGCGGTCGCCGCGTGGCGGGGTGAGGCCGGCGAGTTCGCCGACCGATCGGATGTGCACCTCGCGCTGCGGGTAGGCGATCTCCAGCCCCGCGACGCGGAAGGCCTCGGTGATGCGCATGTGCAGGTCGTGCCGCACGGTGAGCAGCCGGTCGACGTGCGGGATGAAGACACGCAGCTCAAAGTCGAGCGTGCTGTCGCCGAAGCGGGCGAAGACGACGTAGGGCTTGGGGTCCTTCAGCACGTCGCGGTGCCCCGCGGCGATCTCCAGCAGCAGCGACTCGGCGCGGCGGATATCGGCGGCGTACCCCAGGCCGACGGCGACGGTGAGGCGGAGGACCGAGTCGGAGAGGGTCCAGTTGATGACCTCGCCCGTGATGAAGGTCTTGTTGGGGATGATGAGCTCTTTGCGCTCCCAGTCGGTGATGGTGGTGGCACGCATGCGGATGCGTGTCACGGTGCCGCTGACCGACCCGACGGTGACGGTGTCGCCGATGCGGATGGGACGCTCCGCGAGGATGATGAGGCCCGAGACAAAGTTGGCGAAGATCTCCTGGAGCCCGAAGGCGAGACCGAAGGTGAGCGCCGCGGCGAGCCACTGCACGCGCGACCAGGAGATGTTCACGGCGCCGAACGCCGCCGCGACGCCGACGATGGCGATGAGGTAGCGGAGCACGGTGCTGATGGCGTAGCGGCTCGCCGCGTCGAGCGGGAGCCTTTGCAGCAGCGAGATCTCGACGAGCGCGGGCAGGTTGCGGAAGGCGACCGAGGTCGCGATGAGCACAAGTAGGGCCGCGCCCAGATCGGCCAGCGTCACGGCGACCGGCGCCGCCGCCTCCGCCGGGGCCGAGGTGTCCACCGCGGGCAAACCCGGGAGCGACGGCGCTGCGGTCGGGGCGTCGCTCCCGGCGCCGGGCGACGGAGCCGGCGTCGAGGCCGGCGCCGGCGCGCCCGAGCCGGCCCCTCCGCTCGCCGAGGCCCCGTACCCCGGCCTGCCGGCGGGCTCGAGGATGGGGAGGCGCTCGGAGTTGAACGACTCGAGCAGGCGAAGCCTGGGGTAGATCTCCACGCGGTCGAGCATCCGCAGGGCCGGCAGCACGTCGGCCCAGATCGCGAACAGGGCGAGCAGCGCCGCGGCGGCGATGGCGGTGCTGAAGAGCCGCCGCGTCTGCTCGCTGATGGCGGGCAAGTCGAGCTTGTCCTCGTCGATCGCGGGCATGCTGCTCTCGGCGGGCCGGCCGGCCTCGGGCTGCGCGGCCTCGGCGAGGGCCTGGTCGCGCCGGCGGCGGGCCTCGTCGATCGCGACGCGACGCCGCGCGATGAAGAGCCAGCGCAGCAGCACTCCGTTCGAAACGAGCAGCCCGATGCCGAGGGCGATGGTGTCCTCAAGCCGGCTCTCGAGCCGGGTCGCCGTGTACGCGTAGCCCAGCCACGAGACGGTCGCGAAGCCGAGCGGGGCCGTCACCGCGAGCGGGAACCACACGAAGCGCAGGCGGCGCGACCATCCCGTCGGGTTGCGCCGGAAGAACTCGGCGAGCACGGGGCCGTCCGGCCGGAGCGTCCGCGCGATGAGCACCGTGAACGCCACCATGCCCACGGTGAACGCGACGCGGCCGAGCGACGCGGCGTAGGCCTCCTCCCCCGGGTGGTCCATCGCGACGACGACCACCACGACCCCCGCCGCCACCGGTGTGAACCAGCGCATGTGCCCGCGGATGACGGCCAGCGCCGCCGCCGGCCAGCGGAAGTGCGCGTCTGCCAGCCCGCGGGGCCGCACGAGCTGCGACAGCAGGCGGATGGGCAGGACGATCACCGCGGCGACCTGCAGGCCCGATGCCGCGGCGAGCGCCCCCGGCGGCACCTCCCCGTCGCCCTTTACGAGCAGGCCCGCGTACCAGAGCAGCGCCGGGAAGGCCGACGCCGCGACCACCGTCAGCGCGAGCGCGACGAGCGTGTGCGAGAAGGCGTCGGTCTTGGAGCGCGAGACAAGCTCGGCGATTCGGGCGAGCCGCCGCTTCGCCGCGGAGGACGCGACGAACGCCGCGATGACAGCGACCGCACCGAGCCCCGTCGTCGCGGGGTTCGCCGCGTGGTGCCGCACGCTCTGCTGCCACGCGAGCGACCACATGTCGGGCCCGAGAAGGAAGCGCAGCGCCGCGCGGAAGTCCGCCGGATCAGGCCAGCGATCGCCGGCGATGCTCCGCACCCAGAGGATGCGCTCTCGGATGAAGGCCTCGTACGCCGCGGTCGCCTCCAGCAGGCTCCGGGTGACGAGGTCGAGCTCGTACAGCGCCTCGAGGTAGCGTGTCGAGTCGTTGACCAGCTCGCCCAGCAGGTCTCGCCGTGCGATGACGAGGTCCCGCGCCGCGGCCTCCAGGTCGTCGCGGTTCTCCGCCTGCGGCTCAACGCCCCTCATGATCGCCCGGACGGCCGCGTCAACGCTCCCCACCTCGGCCCGCGCGTCCTGCCGCTCCAGCAGCGCGTACTCGGCCTCCTCAAGATCGCGCTCGACGAGCGACAGCCGGCGGCGGAGCGGGTCCTGCTCGGGCAACGCGTCGTACTGCCGGCGGAGCAGCAGCCCCGTGGCCCGGTTCAGCCCCGAGGCCTCGATGCGACGGCGGACCGAGGCGAAGTCAGACCGCAGCGAGGCGAGCCGCGCGGTGGACTCCGCCGCCTGTTCGCTCGCCGCGGTGATGCGCGCGGGCAGACCTGTGCGCTCGGTCCGAAGCGCGGCGAGCCGCTCGGTCTCCTCGGCGTACCCGCGGAGCGCGGCGTGCTGCCGCAGCGCCTCGCCGCGCATGCGGGCCGCGGCGACGGCCGCCGCCTCCGCGTCCGCCTGCCGCCGGGCGCTCACGACACGCTGCCACGCGGCGGCGTACGCCTCCGCCTCGCCCACGCGCCGCGTGGCCCGGTCGCGACGCGCCGGCAGCACGTCGCGCCGAGCGTCCTCGTTCGCGAGCTCGGCTTCGAGGGCCGCGAGCTCCGCCTCCGCCGCCGCGCGCTGGGACAGCAGCAGTGTTCGACGGGCATCCGCCGCCGCGTCGTCCGCCTCCGTCTGGCCAAGCGACGCGACGGCGTCCACCAACTCGTCCACCCGCTGGCGCGTCTGTGCGACCAGTGTCGGCATTTGCGAGCGGCGCTCCTGCCGCCGCGCCGTTTCGCTCTCAATTTCCGTGAGCGCCGCCCGCACCGCCGTCAGCTCGGCCAGCGCCGTGGCCTGCAACTGCTCCAGCGTCGCGAGCGTCGCGTCCGCCGGGTGCTCGGGCTTGCGTTCGGCCGGCGGTTGCTCAAGCTCGCCGCGGATCGTCGCGAGCGTCGCCGGGGCCTCGGCGGCCTCACGCTGGTACCGCTCGGCCAGCGCGCGGGCCGTCGCCGCGCGTTCCAGCTCGGCGATCGCTGCCTCGTACGCCGTGCGGGCCTCGGTCTCGTTCGGGCCCAACGCCGCGAGCCGGGCACGCACGCGGTCAGCGTCGAGCGCGACGTCCGGCGCAGAACCGGGCATTGCCTCGGCCACGCCCGGCGGCCGAGGCGGGGCCGCGCCGGTCACCCCGGCGCACCACGCGGCCACCGCCATCGCCGCGAGCGCGATCGCCGCTCGCCACCACGGCCCCGCGGGGCGATGTTCGGGCACGGTCTGCATGACGGGCATGCTAGGAATGACGCGCGGGCGATGGCCCAACGCGCGGGCCCACTCGGCGCGCGGTGGGCGCTCAGCGGGGCGCGACTCTGGATCGTCCAGAGACACCGCGTCCGCGGGGTGCCGCGCGCCAGGGTCAACGCGCGGGCGTGACCGCCACGTTCCGGCGTCCGGACGGCTCGGTCGGTCCACAGCCGCGATGTATGACGCCGCGCCGCGAGCTGGCGACCGGGTGACCCGCGCGGCCATCACTTCTGCCGCAGGCCCTCGACGCCCGACTCGGTCCGTTCGCGTTCCTTCTGCGTGATCGCGACGCGGAAGGCCTCCATCCCCGGCGGCTCGGGGAAGACCTCGGCGAACGGCCGCGCCCCGGGCGTCTCCTTCGCGTTCTTGTCGTACGTCTCCTTCAGGGCCGCGACGAGCGGATCGTAGGCGTACCGGCGCAGGTCGACCGGCGCGTAGAAGTAGAGCAGCTCGGCCTCCGACAGCGGCAGCTGCCCCATGAAGTTCGCGAAGCGCGTCCCGGCGAGGTAGAAGAAGTCGCGGTCGAGGAACTCCATGCGCCCGGCGTCGCCCCCCGCCGCGACCACATCGCGCAGCTGGTTGCTCAGGAAGAACCGGTGCACGTTGATCGCGAAGTCGAACTGCGCCCGGTACAGCTCCTCGTCGCCGACGATGAGCGCCGCGAAGGAGTCGTCCAGCGCCGCGTAGAACTGGTTCACCGCCACATGGGGCGACGTGAAACGGTCCTTCAGGTTCTCCTGCACGAATTCTTCGAGCGTCTTCGAAGCGAGCAGCAGCCGCGCGACCGGGTCGTGCACCGTCTGCTCGGGCAGCGTGATGAACTTCTGGTGCCACTGCGCCGCGCGCTCCATCTCGCCGCGGCGGAAGAAGAACGTCACCACGTCGCGCAGGAAGTTCTCGTACCCCGCGCGGTACGCCGTCAGCGGCCTCGCGTCCGACTCGAACACGCCGCCGCGGCGGGCCACTTCTTCGGCGACCTCGCCGTACGCCCAGACAAAGTGCGGGTTCGGGCTCGCCTGGTAGTAGCCCCGCAGGTTCCGCGCGGCGAAGTCGATGAAGTTGAAGTACAGCTCGCCGCTCCGCCACAGCTCCTGGATCGACTGCACGACGACGCGGTCCGTGTTCAGGAAGTCAAAGTCCTGCTTGTTCTCCTCCGTCACCCGCCCGAGCGACCGTTCGACGCCTCGGGCCGCCCAGTAGAGCGCGTGCCCCGCCGGGTGCCGCCAGTCGATGGGCCCGTACTTCTGCGTGTAGCGGATCATCAGCGCGGCCGACATGTTGTACCGGTCGCTCAGCAGCCGCTTGCGCAGCGTGGGGATCAGCGTGTCCCACGCCGCCTTGCTCGCGGGGTCATCCAGCAGCGCGGCGAAGGCCTTGTTGTCCTCGCCGAAGGAGCGTTCGATCTCCGCCCGGTACGGCGACAGCCGGAGCTGCGTGTGCAGCGTGTACCGCCGCAGCGCCTCGTACACGTCGCTCTCCGCCCCGTCGGGCCGCAGGCCCGCGGCCCGCAGCCGCTCGACCAGGCCCGCGACGCTCGGCTCCCGCGCGATCGCCGCGCTCACCGTGTCCGCCGCCTCGTCGATGGGACGCAGCATCGCGCTGCAGTACAGATCTGACACCGCCTCGCGCGTGCGGTTCTCCACCGGCGGCCGCGGTGGCACGCCCACCACGATCGTCCACTCTTCCGCCATCACGCGCTTGTAGTACTGGTTCGCGTCGTCGGTGTACCCCGCCACCTTGTGCAGGAAGATCCACGCCAGCTCCTTGTGGATCAGCAGGTCGTTCGGGTTCGCCCGCACGCCCTCGCGCCGCAGCAGGTTGATCCCCTTCTCAACCCACTGCCACCGCTCCTGCGGCGTCTGCGTCGTCACCGAGATGTTGTACGACAGGTTCCACGCGTGGAACGCCCACACGCGCGGGAACCGCGGCTGCAGCCGCGTGATCGCCCGCGCCAGGTCGTTCGACTCGTTCAGCCGGCCCTCTTCCTTCAGGTCGTTCGCCCGCATCCAGAGCCAGTTCACGAACAGCCCGCGGAACGCCCCCATCGCGATGCCCACCGCCACCTGCGGCGGGTCCGACTCCTCCGCGCGATCCGCGTACCCAAGGCGGTGCCGCCCCGTCGACGCCGCGATGGCGCCCCCCAGAACGCCCGACGCCGCGAGCGCCACCACCAGCGCCCCGATCGCCACCAGCCTCGAGAGCGACTTGTTCATGCCCACGCTCCTGCCGCCGACGCCGCGGGACCCGAAGGCCCCACGACCGGCCGCTCATCGCCCGACCTTGCCCGTCATCGCCCGTCATTGCCCCGAGTAAATCGCGAGCTCCCGCTTGCGGAAGATCATCACCGCGAGGCCGTAAAACACCGCCGTCAGCCCGATCAGCACCGCCGTGCCGAACGCGACCGTCGACCACGCCAGCAGCTTGCCCTGCACAAGCCGCTCGATCGGCGACAGCCCCGCGTACACGCCGAACGTCTTGCCCACCGCCGCCGCGACGGGCGTCGTCAGCGCCCGGTGAAGCTGGAAGTTGTTCCGCTGGTCCGTCGTGCCGTACAGGTCCGCCGCCGTGGAGAGGAACG
>CAZCBN010000041.1:6656-25028 GCA_964496975.1 uncultured Phycisphaeraceae bacterium
AACACGCCCATGCTCACGAGCGACGCCACCGGGAAGCTCAGGAACGTCGCCGCCCACACCGCCACCATGCCGATGAACGCCAGCTTCACCCACAGCACCAGCGCCACGCGGAAGAAGTTCATCCGGAAGCTCCCCGCGGAGTACGACACCGCGAGCCCCTCCTCCGGGAACGTCACCACCACCTCGTTCGGCACGATCACCGCGTCGCCCTCGGCCGTCCGCATCTCCGCCCCGTTGATCACGCCGACCGCGAGCTGCCCCTCATCGTTGATCGCGTCCGCCGGCACCGGCAGCGTGTGCGTGAAGCCCGGCCCCGTCCGCCGCGTGATGCGGTCCCCGCTCTGCAGCACGAACGTCAGCGGGAACAGCTCGTCCGGCCTGTTCCCCCCCGCGTCGATGCGGTACTCCAGCGTGATGGGCCGCCCGGACGCCCCCGCGCGCTCCAGCCCCTCGAACAGATACCACCGCAGCTGATCGGGCGGCACCGTCCGGAAGATCGCCATCAGCTGCTTGTGCAGGTCGTCTTCCAGCTTGTGGATCGTCGACTCGTCCTGCCCGAAGTTCGGGTCAACCGTCCGCTCGTTCTCGATCCGCCGCTCCACGATCTCGCGGAAGTTCTCCCCGTCCCGCGCAAACTCCGGCGGCACCAGCGGCGACACCGTCACCCGCGCCGTCAGGATCTGCGACTCCAGGATGATCCGGTCCTCCGTCGGCGTCCCGTCCTTCCCCACGTACGCCCGCACCTCGTTGAGCGCCGGCTGCGCCCGCAGGTACTCCGTGAACAGGAACACCCCCGACGCGCTCACCAGCAGCAGCACCGCGTTGAGCCCCGCCACGCCGAGCCACTTGCCCAGCACATACTGCCACGGCGCCACCGGCTTGGTCACCGTGTGCCAGATCACCTTGTCCCGTTGCTCCCCCGCCACCGACGACACGCTGAACAGCACCGTCAGCAACGCGAGCGTCCAGAACGTCACCCCGGACCCGTACTGCAAAAAGCTCTGCACCCGGTACCGCAGCGGCTGGTTCTCGTCCATCAGCGAGGGCAGCGTCGCCAGCCCGATGATCAGCAGGACGATGAAGACGATGCTGATCTTCATCCGCACCGCCTCGGCCAGCACGTTCCGCGCCACCGCGAACACCGGCGTGTGCGCCCCGAACGCCGCCCGCAGCGACTGCAGCAACGCCACGAACGACAGCGTCAGCGACGCCGACCCCAGCACCAGCACCACGCCCGTCGTGCTCTCGCCCGCATAAAACCCCGCCGCGACCCCCGCCGCCAGCAGCGCGACGCCCAGCCCCGACAGCGCGAACCCAAGCCAGATCACCGCGAGCCCGACCAGCAGCGCGACGCCCAGCCCCAGCCCCACCGCCGTGATGCCCGAGCCCGCCTGCGTCACCAGCGCCGCCATCGAGCGGAACTGCGGGTTCGCCGCCTCCTCCGCCGTCAGCTCGCCGAAGACACGCGTCACCGGGTCCACCGCCGTGCTCGTCACGCGCACCGCGTACGCGGCAAAGCCGCCCACCGTGAGCAGCGCCAGCACCACCGACGCGGCGATCTTGAACACCCGCCCATGCTGCACGCGGTCCAGCGCCGCCGGCCATTCGCGGATCTTCATCCCCGACGCTCCCGCCCCGCGTCGCCGTCCAGCAGCGAGCGGATCACGTCACTGTCCACATCGCCCGCCGCGTCGCCGCCCGACGCCGAACCGGCCGAACCCGCCGAACCCGCCGGGCCACCGGCCGAACGGGCCGCGCCCGCCGCGCCGGCCGAACCCGCCCGCGTGGACACGTCCGGCGTCGTTCGCGCCTCGGGGCTCGTGTCCCCGCCGGTCAGGCTTGCGAGAAGGTCCGCCGCGTCCTCGGCGGCCGCGTCACGGCCCGTGGCCACGCCGTCGCCGCCGCCCGCCCCGCTCCCCGCCCCCGCCGCCGCCGCGGGCTCCGGCGCGTCCGCGGTAACCAGGGCCTCGATGAGCCGCTCGCCCTCCACGCCCTCGTCCTCGCCCGCCCGCAGGAACGCCGCGGTCGCCCCGCCGTGCATGGCGCCGCTGGTGGCCGCGCGCTCGCGCTGCGCGTCCGCCACGATGTCGAGGAACATGTCCTCAAGCCGCTGCCGCGGCGCCGCCACCCGGCGGATCGTCTTCTCGCCCGAGCTGCGCTCGCGGATCACCCGGCCGATCTCCTCGACCGTCGCCTCGTCCAGCGCGTCCGCCTCGATCGTCGTCCGCGACTGCGCCTCGAGCAGGCCCGAGACCGTCCCCTCCCGGCGGATGCGCCCGCCGTACAGGATCACCATCCGGTCCACGCAGTCTTCCACGTCGGCCAGCAGGTGGCTGCTCAGCAGCACCGTCTTGCCGCGCCGCCCCAGCTCGATGATCAGGTCCTTCACCTGCCGCGTGCCGATCGGGTCAAGCCCCGTCGTCGGCTCGTCCAGGATCAAAAAGTCCGGGTCGTTGATGAGCGCCTGCGCGATGCCGATGCGCCGCTGCATGCCCTTGGAGTAGTCCCGCACCGGCCGGTGCTGCGCGTGCGTCAGCCCCACCATCTCCAGCAGCTCGTCGATCCGCCGCTGCCGCGTCGACCGGTCGAGCTCGAAGAGCCGCCCGTAGTAATCAAGCGTCTCCCGCGCGTTCAGGAAGCCGTAGAGATAGCTCTCCTCCGGCAGGTACCCGATCCGCTTCTTCACCTTCACGTCCGTCGGCGGACGGTCCAGCACCAGCACGCGGCCCTTCGTCGGGTGGAGCAACCCCAGGATGATCTTGATCGTCGTGCTCTTGCCCGAGCCGTTCGGCCCCAGCAGCCCGAAAATCTCCCCCCGCTCAATGGTGAACGACACGCCGTCCACCGCCCGCGCCCGGTCGCGCAGCCAAAAATCCTTGAACACCTTCGTCAACGCCTGCACCGCGACCACCGGCCGCCCGCGCCCGGCCCCGCCCGCGCCGGCACCGGCCGCCGTGCGTCCCCCGCTCCGCGCCATCTCCCGCGTTGCGACCGTGTCCGCCATCGACCCGTGCTCCTCACGCCGCCCGAGCGGCCTCGTCGCCCGCCACCCGCGTGCCCCCGCTCACTCTTCGTCGCGCTGAATCCCCCGCCGCGTGCGGAACGCCGCCGCGCGCTGCAGCTCCTGCGCCGCTTCCTGCGCCGCCCGCGCCTGCGCTTCCTTCTGCGCCCGGTCGATCCGCTTCACGATCTCGGGGTCCTCGTTGATCCGCAGCTCCGACGTCGCCCCGCCCGGCATCAGCAGGCTCTGCACAAACGGCTTCCCGTGCAGGTCCGCGAACGCCCGCGTGTACTGCTCCACCGCGAACAGCCGCGGGTTCGCCGCGAACGCCGCCGCCTGCGCCCGGAAGAGCTCCAGCTCCGCCCGCGCCCGCAGCACCGTCGCCTCGCGCTCGCTCGCCGCGTTCGCCAGGATTCCCCGCACCTCGCCCTCGCTCGCGAACTGCACCGTCTTCCCGTCCACCTCCGCCGCCTCGCCCGCCAGCAGAAGGTTGATCGTCGCCAGCGCCCGCTCCGCCTCCGCGTCGAGCGACCGCACGCGTTCCTCCGCCCCCGCCGCGCCGTCCAGCGCCGCCGCCCGCGCGTCCCGCCCGGCCTCCACCAGCGCCCCGTACCGCTCGATCTCCTGCAGAATCGTCGGCGCCGCCTCGCCCGCGACCTCGCTCAGCATCCGAACCCGCTCGCTCTCCGCCTCGGCCCGCGCCTTCTCCGCCTCGCTCCGCGCGCTCAGCACCGCCTGGAACCGGTCCTGCAGATACAGCGGCGCCACCTTCTGCTTCAGGTCCAGCAGCTCGATCTGCACCCCCGCCCCGATCTCGTCCAGCGTCGCCTGCGCGATCCGACGCGCCCGGTCCGACAGCGTCCGCGCATCGCCCGACGGCTTCAGCATCTCGTCGATCGGCTCCTCCGCCACCGCACGCACGATCCCCCGCTGGATCGCCGACAGCACCAGCGGCTCCTCCGCGCCGTCCGCCACGTTCTTCACATAGTCCACCGCGTCCACCCGCCGGTACGTCGCCGTCCACAGCGTGTGCGCCAGGTTCAGGTCCGCCGTGATCACCGAGCCCACCCGCTCGGGGTCGAGCTGGTTCTCCTTCGGCAGCCCGTCGATCTGCGCCGGGTCCGCCCCGGGGTTCAGCGGCTTGGGCCAGAACTGATCCGCGATCTCCCGCGTCTCCGCCCCCGTGTTCACGCGGATGAGCTCACCCACCGGGTACGGCGCCGTGAACCGAGGCCCGGGCTCCACCACGCCCTGGTCCCGCCCCAGCAGCACGCCGATCCCCAGCTCCCCCTCCTGCACGTTCTGAAACCCGCTGAAGAAAAACAGCCCCGCCAGCACCACCATCGCCAGCTGCACCAGCCGGAAGCTGATCCGCAGCGCATCCGCCAGCGACTGGTTCGCCGGGTCCAGGAGCTCCGCCGCCTCGGCCCGCTCGCTCCGCCCCGCCGCGAGCCGCACCGAGGCGTTCCGCCCCGCCGCGCCCGACGAAGTCATGCCCCGCGGGCCGCCACCCGGGCCACTCGACGATGCCATCTTCTGTTCGTCGCTCACCGGCCGGCCTCCTTCTCCGCCGCCGCCACCGGCGCCCGATCCGCACCCTTCTCGCTCTTCCCGCCCGCATCGCCCGAGTTCCGCCCCGGCAGCCGCGGCCCGGGCGTCAGCACGTCCTTCAGCAGCTGCGGGCTCAGCACGCCCAGCCCGAAGTCCTCGCTCCCCATCACCAGCGTCAGCTTCGCCGACTCGATCTCCGACATCAGCTCCATCTGCCGCAGGAACACCGCAAGCTCCGCGTTCTGGTTCATCGCCGCGAGCGACTCCGCCGCCCCGTACTCGCCCAGCGCCCGGATCTCCGCCGCGCGAGCCTGCGCAAACTCGCGGATCTTCCGCGCATCCGCCTCCGCCTGCGCCCGGATCGCCGTCGCACGCGCCTGCCCCTGGCTCTCCAGCTCCTGCGCCAGCCGGTCCCGGTTCGCGCCCATCCGCTCGATCACCTTCGTCGTCGTCTCCTGAGGCAGCACGATGCGGTTGATCCCCGCCATCACCACCTCGATGCCGTACGCCGCCATCCCCTCGCCCGACGCCGGCCCCGAAGCCTGACCCGAAGCCGCGCCCGTCGCATCCGCCGGCGCCGCCTCCGCCCGCCGCCCCTCGTTCAGCAGCCGCAGGATCCGCGTCTCAAGCTCCGGCAGACGGCTCCCGTCCACCTCCGGCGTGAACAGGTCGTCCATCCGATACTTGCTCACCTCGCCCATCGCGCTCAGCAGCGTGTCCCGCAGAATCTCCTCCGCCGCGCGGAAGTGGTCCTCCGCCCGCGGCCCGCGGTTGCTGAACCGCTGGAAGAACTTCAGCGGGTCGCTCACCCGCCACGCCGCAAACGCGTCCACGATGATCTGCGAGTCGTCCGCCGTCTGCTGCGTCGCGCTGCGGCCCTTCAGGTGCCGCACCCGGTTGTCGTACTTCGTCACGCTCTGCACCGGGTAGAAGAACTTGAACTTCAGCCCCGGCTCGCTCTGCACCGAGCCCTCCCCCGCGCTCCCGAACGTCGTCACCACCGCCGTCTCGGTGAAGCGCACGGTGTACGTGAACATGAACGAACCCAGCGCCAACACCAGCAGCAGAATCACCGCGGTCCGAATGATCTTGTCCACGCCTGTGCTCCAGATCGCCGCAGGGGCCCGCGCCCCCCGGCATGCCGATCGATCAAACCCACGATCCCCAACCCCATACCACCCGGCGGCGAAACCCCGCCCCCGCCGAACGCCGCCTCACTGCCCCGTCGCAGACTCCGTCTCCGGGTCGAACACGTCCGCCCGCGACCGCGTCTGCAGCTCCGTCACCACCCGCAGGCCCTCCGCGTCGTCCGCCGTCAAGAAGACGCGGCTCCCCCTCACCATCTCCCGCATCGTCGTGAAGTACAGCCGGGACTTGTACAACGCCGGCGCCGCCTCGAACGACGCGAGCTGCCCCTCAAACAGCGCCGCCCGCCCGCGCTCCCCCATGTGCCGCGTCCAGCGGTCGGCCGACGCCCGCATCAGCAGCGCCCCGGCCTCGCCGCCCGCTTGCTCAAGCAGCGCCTGCACCTCAACCTCGCGCTCGATCACAGCCTCGGCGCTCGCCCCGCCCGTCCGCCGCAACTCGTCCAGCTCCGCCAGCCGCGCCAGGATCGTCTGCGCCTGCTCCACGCTCCCCGCCGCGCCCGCCAGCAGCCGGATCCGGTCCCGCTCCGCCGACTCGATGTTCGCCTCCCGAACCTGCTCCGCCTGCACCACCCGCTCAAAGCTCGGCGCCACGTCCTTCGGCGGGTGCACATTCCCCGACCCGAGGAAGAGCACCTCGATGCCCGGCCCCGCGTTCCCCGACCCCGCGTTCCCCGACCCAGACGCGGCCCCCGCGCCCTCAGCCTTCACCGCCACCCGCTCGCTCGCCGTCGTGAAGTCGCGCTCCACCCGCTCCCGCAGGCCCCGCGCAAGCTCCGTCCGCCGGTCCGCGAGCACGTCGTCAATCGTCAACGAGCCGAGGAACTGGAGCGCCGCCCGCTGCCCGATCGCCTCGACCAGCGCGTCCCGGTGCCCCGGCTGCGCGAACCGCTCGTACGCCAGCACGTCGCTCACCGAGTAGTGCATCGGCATCTGCACCGACACCAGCGACAGGTCGCTCACCGACCTCCGCGCCGCCTCGTTGCCCGCCTCCGCCCCAGCGCCCGCGCTCGTCTCCGCCGCCGCGCCCACCCGCGACGGCTGCACCAGGTTGTACACCTCTTCCGCCGAGTGGTCGTTCGTCCACAGCAGGTACTTCGCCGTCGACAGCGGCGCCGCCGACCCGAGGCTCACCACCCGCACACCCGTCGCCGTCTTCGTCCGCAGCGTCTCCGGCTTGGCGTCCCGCGGCGCGTTCTCCGCCAGCGGCAGCTCCACCACCGTCTCGGGGATGTACACCGACCCGATCGGCCAGGGCCACTTCACGTGCAGCCCGGGCCCAACGTTCCCCCGCTCCACCGCCCCGAAGCGCAAAATCAGCGCCCGCTGGTGCGGCTCAATCACCACCAGCGACGTCAGCCCCCACATCAGGAGGAGCGCCAACCCGGCAAACCCAATCCACCACCGACGCAGCAACTGGTAGAACCACGTCTCGGTGACGTTCACCCCGAACTGGTAGTTCAGAGCCTCGCCCACGTTCTCCGCAATCCGGTCGGGCGCCGCCAGCAGCCCGAGCACCCGGCTGTCGAACGCCGGGCGGGGCGAATCCCCCGGCTTCCGGGGGCGGTACAGGTCAAACACAAAGTTCAGCCCGACCTCCGCACCGAGCACCACCAGGGCGATCGGCAACGCCGCCTGCACGCCCCGCAGCACCAGGTCGCGGCCGAACGCCAGCTCGACAAAGTGCCCGACCGCCAGAGCCACCCCAAACAGGGCCGTGCCAACGGCATGGCTCGCCCCCGCCCGCAGGCTCGTCCACACCTTTTGGGTGGACATGCCGTACACGAACCGGGCGAACACAAAGCCAATGAACGCCGCCGCCAGGCCGATCGCGATCGCCCAACCGCGGTGGTTCTCGCCGATCGGGTCGGTCGAGCTCAGCACGGGCGAGGCTTTCCCGAACCGCACCAGACCCACCACAATCAGGGTCACGCACAGGCTGATCGCGACGATCGGCAGGAAGAACCGCTGCATCCCCGCCAGCCGCCGTCCGGCGACTCGGAGCTGCTCGGCCCCCTCGTCAAACGCACTGGCCGCAGGGTCTTGCGCGAGCTGCTCGATCTCCGCCGCCTCGAGGCGTTCCCGGCGATGGAAGTCGTAAAGAAGGTAGAGCGTGCCCCAGATCACCACACCCAGCCCGACGTACACCGCCGCCGTCACGGCCGCCTGGTCGGTCTTGGCGTACGCCGAGTAGACCACCAGGGCCACACACACCAGCGACTGCAAGAGCAGGCCGAGCAGGCTCACGCTGACAGCCCGGCGATAGTTGGCGACGTCTGCCCTCATGCCACGTGTCCCCTTGCGATGCGTCCCTTGCCCCGGACGCCGAAGCCGCGCGTCGGTCCGACCAACGGATGCCGTGGTCGCTTGTTCGCTCGTTCAGACCGCCCGGGCCGCTGACCCGGACAGCCGCATGTTCGATCCCGCCCCCGCCCCCCGCTCCGTCTTCCGGGCTCCCGGTCCTCGATCCCCCGGCCCGCCGCACGCGGCGGACGCGGACCGCGCGGTGGGCGGCGGCGGCGCGAAGCCCGGCGGCGGGCCTCCCGGCGGTCGCCGGAAAAACCTCGCGACCGCCCAACGCGTGCGACGCTCGGCCTTCCGTGCCGTTCTTGCGCATTGTTGGACCGGCGAACCGTCTCGGCCGGGCCCGCGATGCTCCCGCCAAACGTCCGGGGAGCCGCGGCGAGATTCGATGCCCGTTGCCCGCCGGAGTCCATTCCGCGGGGCGGTGTTGTAGCAGGTCTGCCAATCTTCCGGCGGCGTGCGGGAAGGTCTCGACGCACGCGGGACCGTTTCGGTCGGGACCAGAACGGCCGCAACCCGATCCGCCGCGTCGGGCACCGGTGGGCAACCGGTCAACGCGGCCGGGGGTTGCGGTGTTCCATCCCGGGCCTCGCCCCGGCGCGGCGGGTCCGGCGCGTTTCGACGCCGGCTCCGCTGGTTCGCACGCCGCATGGTCGCGGTTCGCCCCGGCGGGCGCACGATCCAAGGTGATCCGCGCCGCGGGGCGGGCGGGCGAAGGGCCCACGCGGGTCGCGGTGGGGGGGGAACGCCGCAACCGCGCCGGCCTCACCCGGCTATCGTGCCACGGGACGGAGCCCCGCTATCGTTCGCGGCGGAGAGCGGTGGTGCCGCGCCGGCGCGCGGCCCGTCCGCGGCGGGCCGGGTCCGGCCGGCGTCCCAGGCGTCCCGTGTCACCCCGAATCACCCCGTTCGCTCCGGAGCGGTAAAGCCCACGCATGCTCGCCCTGCTGACCATCGCCCGCAACGCCCTCATCGAGAGCCTCCGCCAGCCCATCGTGCTGGTCATGGTGCTGCTGTCGGGCGTGCTGCAGTATCTCACCACGGCCTCGACCGCCTACTCCATGGGCTACCGGAACGTGCCGGGCGAGGTGACGGGGGACGACAAGCTCCTGTTCGACGTGGGCCTGGGCAGCGTCTTTGTCTGCGGCATCCTGCTGGCCGCCTTTGTCGCGACCGCCGCCGTGAGCCGCGAGATCGAGAACAAAACCGTGCTGACGGTCGTCAGCAAGCCCATCGGCCGCACGACGGTGGTGCTGGGCAAGTTCCTCGGCATCCTCACCACGATGGCCGTCGCCTCGGCGATCATGGTGCTCTACCTGATGTTCGCGCTGCGGCACGGCGTGCTGAGCACCGTGGCCGACGACATTGACCAGCCCGTGGTCCTTTTCTCCACCGCGGCGACCTTCCTCGCCGTGGGATTCGCCGCCGTCATGAACTTTCTGTACGGCCGCAACTTTGCGCAAACGGCCGTGCTCTCCCTCCTGCCGCTGCTGCTGGTGGGCTATGTGCTGACGCTGCCCTTCGACCAGGAGTGGAAGGTGCAGGCCTTCACCAAAGACCTGAAGCCGCAGGTGCTGATGGCGTGCGCCGGCACGGCGACCGCCCTCATGGTGCTGTCGGCCGTGGCGGTCGCGGCCTCCACGCGGCTCGGGCAGGTGATGACGATCGTCGTCACCGCGGGCGTCTTCATGCTGGGCCTGCTGAGCAACCACTTCATCGGGAGCCGGGCGTTTCTCAACGTGCCCATCGGCGTCATCGAATCGGTCGCCCCCCTGCGGCCGCAGGACGAGGGCCTGCTCGAGGTCGGCAGCGGCGTGACGGTGACGCTGGAGCAGCCCCCCGAGGTCGAGGTGGTGCCGGGGGCCGGCTTCTATTTCGGCCCCGCGCCCAACGGCCTGGGCATGGTGACGCCCCGGGCCTACGAGCCGATCCCCGCCGGCCTCGACCTGACGCGCACGGTGTACCCCGCGGGCACGCCCTCGGCCCTCGTCATCACCGCCGTGGACGGCCGCGTGCTGACGGTCCGGCAGATCGGCGAGCGGCCCGTGCGGCTGGATCGCGCGCCCGACGTGGGCGACAGCGCGTTCCTGGAGCCGGCGCGCGTGGCGTGGCCGGCGGCGGTCGCGTGGTCGCTCATCCCCAACATGCACGCCTTCTGGATGGTCGACGCGGTGACGCAGGTCCGGCCCATCCCGCTCTCGCACCTCGCGCTCGTGCTGGGCTACGGGCTGGCGCAGGCGGCGGCAAGCCTGTGCGTGGCCGTGCTGCTCTTTGAGGGCCGCGAGGTCGGCTGAACGCGGCGGCGGGCTGGGCATCGCGCCGAGCCGGTCGCCCGTCCCACCGGGCATATCGAGCGTCGGCCACGCCGCGCCCGTGGCGTCGGCCACGCCCCGCTAGTGCGGCACTTCCTTCACGGCGTTGCGGTTCCAGCCCGGCACGCGGACGACGATGCGCTGCCCCGTCGCGGGCTGGCGGACGATGTCGCACTGGCAGCTCAGGCGGCTGTTGCGCTGCAGGCCCGGGGCCTCTTCCACGCGGTCTTCCTCGGCCTCGGTCGGCTCGCGCAGGCAGTCCATGCCGGCCTCGACGTAGACGTGGCACGTGCTGCACGCGCACACGGCGCCGCAGGCGTGCTCGATGTTGATGCCGTGCTCGACCGCGACCTCCAGGAGGTGCTCGCCGACGGCGGCCATCACGTGGTGCTCGGCCTTGTCCGAGCCGTCTTCGTTGACGCCCGCGGGGTCTTCGAGGAGAAAGGTGACCGCAACGGTGGGCGGCCCGTGGTCATGATCCGAATGGCGCAGGTGCATGCAGGCCGATCCCCCGAACACCGCCCGAGTCCCGCGGGTTGGCGGGCGGACTGCGGGCGGCGTGACGATTTCGCCGAACTGTAGGGGGACGAGGCAGCGGACTTCGGCGTCCGTTCGCCGCGGCGCGCGGCGGGGGCGTGGCACCTATCCTGCCGGTGGTCGCGGCCGGGCCGCGTTCACCCGCTCCGCACGCGTGCCGCTCCGAGCCCATGCCGACCCACGCCGCCCCGAGCCCCGCCGCCCCCTCCGCCCCGCCCGGCCTCGCGGGCGACGCCTCCGTGGCCGCAACGCTCGACCTGTCCGTGGTCGCGCCGGCGCACAACGAGTCGGGGAACGTGGAGCCGCTGGTGCGCGGGGTGTTCGCGGCGATCGCGGCGACGGGCCTCTCGGGCGAGTTCATCGTGGTGGACGACGGCAGCACCGACGACACGCGGGCCCGCGTGCTCGCGCTCACCGCCGAGTTCCCGATGCTCCGCTGCATCGCGATGACGCGCACGCCGCCGGGCCGCGGGTGCGGGCAGTCGGCGGCGTTCCACGCGGGCTTTCGGGCGGCGCGGGGCGGCCTGATCGCCGTGCTCGACGCCGATCTTCAGAACGACCCGATGGACATCCCGAGGCTGCTGGAGGAGCTCCGCCGGCAGGGGGCCGACTTTGTGCAGGGCGACCGCTCCGCCGCGCGGCGCGCGGGCGACGGCGTCGTGCGGCAGGTGGGCAGCATCGTGGGCCGCTCGTTCCGACGCTGGCTCCTGGGCGACACCATCCGCGACACGGGCTGCTCGCTGCGGCTGATGAAGCGCGAGATCGCGCTCGCCCTGCCGCTGGAGTTCCGGGGCATGCACCGCTTCATCCCGGTGACGGCGCGGCACCTTGGGTACAAGGTGGTTGAGATGCCCGTCGCCCACCGGCCCCGGCACGCGGGCGAGACGAAGTACGGCATGGGCATCAGCAAGCGGGCCATCCCGGGGCTCATCGACCTGTTCGCCGTGCGGTGGATGCGCAACCGCCGCCGAGCGGTCGCGTCGGCCGAGGTGCAGCCCGGCGTGCAGATCGCCGCGACGGCGGCCGGCGCCGCACGGCCCGCGGTGGCGGGGGAGGTCGCCGCGTGAAACTCGGACCGGTCTTCGCGATGGTCGCCCTGTTGCTGGTCGCGGTCTGGATGGTCCTCCAGCCCACGCTCGCCAAGCGCGAGCGGATCGACCCCGCCGCCTACCGCTACCGCATGGAGCTGGGCGCGCAGGACGTGTTCGTCGAGCAGCGCGGCCGCGGCGAGGGGTTCGAGTACCACTTCGTGGGCGACCGCGAGCTGCAGGCCCGCGGCTGGGTGACGGCCGACGAGTTCCAGGCCGCGGTGAACGAGCGGCTCGCCTCGTGGGAGACGCGCCCCGCGTTTGAGCGCACGATGCTGGGGTTCTTCAACATCACCGGCTGGGCGAACTTTTTGTGGGTGTTCGTGGGCCTCGGCGGGCAGGCCGCGTTCTTCGGCCGCATGCTGCTGCAGTGGGTGGTGAGCGAGAAGGCCCGCGAGTCGGTCGTGCCCGAGGCGTTCTGGTGGCTCAGTTTTCTCGGCGGCGTCTGCCTCTTCGCCTACTTCGTGTGGCGGGTGGACTTTGTGGGTGTGCTGGGCCAATCCACCGGCGTGGTGATCTACGCCCGGAACATCCGCCTGATCGCCAAGCAGAAGCGCCGCGCCGCCCGGGCCGGCGCGGCCCCGGCCCCGGCCGAGGCGGCGGGCGTCGCCCCACCGGCGGCGGACAACGAAGGAGTGGTCCATGCAGGCATGGCTTGACGGCGACGCGCTCGTGCCCGAGCACCCCGGCCTCCGCGGCGCGCTGCAGGCCGCACGCCTGCACGCCGAGGCCCGCGGCCGCATCGTCATCGAGGTGCTGGCCGACGGCGCCCCCGTCGCCAACGCCCTGCTCGACGAGCCCCCGGCCGACGACGCCGGCGTCGCGACGCTGCACATGGTGAGCGCCGACCGCCGGTCCTTTGTCAGCGTCACCCTTTCCGACGCCCGCGAGTCGCTCAACGACATCCGCAGCGGCCAACAGGAGGCCGCGGGCCATGTGCAGGCCGGGCGGATGGACCTCGCGTCTGAGCCCCTCCGCCGCGTCGTGACGGGCTGGTCGATCGTGCGCGACGTCGTGGACCACGCGGGTGCCCTTCTCGGCGTCGACCCCGCCGCCGTGGTGATCGAGGCCCCGGGCGCCGCGCCCGTGCTGGGCGAGGCGTGCATCCAGGCCCTGGCCGCCCAGTTGACGGAGGTCCGCCGCGCCCTCTCCGAGCAGGACTGGCCCAGCCTGAGCGACGCGCTGGCCTACGACATGCCCGGCCACGCCGACCGCTGGGCCGCGCTGCTCGACGCGCTGCGCCTCCGGGCCGAGACACCCTGATTCGAGCCCAAGGCCCCGCCCCAGGCGATCCAAAGACCCGCCCCATCCCACGCCCCGGGCAATCGCGGGGCCTCGGCCGCTTTGGGCCGCCCGCTCTCCCGCCCCGCCGCCCTCCAACAATGGGCCACGCGGCGTCGCACGGGCCGCTCCCCGTGGAGGGATCGTTCAGCGTGGCAGACGCGGCCGCCGCCATCACACTCGACCAATGGATGGAGCGGGCCTCGGTCGCGCTGGCCGAGACGCGGTACTTCGAGGCCGCCGCCGCCGCGTGGCGGGCCTTGCTCCGGGCCCGGGCCGTCCGAGACTTTGAACGCATGGCCCGCATCTGCCTCCCGCTGCAGGAGGCGCGGCGGCAGATCCGCCAGCTCGCGACCGACGCCGCGCAGGCCTCGGGCAACGCCGCCCGGCTCATCCGCACGCCCGACGACCTGCCCCGCCCGCTCGCGCCCGGCTGCTACGTCCTGCAACCCCCGCTCATCGGCGCCGACGCCCGCACGCTCCGCGAGATCGCCGAGCGAAGCCGCGTGCCAACGCACATCCTCGTCCGCGAACCGCTGACGCTGACGGGGCGCTGGCCCATCGTCGGCGTCGGCGCGGCGATCTCCGTGCGGGCCCAGGTGCCGCCGCCAAGGCCCCTCTCGCGCGTCGAGACCCGCGCCGACAAAGACGGCTTCGACGGCCCCGTCCCCCTGCCGTGGTTCGAGGCGGCCGCCGAGGCTCTGGGCGACGCCGCCATCGCGCGGGCCAAGCCCGCGCACCCGGCGCAGTGGCAGGTGGACGATCTGCTCGAGGGGCTTCAGGCCGTGCCCGACCACGAGCGGCTGCACCAGTGCCTCGCCGCCGCGTGCCGCCGGGCCGCGACCGAGCCCGAGCCGCAGAGCATGCGACCGTCACCGCTCGACAACCCGTTCAGTTTTTGAGACTCGCGCCGGGCAGACGCCGATCGCGCTCCGCGGCTTCGCGGGGCCAACCGCGCGCAGCCCGGGCGACGCGACGCAACGACTGCTTCGCGCGCGTGGCGCACTACATCGCCGGTGCGTCGCACCTCGCCACCGTCCGCGGTGACGACCGCGGCCGACGGCTCAATAGTCGTCGTCGTACCGGGCCCGACGGTCGCGGCGCTCGTTCTGGTCGCCGATGACCGCGCCGCCGACGCCGCCGGCGATCGCGCCGATGGCCGCGCCCTTGCCCGCGTCGCCGTACAGCGAGCCGATGCCCAGGCCCGCCAGGGCCCCAAGGCCCGCGCCGCCGAGCGCGCCCTCGCCGGCGTTGTCGCACCCCGTGCCGGCCGCGACGACGCCCAGGGAGAGCAGCAGCACCGCCGCCTTCCGGCCCGCACCACGCCCAACGCCCGCCGACTTCATGCCAGTGCTCGCCACGACACAAACCTCCTCGGATCGCTCCCCGCCCCGGCCGGTCCCGCCGGCACGACGCGGTGCGTCACCACAACCATGCGAACGGTACGCCCGCATCGGCCAATCGGCAGCGCCCATCGGCCGACCCGGGCCCCGGTCCTCACCCGCCGCGCGGGACAAACCAAGCCCGCCGCGTCGAACGCGCCAAAGAGCCGAGATGTTCGTACCACGTTCGCAAACCACCGTCAGAGAACCCATTCCCGGCCCACGGGTGGAGCGTCGCCCGCCGTCAGGCCTCACTCAGTTCCAACTGCACCCCTTGGGCCAATCTTCCGGCTTCTGGGCCTGCGCCGACCGGACCAGCCGGGCCAGCCCCTCCAGGGAGCCGCGGATCAGCCGCAGACGCCGCGACGCGTCCCCCTCCGCCAGCAGGCGATACCGCGTGTCCGCCTCGGTCAGCATCGCGAACGACACCAGCTCCAGCAGGGCCGACGTCGGCACGCCGTCGTTGCGAACATACTCCAGCACCTGCTCCGCGACGACAAACCGGCTCAGCGCCCCCGCCTCCAGCTCGCCGTCGAGCCACTCGCGGAGCGACTCGCCCTCCGCCCCCGCGTCCCCCTCCAGCCCCACCGGCTCCAGCATCGCCTCGCGGTACATCCGCTCCTCGTCCGGCAGACGCTCGTCCAGCACCCGGGCCCGGCACACCCCCTGCAGCAGAATGTTGTACCGCCCGTCCGGCAGCTTCTCGTGCTGCAGAATCTGGCTCACGCACACCGCCGGCCGGATGGGCGGGTTGCCGTGGTACTCCTGCTTCCACCTCTGGCCCCGGAACACGGCCATCGCGATCTGCCCCGCCCCGTCGAGCGCCCGCTCCACCATCTGCCGGTACCGCGGCTCAAAGATGTGCAGCGGCAACACCTGCTGCGGGAGCACGACGACCGAATCCAACGCAAAGATCGGCAACGGCCGCGAGAAGTTCACGCGGATGGAGACTTCGTCGGACATGCCGAAAGCGTAGGGCGGCGCCCACGCCCATCGACGCACGCAGGGCCGCGCCATCCGACCCGCCCGTGCCGATCTGCGGCCGTCCGCCCGCCGTGCCCGCACTCACCCCGCCAGCGGGTCCGGCTTGTACAGCTTCACGCCCAGCGCCCAGTTCTTTTCCGTGAAGTTCCCGCCCAGGCCAGGCCCGTTCTCGCCCGCCGTGCCGCCCGTGTCGGCCCGGGCCGCCTGCTGGGCGATCACCGTCTTTGCGTCGAGCTGGTCGATCAGGCTCACCAGCACCGCCTCGGGGCTCATCGGCATCTTCGCCGCGCCGTGCTCCGGCAGCCCGTGGTGGCTCAGGATGATGTGCTCCAGCACCAGCAGCGCGCCCGGCGGCAGACGCACCCCCTTCTCACGCATCAGCTGCTGCGCCTTGTCGCGCAGCATGTGCGTCCCCTCCACGATGTGCCCGATCAGCTCCCCCATGTCCGTGTAGCCAAAGACGCGGTCGTACCGCAGCTCCCGCGTCTTCCCGATGTCCTGCAAAAAGCACCCCATCACCACCAGGTCGCGGTTGATCCGCGGGTACAGCGGGCACACCCGGTCGGCGATCTGCATCAGCGTCATCGTGTGCTCGAGCAGCCCGCCCAGGTGCGCGTGGTGCAGCGCCTTCGCCGCCGGCGCCCGGCGGAACGCGTCCACGAAGTACGCGTCCTCCAAGAACAACTCCGCCAGCGCCCGCACCCCCGCGTGCTGAATCGTCCCGATCAGCCGCGTCAGCTCCGCCCACATCTCGTCGTTGTTCCGCTCGCTCACCGGCAGCAGGTCCGCCATCTGCTCCACCGTCGGCTCCATCGCCTCGATGCTGTGGATGATCAGCTGCAGCTGCCCCTGGTACGCCTGCGTCTCCCCCTCCACCCACACAAACCCCTCCGCCGGCAACGCCCGGAACGTCGCCTCGTCGCACGACCACATCCGCCCCGGCGCTTCCCCAGACTTGTCCGACAACAGGCACCGCAGGTACGGCTTGTCCTGCCGCGTCCGCCCGAGCTGACCGTTCGCGATCGCGAACAGTCCCTCGAACCGCTGGCTCGGCTGCATGTCGGCGATGTACACCCGGCGCGAAGTCGTCGGCGTCTGCATGCGCCCAGCGTAGCCGCAACCGCACCGCCCGGCCCACGCCCCCGCGCCACGCAGAAACAACGGCGGCCGCGACACCCGCCGCGGCCGCCGATCGAGAGATGAAGAGACATCGGCTCAGGACGCCCGGCCCTACGCCGGGACGGCGATCACCGGCGACGACGCGCCGCGAACAGCCCGCCCAGCGCCAGCACGCCCGCCGCCGTCGGCGCCGGAACGCTGCTGTACGTGATGCTGCCGAACGGATCGGCGTCGGTGAACCACACGTTCACGCCCTTGAGCTGGAAGCCCCACTGCACGTGCCGGCCCGCGCCCGCGTCCGTCAGCAGCGAGATGCTGAACGCGCCCGTCGAGCTGACCTCGACGATCGTCTCGTTCAGCGACGAGTAGTCCGGCGCGAAGTCGCGGATGAACACCCGCGCCTCGTGCGCGTCGGTCAGCGAGAACGCCGTGACAAACCCGCTGAAGGTCACGAGCTGGCCCGCGAAGGTGTCGTTCACCTCCTGGTACAGGTTGGCCTCCATGATCTTGTTGCCGGGCGCGCCGGGGCCGCCGTTGTTCGGGTTGCCCGGGTCGCCGCCGGGGGCCTCGTCGTACCAGTACTCGTTCGGGTCGCCGATCGTGTTCGGCAGCATCGTGACGCTGCTGTTCGCGTCGTCAAACGTCGCCCGCAGGTCGGCCACGCCCCAGCCGCTGGGGAACTGGAACGCCCCGCCGTCCTCCGGCGTGTTGAAGACGTTCATGAACCCGAGCCACGGGGACGCCGAGTTCCCCACGCCGACGTTCACGTCCGCCTGCGCCGAACCGGCCAGCATCGCGCCAGCCACCAAAGCGATCACGGTGGTCTTCATGTGTCGAGTCCCTCTCTGCGGACGTCGAACGACGCCGCCTGCGCCAACCCGCCAGAACGCGGGGGGCATGGTCTTGCTCACCGGGGGCCTTCGCCCCCGCTTGAACAGGGAATGTACCCCAGGCTCGACGCAAATGAAAGGGGTTTCGGAGACAGGTGGCGAAAAATGATTGCGGTGTCAGCCGGAACGTTACGGGCGTCGCATTCTCGGACTCCGCACGCCCCGCCAGCCCGTCCGTCGCAGACACACGCCGTGGGCCCGGCACCTCCCGCGCCACCTCAGCTCGACGCCCGCGCCCGCCAGAAGTCGGCCGAGTTCACGATCTCGGTGATCTCAAACTCAACCAGGTCCGACCACGCGGCCGTCCATCCATCGAGCGCGGCCCGCGTTGGCGCCGCGACGATCATGAAGCAGCGGCCGCCGTCAACAGACATCCAACTCGCGATGGTCTCGATCTGGGCCCCGTCCGGCATGAGCCGCCCGCGCGATCGGAATCGCTCGCCCACGGGGTCAGGCCCTCGACGGAAGGTTTCGGCGACATGGAACAGCATGCCGTGAAGCGTAGCGTCGCACGCGCGGAACACTCCACGACCTCAACACATCCGGGGGCCGTTCGTGCATCGTCTCCGAGCGACCCGTGCCGCCGACGCGCGGTGAAGTCCAAACATCTCGCCGCGGCCTTCGCCGCGGCGAGAGTCACTCAATAATCGAAGTCCTCATCCCCCCCGCCCGCCGGGGCCCCAGCCTTCTTCTTCTCCTTCAGCTCCACGATCGCGCACTCCGTCGTCAGCAGCAGACCCGCGATGCTCGCCGCGTTCTGCAGCGCCACGCGCTCCAC
>CAZCBN010000042.1:0-5223 GCA_964496975.1 uncultured Phycisphaeraceae bacterium
GGCGTGTGCTCCACCGGCGAAGGGTCCGGGGCGATGGGCGAGGCGGGTCGGCGCTACCGCGCCGGGGCCGGGGGCGTGTGCGGCTCGGCGTCCGCGTCGGCGGCGCTCGACGGGGCGCCGCCCGAGGCGGGGCCCGCGCTGGGCCCGGGCGCCGCCGGCTCGACATCGCCGCTCGACGGCGCACGCGGCGCCGCCCCCGCCGGCGGGGCCTCAACGATCAGCGGCTGCCCCGGCGTGACACGCTCGTTGCCGCGCGTCAGCACGGGCGTCCCCGCGGCCACGGCGCCCTCGCGCACGGCCACCCGGTCGCCCACGGCAAAGATCCGTTCCACCCGGGCCGCCATCGCGCGGGCGTTCACCGCAGGGTTTTTCTCGTCCCGGTACGGCTGCGCCACAAAGACAAACTCGCCCGCGTCATCGCGGCGCAGCGCGTCCTTGTGCACCGTGAGCCGCGCCTCCACCCGGCCCGCCGGCACAAAGGCCGTCACGCTCATGCCCGGCTTGATGCGGCCCTCCATGCTGTCCACCGTCAGGCGCACGGGGAAGAGCCGGCTCAGCGGATCGGCCTGCGGCACCACCGACACCACCGACCCCCACACCGGCCCCGCGCCCTCGCCCAGACCCGGCACCTCAAGGGCCACCCGGCCCCCGTTCTCCGCGACAAACGCCACGATCGCCTGCGGCACGTCGACCCACGCCTCAAGCTCCGTCTCGCTCAGCAGCTCGACAACCGCGTCCCCCGCGCTCACCCACTGGCCCACCTCGGTCCGCTTCGCGATCACCCGGCCCGCGAAGGGCGCCGCGATCTGCTTGTCCGCCAGCAGACGCCGGCTCCGCGACAACGCCGCCCGCAGCCCCGACACCGCCGCCCGCGCCTGCGTGAGCTGCGCCCCCGCCGTGCGCAGCAGCGTCTCGGCGTCGTCCACCTCCGACGCGCTCGCGCCGCTGCGGTCCACGAGCTGCCGCACGCGGGCGAGGTCGCGCTCCGCCTGCGACGCCTCGGCCTCACGCTGCGCCACCAGGCCCTCGGCGTTCGCCAGCTCCGCCTCGGCCTGCGCGACCTCGAGCCGCGCGATCTCGTCATCCAGCCGCGCGATCACCGCGCCGGCCTGCACCGCGTCGCCCGCCTCAACGCCGATCTCCCGCACCAGCCCCTCCACCTGCGTCGCGAGCAGCGCCCGCCGGAGCGAGCGCACCTCCCCCGTCGTCTGCCGCTGCAGGCCCACCGGCTCCAGCCGCGCAGCGTCAACCGACACGGTCGCGGGCTGCTGCGCCGCCGCCGCGCCGACCGCGAACGCCACTGCCGCACAGGTCGCCCACGCCGCCCACGCCGCACGCGCCGCACGCGCACCACCGCCGCCCCGGGCGGCACCGGTCCCGCGCGTCGTCGCCGCTTGCCTCATCGCCCCGCGCATGCCGGCCCTCCAAAGCCCACCCGTGCCGATCTCCCGTGCCCCACCCAAACGCCGGCACTCCGCCGTTCGCACCGCACGCCGCCACAGATGCCGGGCCGCGCCAACCCCGGGGTGTCCCCAGGGCGCTGCAGCTACCGCCCAGCGGCATGCCGGCGGCGTCCCCGCGGCGTCCCACCCACACCCGCGGCGCCCGCCGGCCGGCCCGATCGCTCGCCCCCTGGGCGGGGGCCTCGAACGAACCACGCAACGTTAGGTTCTGTTTCCCCGATGAGCCCAGGAATCGCTGCGGCGACGCAGAACGCCCGGGGCAGCCCGCGGCCCCGCCGCGCGGCCCTGACCGCGGGCCCAGTGCGCGGCCCTGACCGCGGGCCCAGTGCGCGGGCCTAGGCGGAAAGCTGCCGGTACGCCCGGGAATAAAAGCTCTCGCGGCCCAGCAGCTCGTCGTGCGTCCCCGCGTCCCGCAGCCGGCCCCCCTCGATCACGAAGATGCGGCCCAGGCCCCGCACGTTCGGCAGGCCGTGGCTCACCATCAGCACCGTGCGGCCCGGGGCCACGCGGCGCATCGCCTCGCGGAAGCGCAGCTCGCTCTCCAGGTCCAGCCCCGTCGTCGGCTCGTCCAGCAGCAGGATGCGCGGGTCGCGCACCAGCGCCCGCGCGAGCGCCAGCCGCTGGTTCTGCCCGCCCGAAAGCCGCACGCCCCCGTCGCCCAGGGGCGTCTCCAGCCCCGCGGGCAGGGCCGCGACAAACTCCGCCGCGTCGGCCAGGTCGAGCGCTTCCTGCACGCGGCGCGGGTCGATGGACTCCTCGCCGTACGTCAGGTTCTCGCGCACCGTGCCGCTGAAGAAGACGCTCTGCTGCGTCACGACGGCGACGTGCCGCCGCAGCGCGCGCATGTCCAGCTCGTTCACGCCCACGCCGTCGATGAGCACCTCGCCCGACGTCGCACGCAGCAGGCCCGCCGCCAGCGACAGCGCCGTCGACTTGCCGCACCCCGAAGGCCCCACGAACGCGACCGCCTCCCCCGGCGCGACGCGCAGCGACACGTCCTGCAGCGCGGGCCCCGCGCCGCCCGGGTAGGCGTACGTCACGCCGCGGAACTCCACGCCGCCGCGGACGAGCTTCGGCACCGGGCGGCCCTGGTTCAGCTCCACGTCCGGCTCGTCCAGCACGCCGCGGATGCTCGAGTACGCGTCGCGCACCCGCGACATCTGCGGCAAGAGGCCCAGCAGGCCCGACCACGTGCCCACGATCATCGCGAAGTACCCGTTCAGCGTGATCAGGCTTGAGATCTGCACGTCCCCCCGGCGGGCGGCGAGGTAGACGTTCACGCCCAGAAAGATCATCTGCACGCCCACGAGCGAGGCCCACGAGCACGCGCCGAACGTCGCGTTGGTGCGGTCAAACCGCAGCGCCGCCTCGGAGGCGTGGCCGATGCCCCGCTCGGCCCGCTCGATCTCCACGTGCTCCAGGCCATGCGCGCGCGTCAGCGGGATCATCACCAGCATGTCCTGCAGGCGCGCGCCCAGCCGCTCCATCATCAGCCGGTGCTCCTCGGCCCGGGCCCGCAGCTTCTTGCTGAACGAGACGTTCAGCCAGACCGCCACCGGCGCCAGCCCCAGCATCACGAGCAGCGACTCGGGCGCCTCGCGCACCGCCACCACCAGCGCCACCAGCAGCGTGATGCCCCCCTGCAGCAAGGGGTCGGACATGCTGAGCCCCGCCGACTCGATCACGTCGATGTCGCGCACCACCTTGGACTGAAGCCGGCCCGCGCTCTGCCGGCCGTGATAGAGCAGGCTCAACTGCTGAAGCTGCCGGCACACCGCCACCCGGAGCTGCCGCCCCACGCCCCGGCTGATGCGGCTGAGCCGCGACACGTACAGCGGGTGCGTGAAGACGTTCTGGGCGATGAGCAGCAGGATGCCCGCCGTGGCGAGGACCAGCCGCAGCGGCCAGTCCGCGGGCCGCTCGGCGACCAGGCCGATGACGTACCCCGAGTAGACCGGCATGACCCAGGTGGCCGAGGCCTTGACGATGAACAGCGCCATGGCCTGCGCGACCAGCCGACGCCGCCCGTCGAGGTACAGCCGCAGCACCGACCACGCCCCAAGCCGCCCGCTCGCGCCGCGCACCGCACGTCTCCCTCACCAGCCCGCCGACCCCCGACGCCAGCCCAGGCGTCACCCCAGACGCCACCCCGGACGCCACCGCCGGCCCGCTCGCCCCGCGGCAGGCCGCCTATAGTTCGACGAAGTCGCCCGCACGCTGCGGGTTTTCGACGCCCTCCTAGCTCAATTGGTAGAGCAGCTGACTCTTAATCAGCGGGTTGATGGTTCGAGTCCATCGGGGGGCATTTCCGTGCGCACGCCGGCCGGCCGTTGCCGCACGGGCCGCGCCGTACTCCCATTTCGGTCCGCCCGTTCGGTCCGCCCGTTCAGTCCGCCCGCTGGGCGGCCTGGAGGGCCGCCGTGTCGGTGTACTGGTCGAACTGGATGATCCGCCCGTCTTGCACCCGGTAGACGTGGGCAAACTCGGCGTGCACCGACTTGCCGGTGGACCGGTACACGCCCTTGTAGACCCCGAGTGCGACGACAGTGTCGGCCTGGGCAACATACTCGTTCACCTGGGCGTGCCATCCGTCCCACTCGGCGCGGAAGGGCGCGAAGACTGATTCGAACACGGTCGCCCGGCCCCGCCAGCGGCCGCCGCCGGGGAAGGTTGCCATTTGGTTCCAGCGGACGTCGCTCGCGATCAGCGCGTCGAGGGCGTCGCGATCGTTGGCCGCGAAGGCGGCGTACATCGCGCGAACGGTGTCGAGTGGTCGTGGATTTGGCACGGGTTGCTCTCCCCCCAAGGAAGGGAACTGTACCGCCCCACGCGACCGAATGCATGGGGAGTTCCTAGGGGAACCGTGGGTGTTCGCCGCGCTTATCGGCTTGAACGAGGGAGTCGTGTAGACGACCTAGCCCAAACAAGCGATCGCGTCGTGCAGCGTCTTCACCGGGGTGCAGGTGATCCCCTGAATAGGCGGCGCTGATCCGGCCGGCACCACGGCGTGGGTGAAGCCGCGCTTCGCGGCCTCGCGCAGGCGGGCCTCGGCCTGCGGCACGGGGCGGACGCGGCCGTCCAGGCCCACCTCGCCGTAGACGACGGTGCGTTCGTCGAGGGCCCGGCGGAAGTGGGCCCCGGCGATGGCGAGGAGCAGCGCGAGGTCCCCCCCAGGTTCGGTGACGCGGACGCCGCCGACGGCGCTGGCGAAGACGTCGCGGTCGGCGAGGCGGAGCTCGGCGTGCTGCTCGAGCACGGCGATGATCATCGCGAGGCGGTTGGTGTCGAGGCCGCTGCACTTGCGCTTGGCGGCGCCGAGGAAGCCGGTCGCGGTGAGCGCCTGCACCTCAACAAGGACGCAGCGGGTGCCGGCGAGGGCGGGGCAGACGACGGTGCCGGGGCGGGGCTCGTGCTCGCCCGCGAGGGGGCCGGCGTGGGAGGCGGCCTCGGCGAGGCCCTGCGGGCCCATCTCAAAGAGGCCGACCTCTTGCGTGGTGCCGAAGCGGTTTTTCGCGGCGCGGACGACGCGGGCGGCGTGGTGCCGCTCGCCCTCAAAGCTGAGCACGGCGTCGACGAGGTGCTCCAGCACGCGGGGGCCGGCGAGCTGGCCCTCTTTGGTGACGTGGCCCACCATGACCACGGCGGTGTTGGTCGTCTTGGCGATGCGCACAAGATCGGCGCCCACGCGGCGCAGTTGCACGAGCGAGCCCGGCGCGGCGTCGAGCGACATGGCAAGGCTCAGCATATATTCGCTGTTGCG
>CAZCBN010000042.1:5233-24876 GCA_964496975.1 uncultured Phycisphaeraceae bacterium
GCTGACCATCTGCACCGAATCAATGATGAGCACGGCGGGGCGAAGGCGCGACGATTGATCGGCAATGACGGACAGGTCCGTCTCGGCGAGGACGTAGAGCCGCTCGGCCGCCTCGGCGCCGAGCCGGCCGGCGCGGAGGCGGACCTGCTCGGCCGACTCTTCGCTGCTGACGTAGAGCACGCGTCCGGTCCAGTCGGGCTGATCGGGGGAGGTGTGCAGGGTTTCGGCCCAGCCGGCGGCGGCCTGGAGCAGCAGGGTGCTCTTGCCGATGCCGGGCTCGCCGCCGATGAGGACGGCCGAGCCGGGGACAAGGCCGAAGCCGCCGGCGGGCGAACCGCCCAGCACGCGGTCAAACTCGGCGAGGCCCGTGGCGAGGCGCCGCGTGAGGGTGCCGCTGCCGCGGACCTCGCCGATGGGCTTGGCCTGTGTGTCGTCGCCCTCCGCATGGGCGCGGGGCGTGCGCGCGGGGGCGACGGCGGCGGCGCGGTCTTCCTCCAGGCTGTCCCACGCGCCGCACTCGGGGCAGCGGCCCATCCACGAGCCGAGCACCGCGCCGCACGAACGGCAGACAAACCGCTTGCGCGCCTTGGCCATGCGGCGAGGGTAGGGGCACGGGGGGATGGGCGGGCCGGGCCGTACAATGCGGGCGTTGCGCGGCGGGCCGATGGCAGACGCAGCAGGAGAGCCCGCGTGGCCGCCGCGGCGACGCACCCCCCCTCATGGCGAACCCCACGCGCCCCACCACCCGCACGCCGTCGCGCCCGCCCGGGCCCCCCGGCGCGGCCCGGCCCGGCGCGACGCGCAAGCCGATGACGGCGCACCGCGTGCGGCGGCGCTTCGTGCGGGCGGCGCTGCTGGCGGGGGCGGTGCTCGGCGGGGCGTATCTGGCGGTGACGCGGGGCGGGGTGGCGACGCCCTTGGTGCTGAGCAAGCTGCGCGGCGTGCTGGCGGGGAGCCGGCTTGACGTCGCGGAGATCTTCATCGCGAGCGACGGCGGCCTGGTGCTGGAGGGTGTGCGCCTCACGAACCCCGAGCTGGTGGGCGAGGCGGGGGCGGCGGCGGAGTTTTTGACCGTCGAACGCGTTGAGGTGGAGGTGGACTGGCTCGCCACGCTGACGGGCACGCTGACGGTTCGCCGCGTGCTGCTCGAAGCGCCGGTCATCCGCGTGAGCCAGGACGCGGGCACGGGCGCGCTCTCGGTGACGGCGGCGAACCTCTTGCCCGCGACGCCGCGCACGAAGGGCGGGGCCGCGGCGCTGGAGTCGCTGCGGATCGTCGACGGCGAGCTTGAAGTGGGCGAGCACGGCGTGCCGCGCGACGCGGAGACAACGACGGGCCCGGGCCCCCGGGCCGAGGGCGCGCTCGCGCCCGGGCCGGCGAAGGAGCCGGACCGGGTCGACCCGGGGTATCGGCGGCTGGCGCGGGTGCCCATCTCGGGCGCGCTGCTGCCGAGCGAGGGGGACGAGGGCCGCTACGTCGTGGACGTGGACGCGCTGGTCGAGGGGCGGACGATCACCGCGCGGGGCCGGGTGGACGAGCGGGGGCTGGCGCTCTCCATCTCGGGCCTGCGGGCCGACGCGGTGCGGCCCGAGCTGGTGCCGACGTACGGCCGGAATGTGTGGAACACGCTCGCGCTGACGGGGGGCGTGACGCTGCGGACGCTGGACGTCTCGGCGGACGGGCGGCCGCGGGTGACGCTGGACCTCGAGGGCGTGGGGGTCACGCTGCCGTTTGACCAGTTGGGGGGCACGTCGCGGGAGAACCTGCGGCTGAACAACGTGGTGGGCTCGCTCACGCTGGACGGCGACCGGGCCGCGGCGTCGCTGGAGGGCGAGGCCGAGTCGCTGCGGTACCGGGTGGACCTGGAGACGCTGGACCTGACGGGGCAGGTGGGCTTCCTGTGCCGGGTGCGGACGATGCCCTTCCGCCTGAGCCCGGGGGTGAGGCTCCTGCAGTTTGTGCCCGCGGTGGTGAACGAGAAGCTGGAGCTGTTTGAAGGGCTGACGGCCGACGTGACGTCGGAGACATGGCTCGCGCAGCGCTGGCCCGGGCTGGGCGAGGGGCCCCTGGCGCCCGGGGCGCCGGGGGGCGCACCCGCCCGCGACGGCGTGGGCCTGACGCCGCCGGCGGAGCTGCGGCCCAGCCGCGGCGAGGGGTCGCTCGCGATCTGGGGGCGCATCCTGATGCGCAACGGGTCGACGGCGTACACGGGTTTTCCGTACGCCTTCCGCGGCATGTTGGGGGAGATGATCTTCGACCGCGACCGGCTCGAGATCCGCTCCATCACGGGCGTGGCGCCGAGCGGGGCCCGCATCTCGGCGGCGGGGTTTATCGCGCCGCTGGGGGGCGAGGCGGAGGTCGACCTTGATGTGAAGGTGAACGATCTGCCGATCGACCGGGCGCTGCGCGAGGCGCTCGGGCCCGAGCGGCGCGGGCTCATCAACGCGCTGTTCAGCGAGGAGCAGCACGCGGCCCTGGTGGCCGAGGGGCTGCTGCGCACCGCCGAGCAGGCCGCCGAGACCGAGGAGGCGCTGGCGCGGCGGCGCGTCGAGCTGGAGGCGTGGGCGGGCCGGGCCGACGGGGCCGCGGGCGAGCAGGCCCGGCTGGCCGCGGAGATCGCGGCGCTGGAGCGCGAGGCGGCGTCGGCGCCGGCGTTCGCGCTGGGCGGGCTGGCGCAGGTGGACGTAAAGATCCGCCGCGAGCTGGGCGAGATCAGCATCTGGACGCGGGACATCACGATCCGCATGCCGCGGGCGGGGCTCATCAGCCAGTACTTCCCGCTGCCGGTGATCGGCAGCAACGTCGAGCTCTGGGTGACCAACGGCCGGGCGGAGATGCGGCCCAGCACCTTCCGCACGCTCGCGGCGACCGACGCCTCGGCGGGCACGGGGCAGGTGCGCGTGAGCGCGCTGGCCGACCTGTCGCCGCCGGAGCCGGGCGAGCCGCCCCGGCTGCCCGCCGTGCGCGTCGATGCGTGGGACGTGCCGGTGGACCGGCTGCTGCTGCGGGCCATCCCCGGGCCGGGCGGGCTGGGGCAGGACGACGTCTCGACCAGCTTCGGCGGCATCCTCGACAACCTGGGCCTGCGCGGGCGGCTCGACGCCTCGGCCGACATCCGCGCCCGCGAGGACGCGCCCACCGAGCTGGGCTATCGCATCGAGGTGGCGCTGAAGGACATGGCCGCGACGCCCGTCATCCGGCCCGGGCTGGAATCGCTGCCGCCGATGCGGATCGAGGGCATCAACGGCTCGGTGTACGTGGACCAGTCGCTCATCGTGCTGGACGTGACGAGCCGGATGTTCGGCGCGCCGGCGGGTGACGAGGGCGCCGCGCCGTCCGCCGCCTCGCGGGGCGACCTGCTCGTGCAGGCCGACCTGCCCGAGGGCCACACGTGGACGGGCGGGCCCAAAGACGCGTCGGGGGAGGGGGCGCCGCGCCCCAGCGCCGGGCTCTTTGTGCGGGCCCGTGGGCTTGGGGCCGACGTGGCGACGCCGGTGGAGCACCTCATCGCGCTCGTGAGCGAAGAGGCCGCCGCCTCGCTGCTCGACCTGCGCCGCCGCTACGAGCCCACGGGCCGCGTCGACCTCACCGCGACGGCCTCGGGCCGCGTGGGCGAGCGGCTCACGGAGGACGCGGGCTACGAGCTGCGCACGGGCCGGGTGGACCGGCTCGCGTTCAACGCGTTCGGCGGCCGCGTGGGGCTCGACAACGGCTCGGGCCGGCTTGACCTGGTCACGGGCCGCGAGCCCGCGGTGGAGTTTCACGCCTTCGACGCCGACCTCGCGTTCAACGGCGAGCCCGCGGGCCGGCTCCGCGTGGACGGCCGCACGCCCCTGCGCCCGCCCGACGCGCCGGGCGCCGCGCCCCTCGCCCCGCTGACGCTCTCGTTGTCGGACGGGCGCTTCGAGTCCGCGATGACGCGGACGCTGGTCGCCGACCGGCTGGGAGCGGAGCTGGCGCGGGCGTACGAGCGCTTTGAGCCGCGGGGCCGCTACGACCTGTCGCTCGACATCGTGCCCTTCGCCAACGCGAGCCCGCCGCCCGCGCCGACAGCGCGCGACGGAGCGACGGCCACGCCAACCGACGGAACAACCGGGGCCGCGGCCGACGGCTCGCTCTCCGCGGCCGATGTCTTCGCCGCCGCCTCGGTGCGGGGCGAGCTGCGGCCCCGCTCGGTCACGCTGCGCGGCAAGGCGGGCCCGGTGGAGGCGACGAGCGTCGAGGGGAGCCTGCTGTTCCACCCGCGGGGCGGCACGTTCCGCGGGCTGCACGCGGCGAACGAGCGCTGGAGCGTGCTCGTTGACGGCGCGTGGGCCACGCCCGAGCCCAGCGTGCTGGACCTGGAGGCCGCCGTCGCGGTCGAGGCGCAGACGCTCCCCGCCGACCTGCTGGGCCTGCTGCCCTCGGACGTGGCGGGCGTGCTCGCGGCCCTCGGCGCGCAGAGCGACGGCCCCGTGCACGTGCGCGACGCGCGGGTGCTGCTCCGCCGGCCGCAAGAAGCCGCCTCGGCCGACCTGCTGATCTCGGGCGCGGTGGACGTGGAACAGGGCCGGCTCGACCTGGGCTTCCCCGTCACCGAGCTGGACGCGACCGTCGCCTTCGAGGCGTGGCGCCGCGCCGCGCCCGAGGCCGCCCCGGGCCCAACCACGCCCGGCGGCGGGGCCGACAGCACGCTCCCTGAGCCGGCGACGACCGAGCCGGCCTCGCCCATGCGCAGCGGCTTCACGCTCACGGTCGACGCGAGCCGCCTGCGGGCCGCGGGCGTGCGCGCGACGGGCGTGCACGCGGTGGCCTCGCGCGCGGGCGACGGCACGGGCGTGCTCATCCCCGAGTTCGGCGCCGATGTGCACGGGGGCCGCGTGGCGGGCTGGGCGTTTTTGCGTGAAGAGCAAGACGCGCCGCCCGACGCCTCGGGCCGCAGGCCGCTCCGATACTGGTCCGAGCTCTCCGCGTCGGCCGTCGCGGTCGAGGGCGTGCTGGCCGACGTGCAGCGCGCGACCGTCGCCGCCGCCGCGAGCCCGGGCTCAGCCACCGACGGCGGCGACGGCGCCGCACCGATCGAGTCCGTCGCCCCCACCGAACGCGACGCCACGCCGGGCGACCCCGCGGGCCCGGGCGCGCTGCTCGACTTCGGCGCGTCGCTCAGCGCCGTCACCGGCGACAACGCCACGCGGCGCGGCACGGGCCGCATCGTCGCCAGCGGCGGGCCGCTGCTGCGCTTCCCGCTGCTGCTCTCGCTGGTCGAGGTGAGCAACCTGCAGCCGCCGTCGGGCGCGCAGCTCTCGCTGGGCCGCGCGTCGTTCTCCATCCTGGGCGACGAGATCACGTTCGACGAGATCGCCGTCTTCTCAGACTCCGTCGCCCTCTTCGGCTACGGCTCCATGGACTGGCCCACCCGCGGGCTTGATCTCCGCTTCAACTCGCGCCCGCTCAACCCGCTGCCCATCATCAGCGACGTGCTCGTCAACATCCGCGACGAGATCATCACCACCCGCGTCGGCGGCACCCTCGCCTCGCCCGATGTCTCGGCCGAGCCGCTCAGCGCCACCCGGCGGCTCATCGGCGCCATCCTCGGCACGGACGACGCCGAGTCTCGCAAGCTCCGCGCCATCGAACGCGAGGCCCGCGCCGCCCGCGACGCGAGCCGGCTGGTCCCCGAGCGCACCGACGCCCTGCGCGACGTCGGCCGCCCCCGCCAAGCCGACCCGGCCGCGACACCCGGGGCCGAACAGATACCCTGACCCATCGCGGCCCGCGCCGCCCAACGGCGCCCCGCCGCACGCACCGGGCCCCAACACGCCCCTCGGACACCCAAGCCCCCATGCCAGACCCCGCGACCAACCCTTCGCCCAGCCCCGCCCAGCGCCCCAAAACCCAGCTCGAGCCCCCCGACATCGCCGAGACGCTCGACAACACCGCCGCGCCCCCCGAGCGCGGCGGCCAGCTCCGCGCCGAATCCCCCGAGCTGCAGGGCGAGATCGCCCGCCTCGTCGACGCGATGGCCGCCGACACCACCTCGCCCACGCACAAGCGGCTCGTCGCCGACCTGGTCACCACCGCGCTGAAGCTCCTGCCCGACGGCCGCGACACGGGCGAGCTGAAGCTCATGACCGCCGCGCTGAAGGAGCTGCGCTACGCCTACCGCGTCTTCGGGCAGTACGCCGAGCCCTTCAAGGTCACCATCTTCGGCAGCGCGCGAACGCCCGCCGACCATCCCGACTACATCGCCGCCGTGGAGTTCAGCCGCCTCATGGCCCAGGCCGGCTGGATGGTCATCACCGGCGCGGGCGACGGCATCATGAAGGCCGGCCACGAGGGGCCCGGCCGCGACGCCAGCTTCGGCGTCGCCATCCGCCTCCCCTTCGAGCAGAAGACCAACAGCATCATCGACGGCGACAGCAAGCTCATCAACTTCCGCTACTTCTTCACCCGCAAGCTCATGTTCCTGAGCCAGGCCGAGGCCGTCGTCTGCTTCCCCGGCGGCTTCGGCACGCTCGACGAGACCTTCGAAACCCTCACCCTCATCCAGACCGGCAAGGCGACGATGGTCCCCCTCGTCTTCGTCGAGGGGCACGACGCCCCGGGCTCATCCGAAGGCCGCGCCCCCTACTGGCACGCCTTCGACGGCTTCATGCGCGACCAGCTCCTCGCCCGAGGCTGGATCGGCGAGGAAGACACGGGCCTCTACCACCTCGCCAAAACGCCCCAGGAGGCCGCCGACGTCGTGCTGAAGTTCTACCGCGTCTATCACTCCGCCCGCTACGTGCGCGACGACCTCATCATCCGCCTGCGCCGGCCCATCCCCGCCGAGTGGGTCGAGCGGCTGAACGACGAGTTCGCCGTGCTGCTCCGCAAGGGCCGCATCGAGGCGTGCGACGCCCACAGCATGGAGCAGGACCACCGCGCCCTCCCGCGCCTCTCCTTCACGCACACACGCCGAAACTTCGGCCTGCTCCGCCGCCTCATCGACCGCATCAACGAAGCACCGCCGGCCCCGGGCACCGCATGACCGCGCCCCGCACCCACACGCCCACCCAGCGCCCCGCCGCGGGCGTCGCCCTCGCGCTCTCGCTCGCGCTGCTCACCGGCGCCTGCGGCCGCGGCTCGCGCACGCCGAGCGACGCCGCGGCGGACGCCCCGCTCGCGGACGCCGCGCCGCTCGCCGACGCCGCCTCGACCGCCTCGCCCACCGGCCCGCGCCGCGGCGGCGAGATCCGCGAGGGCCAGACGGGCCTGGAGGTCCGCTCCTGGGTCGTGACCGACGAGGGGCCCAGCCTCATCGCCGCCCTGCTCAGCGCCGCCGACCCCGCGCCCGCCCTCGCCGCCGGCTCGGCCGACGCCTGGCGCGGCAGCGGCCTGCGCCTTGTGCAACTGCCCACGGACGCCCTGCGCGCCATCGAGGCCTCCGTCCTGCCCAACGCGCCCATCGAGAGCCGCTGGATCGGCGAGTCGCCTCGCTTCGCCGACCTCATCCGCGGCGTCCCCTTCCGCGGCGGGCCCATCCGCACCGACGCCGGCACGGTCGACCTGGACGCGGGCCGCCCCAGGCTCGTCGCCCGCGCGTGGGCCGAGCCGAGCCTGGATAGCTCGGGCCGCATCGCGTCCGTCCTGCGCGTCGACATCGTGCCGCGGCACGACGAGGCCTCGCGCCTCCCCGCCTGGCTCCGGCAGGCCGAGCGCCAGGCCGCAGGACAGACCGCAGGACAGGCCGCGGACGACGACGACGCCGGGGGTCTTGTCTTCAGCCGCGACGCGATCTCCGCCTCGCTCCCCCCGGGCCGCGCGCTACTCATCATCCCCGAGTCGCCCGATGCCGACTGGCCCGCCGTCGCCGCGCTCGCCCAGCGGGCGGAGCCCCTCGCCGCCGCGACCGCGCCATCCGCCCCAACCACCTCGTCCGCGACGCCGTCCACGGCGCCCGCCGCCCCCGGCCCCGTGCCCCCGCCCGAGCCGACGCCCCGGCCCATCCGCCCGACGCCGGGCGATCCCGCGCCCGCCCTGCCCCCCGCGGCCGCCGTTCCCGGCAACCCCGCCGGCCCCGTCGCGCCGGCCGCGCGCACGCTGGGCGAGGTGATGCTCGCCCTGGGCCCCGCGGGCGAGGCCGCCGCCAGCCAGAGCGCCGCCACCGACGCGATGCTGCAGGCTGCCCGCCGGCGCCGCGTCGTGCTCGTCCTCGTGCCGCACACGCCCGACCGCTTCGCCCTCACCCCGGGCCCATGGGCCGACGCGCCGTGATCCCCGACAACCTCCCCATCCCCCTCGCCTCGGTCGCCCTCGCGGGCGGCGTCGCCCTGCTGGTGAAGGGGGCCGACGCGCTCATCACCGGCGCTGTGCGCACCGCCGCGGGCTTGGGCGTCTCCCCCTTCCTCATCGGCCTCACCGTCGTCGCCTTCGGCACCAGCGCGCCCGAGCTCGCCGCCTCCATCGGCGCCACCCTCCGCGGGTCCGGGGGCCTCGCCGTCGGCAACGTCGTCGGGTCCAACATCGCCAACATCGGCCTCATCCTGGGACTCACGGCCCTCGCCAGGCCCATCCCCGTGCGCCGCGAGGTGGTGCTGCGCGATCTCCCCGTCACGGCGCTCGTCACCGTCCTCGCCTCCCTCCCCATGCTCGACGGCCTGCTCCACCGCAGCCCCGACGGCAGCCCCGCCCCCGCGTTCGTCTCCCGCCTCGACGGCCTCCTGCTCACGCTGGGCCTCGCCGCCTACATCCTCTTCAGCGCGCGCGCCGGCACGCTGAACCCCGCCGACGCCGCCGCGGAAGCCCTCGAACCCAACGCCCCCGACGCCCCCCGCCCAGACGCCGCCGCGACGCGCTGGCTGCCCAATCTCGTGCGCATCGCCCTGGGCCTCGCCGGGCTCGTCCTGGGCGCCGACCTGCTCGTCAGCGGCTCCATCGCCATCGCGACGAGCCTGGGCGTGCCACAGGTCGTCATCGGCCTCACCATCGTCGCCGTCGGCACGTCGCTGCCCGAGCTGGTCGTCTCCGTGCAGGCCGCGCGGCGGGGCCAGTCCGACATCGCCCTCGCCAACGTGCTGGGCTCCAACGTCTTCAACCTGCTGGGCGTGCTGGGCATCGCCGCCCTCGTCCGCCCCTTCGCCGTGCCGGCCGAGGCCGTGACGCGCGACATCTGGGTCATGCTCGCCGCCACCTTCCTGCTCCTGCCCGCCCTGCGGTGCTTCGGCAAGCTCACGCGGGCTGAGGGCGGCCTGCTCCTCGCGGGCTTTGCCCTGTACGTCTGGCACGCCTTCGCCCAGCCCGCCTGATCGCCGACGCCCCGCGGGCCCGCCTCAGACCCGCCCGCCGCGCGTTCCCGGACCCGCCCCCGCACAACCCGCGCCGCCCCACGCCCGCGTCGCCCCGCCGAGGCCGCGCGCCCACCAAACGCCCCGCTCCAATCCGACAGTTGCTGCAGGCCGCCGCGCGCCCCCATCCGGGGCCACCGGCCGGCCCACCCGAGGGAGGGTCCATGCTCCGTGTCCGCATGACCGAGGCCCTGCCGGGCATGGTGCTCGCCCTGCCCGTCTACCACCCCGACCGCAAGGCCACGCTCCTGCTCCGGCCCGGCGTCGCCCTGGACGACACCATGATCGGCCGCCTCAGGGACGTGCGCACGCCCGAGGTCTTCATCCGCTACCCCGGCCTCGAGCAGCTCGCCGAGCTCATCAACGCCGACGTTTCCGAGGCCCGCGCCGACATCACCGGCCTCATCGCCGAGGCCTTCGACGACGCCGCCAAGCGCACCGACTGCACCCTCTCCTTCCGCGCCTACAAAGACGCCGTCAACGCCCTGCTCGAGCGCCTGAGCCACAAGCCCTCCGCCGCGCTCTTCATCCACGAGCTCGTCGACGCGGGCCAGCCCCTCCTCCGCCACGGCTCCAACGTCTGCTTCATCAGCCTGCTCATGGCCCTCAAGCTCGAGTACTACATGATCCGCGAGCGGCCCAAGCTCCCCGCGCCCCTCGCCCGCGACGTCTCGCCCCTGGGCGTCGCCGCCATGCTCCACGACATCGGCATGGCCCGCATCCCCGAGCACACCCGCGACGCCTGGCTCCGCTTCCGCGACGAGAACGACCCCGACTGGCGCGCCCACGTCCGCGAGGGGTACGACCTCGTCCGGGGCGAGCTCGAGCCCGCCGCCGCGGCCGCCGTCCTGCACCACCACCAACGCTTCGACGGCACCGGCTTCCCCGCCCGCCACGGCTCCGCGGGCGAGCTCATCCCCCTCGCCGGCAACCGCATCCACATCTTCCCGCGCATCATCGCCGCCGCCGACCTCTTCGAGCGCCTGCGAAACCCCGTGAGCGCGGACGGCGTCGCCGCGCCGATTCCAAACGTCCGCGCCCTCCGCATGATGCGCGAAGACCCCTACCGCAAGTGGGTCGACCCCGTCGTCTTCAGCGCCCTGCTCAGCGTCGTCCCCGCTTTCCCGCCCGGCTCCGTCGTCACCCTCAGCAGCGGCCTCCGCGGCGCCGTCTGCGCGTGGAACCCCGCCGACCCCTGCCGGCCCACCGTCCTCGTCATCCCCTCGCAGCTCGACGTCGCCGCCCGCAGCGCCCGCCACGGCCCCGCCCTGATGAACGAGCCCCCGCCCCGCACCATCGACCTCGCCCTCACGCCCGAGCTCAGCATCACCGAGATCGACGGCGTGAACGTCTCGGCCGACGCGTTCTCACCGCCCACCCGCGTCGCCTTCGACGTGGTCGCCACCCAAAAAGCCATGATGAACGCCGCCTACGACCCCGCCTACCGCCCCGCCCAACGCTCGGCCTAACCCTCGGAAGAGCCCTCGGCCTAGCGCCCCGCGGGCTGCGCCGCAGGCTTCGCCGCCTCGGGCGTGACGGCCGCCGGCACCGCGCGCGCCGCCGCGCCGGCCCCCGCGCCCGCCGCGGCCCCATCCGGCTTCGCCGCCACCGCCGCGACCGCGGGCGCGGCCTCGTCGGCCTTGGCCGGGGCATCGCCCGCCGCCCCGCCCGCCGCCGCCGCCCCGCCCGCGCCCGCCGCGCCGCCCCGCTGCGCCCGCGCGCCACCCGGCCGACCCGCGCCGCCGGGGCCGCCCGGGCCCGCGGGCGTCTTGGGCCGGCCCTGCTCGTCCAGTTCGTACCCCGCGTTTGTCATCTCCGCCGCCGCCCAGGGGCGGTTCAGCACCTCGCTCGCCTCGGGCGCCCGCACCAGCACGCGGTCCCCGGCCGACAGTCCCGCGGTGATCTCCGCGAACATGTCGCTCCGCCGCCCGAGCCGCACGGGCCGCTTCACGAACCGCGGCCCCTCCGGCACATACACGTACCGCACCGGCCCCTCGCTGAAGACCGCCTGCACCGGCACCGTCGTCACCTCGTCCACCTCGCCCAGCACCAGGTTCGCCTCGCACCGCATGCTCGGCTTGAGCCGTTCGGGCTGCCGCGGACGCTCCAGCACGATGTTCACCGTGTACTCGCGGCGGTTGGGGTCGCGCCACCCGCCCGTCTCGGCGAGCACGCCGATCGACTGCACCTCGCCCGTCAGCACCTCGCCGCCCGCCGCGTCGACCTTCACCGTCGCGCGCTGCCCGGCCCGCACCCGGCCCGCCAGGCTCTCGTGCACCTTCACCGCCGCCACCATCTCGCTCGTGTCCGGCAGCACGATCAGCAGGTCGTTCGCCCGCACCGTCCGCCCGATCGCGAGCCCGCCCTCGCTCTGGCTCCGGAAGTCGTTGCTCTGCGCCGTCGTGCCGTACACCACGAGCCCGTCGCTCGGCGCCGTCACCGTGCACCCCTCGAGCTGCTTCTTCCAGTACGCGAGCCGCTCCTCCCGCTGCGCCAGCACCGCCATGCGGTTCTCCCGCTGGCTCTCCTTGTCCTTCAGGTTGATCTGGTTGGTCTGCTCCACCCGCAGCAGTTCCTGCTTGGCCTCTTCCACGTCCGCGACGAGCTGCTGCTCGTCCATCACCCGCTGGTACTCGTTGTACACCCGCTGCTCGAGCAGCGCCGTCTCGTGCTTCGCCCGCGCCTCCAGCAGCGCGATCTCGTCCCGCTCCAGCTCGTCGAAGCTCAAAAACTTCCGCTCGAACAGCTCCTTGCTCTTCACGACCTTGCGCTCGAGCCGGTCCAGGTCGCGCCGCGCCGTCTCGATCGCCGTCGTCAGCGCCTGCTGCTGCTTGACGAGCTCCCCCTCGCGCCACTGCTGCAGCGCAAGCTCCGCCAGGCTCACCGCCAGCTCGGCCTTGCGCTTCGCGCTCTCGTTGTCCGACAGCTGGATCTGGTACGCGCTCACCGCGCTCTCCAGGTTCAGCCTCGCTTCCGTCAGCTGGATCTCGTCCTCGTCGATCTCGCGCTCGATCTCCTCGCTCGCGAGCCGCACCAGCACGTCCCCCGCCTTCACCCGCGAGCCCTCGGGCACGATCTCCGTGATCGTCGTCTGCCGCTCCACCTGGCTCCGCAGCTCCACCTGCTGCCCCGCCCGCAGCTCCCCCGTCGCGAGCGTCGTGATCTCCCAGCTCGCCGTGTCCGCCGCCACAAGCTCAAGCGACGGCGCCGACGCCCCCTCGTCCCCCTCCCCGCACCCCGACCCCACCGCCGCGAGCCCCACGCACGCCCCGGCCGCCGCCGCGAGCCACACCGACCGACGCAGCCCCAGGCCGCGGCCGACCGCCCGTGCCCCCAAACGACGCGACCGTGCGATGCTCTGCGACATACAACCCTCCAAGGCAAACCCAACCAGACCCGCGCCCCGGCTCCCCGCCTTCGCCCCGGGCCACAAACCGATGCCCCACCCCCCACACCAACCCCAGCCCCAACCCCAACTCCCCCACCACCGCCGCCCGGCCACGCCCCCGCACGACGACCAACCGGCCCGGGGCCCCGCCGATTCCCTCGGCATCGACCCCGCCCGAACCCTGCTCGTCGTCGCCGCACCCGAAGAAACCCGGGCCGTGCTCAGAGGCCTCGGCGCGCTCCCGCTCGACGCCCCCGGAACCACCCCACTCCCGCCCGTCGCCACCCTGATCCCCACCCCGGCAGGCCCGTGCGTCGTCCGCAGCGGCGTGGGAAAGGTCAACGCGGCTCTCGCCGTCGCCCTCGCTCACCATCCTAGTCGGTTCACCTCGGTTCTCAGCGTCGGAATCGGCGGGCTTCTCCCAGACGCCCCACCCCAAACCAGCGCCGCGCTCGCCACGCCGGGCTTGCCCGCGCCGGGTTTTCCCACACCGACCCTGCTCGACGCCGTCCTGGCCTCCCGCAGCCTGTACGCCGACGAAGGCCTGGTGACCGACGCGGCTTATCGGACGATCGCCGACCTCGGCTTCCCCCAGGCCCAGCCCGACACCCCCCCACTTCCGGACGCCGACGTCTTCTTCCCCCACCCCGAGATGCTCCAGCGCCTCCGGCCCGTCGCCGCGACCTTGGCGGGGGTCGCCACCGTCTCCACCTGTTCAGGGACGGCCGCCGCTGCGCACGCCGTCGCCACCCGAACCGGTGCCCGCGTGGAGGCCATGGAGGGCGCCGCCGTCGCCCACGCCCTGGTTCGCCTGGGGCACTCGCCGGCCGCGCTGCCCTTCGCCGAGCTGCGCGTCATCAGCAACACCACGGGCGACCGGGCCACCCAGATCTGGCGACTCCGCGAGGCCCTCGCCCGCCTCGCCGACCTGTCGCGCGACATCGCCGCGGCCCTGCGCTGACGGCGACCCCCACCCCTCACTCCAGCGCCGACGCCACGAGCGACCACCGCAGCGCGCGCAGATGGCCCTCGCACTCCGTGTACCCCTCGGCGAGCGCCGTGTCGGCCATCGCGCGCAGCAGCGCATCGACAAAGCCCACCTCGTCCCGCGTCGCCGCCCGGCCTCCGCCCGGCATATGCGCCGCGTAGCACGCGTCAAAGTGCTGGTCCATCCAGCCCGCGTACAGGTCGGCGTGGGCCGCGGCGTCGGGCAGGTGCTGCAACTCACCCGCCAGCGTGGCGCGCAGGTCCGCGGCGACGGTGTCGCGCTGCACAAACCGCCACGCGATCGTCCCCATCGCGACGACGCACCCCACGCCCAGACTGATCGCCCGCCCGTGCATGCCCCGCCCCTTTCCCACGCAAAGGGTCCGCAATCCGCCCGGCACGGTACAGCCCCGCGCCGCCCCGGACCAGGCCCAGACCAGGCCCAGACCAGCCCCACCAAGACCGCGCGGGCCACACGGATGCACCCCCGCGCGGCGGGGGCGACGCCCGTCGCGCCGCTAGGCTGAGCCGTTGGGCCCGGCGGCCTGCCGCCCCGGGCGAGAGGTGACGCCCGTGCCGCAACCGAGCCAAAATCCCCACACGCCCGCGAACCCGCCCTCCGCCGCACCCGAGACGCAGCCCGCGTTCGGCATTGACTCGATCCTGAAAGAAACGCGTCGGTTTGACCCGCCGGCCGCGAGCGCCGTGGGCGCGCCCTACTGGCACGTGCCGTCGATGGAGGCGTACCGCGCGATGTATGCGCGCAGCGTGGCCGACCCCGAGGCGTTCTTCGCCGAGGCCGCCGAGCAGCTGCACTGGTTCCGCCCGTGGCGCCGGGTGCTGGACTGGAACCCGCCCGACGCGAAGTGGTTCGTCGGCGGCACCACCAACATCTGCTACAACTGCGTGGACCGCCACGTGGAGAACGACCGCGGCAACGAGACCGCGCTCGTGTGGGAGGCCGAGCCCATCGGCCCCGCCGGCACGCCCGAGGTGCGCACGCTCACGTACCGCGAGCTGCTGCGCGAGGTGTGCAAGTTCGCCAACGTGCTGAAGAAACTGGGCGTGCGCAAGGGCGACGTGGTCACCATCTACATGGGGATGGTGCCCGAGCTGGCGATCGCCTGCCTGGCGTGCGCGCGCATCGGGGCGGTGCACAGCGTCATCTTCGGCGGCTTCAGCAGCCAGGCGATCGCCGACCGCGTGGCCGACGCGCAGAGCCGCGTCATCGTGACGTGCGACGGCGCGTGGCGCCGCGGCAAGGTGGTGCCGCTGAAGGAGAACGTCGACGCCGCCGTGAACGAGCTCAACGCCAGCGGCGGGTCCGGCGCGGGGAGCCTGCTGCGCGAGCCCCTCGTGCGGCACGTCGTCTACTTCAAGCGCACGATGAACCAGATCGTGTGGCACGCCGACCGCGACTACTCGTGGCGCGACCTCATGGTGATGGCCGACGACTGGTGCCCCTGCGAGGAGCTCGACAGCGAGGACGCCGCCTTCATCCTCTACACCAGCGGCAGCACGGGCAAGCCCAAGGGCATCCTGCACACCGTGGGCGGCTACCTGCTGCACGCGGCGATGACGGCCAAGTACACCTTCAACCTCATCCCCGGGCTGCACGAGCCCGTGCGCACGCTGAAGGACGACCGCGGCCGCACGCTCCCGCCCGGGCAGCTCTACTGGTGCACCGCCGACATCGGCTGGGTGACGGGGCACTCGTACATCCTGTACGGCGTGATGGCCAACCGCGTGCCCACGCTCATCTACGAGGGCGCGCCCAACTTCCCCAAAGACGACCGCTTCTGGGACATCGTGCAGCGGCACCGCGTCACGCAGTTTTACACGGCGCCCACCGCCATCCGCGCGTTCATGAAGTGGGGCGCCGAGCACCCCGCCCGGCACGACCTCACCAGCCTGCAGGTCCTCGGCAGCGTGGGCGAGCCCATCAACCCCGAGGCGTGGATGTGGTACCGCGAGCACATCGGCCGCGGCCTCTGCCCCATCGTCGACACCTGGTGGCAGACGGAGACCGGCGGCCACATGCTCACGCCCCTGCCCGGGGCCACGCCCACCAAGCCCGGCAGTTGCGGCCTGCCCTTCTTCGGCGTCGACGCCGCCATCTGCGACGAGCAGGGGCGCGAGATCGCCAAGGGCGGCGGGCTGCTCGCCGTGCGCAAGCCCTGGCCCGGCATGCTGCGCGGCGTCTTCGGCGACCGCGAACGGTTCATCAAGACCTACTGGAGCAAGTTTGAGGTTGACCAAGCCCAGACGACTCTGGGTGGTGCGGCCTTGGGTGGGGCGGCTCTCCGAGCCGCCTCTCCCGCCCATCAACCCCACAGCACGGGGCACGCCGAGGGTGGCGGCTCGGAGAGCCGCCCCACCCAGGGGCAGCCGTTGCAAAGCCAGTCGGGCGTCAGCCCGTACTACTTCCCCGGTGACGGGGCGCACCGCGACGAGGACGGGTACTTCTGGATCCTGGGCCGCGTGGACGACGTCATCAACGTCTCGGGCCACCGGCTCGGCACGATGGAAGTGGAGAGCGCGCTCGTGAGCCACGAGGCCGTCGTGGAGGCCGCGGTGGTCGGCATGCCGCACGAGGTGAAGGGGACGGGCATCGCCGCGTTCTGCACGCTGGAGCCGGGGCACGCACCCAAGAGCGACGCCGACGCCGAGCGGCTCCGCAAGGCCCTCGCCGAGCACGTGAGCAAGGAGATCGGGGCGATCGCGAGGCCCGATCAGATCCGCTTCACCGACGCCCTGCCCAAGACCCGCAGCGGCAAGATCATGCGGCGGCTGCTGCGCTCCATCGCCGCGGGCGAGAGCCACACGCGGCAGGACACGTCGACGCTCGAGGACTATTCGGTGCTGGCGCGGCTAGGGGAGGCGAAGGAGAGTTGAGGGGGGCGTGAAGGCAGCGGGGCATCGGGGCGCCGAGGCATCAAGACGGCGGGGCCTTGGGGCGTGGAGGCGGTGGGATGGGCGGGCGCGGGGCTCGGGGGGGCGGGGCGCGGTTGGCGTAAGCGTTTGCAGCGATGGGGCGGTGCGGGGCGGGGTTGATCCGCGCGCACTCGCCGCTACATTGCCGCCTTCACGAAAGGTGAACACGGCATGGCGAAGGCTTGTCCACGGACCGCGGCTGCATCGGCGCGCGGGGCATCCCTCCGGGTCGCACTGTTCGGCGTGCTGTCGCTCATCGGCGCGGCCGCCCTCGGGCAAGACGCCGCGGCCACCGATGCCGCCGCGGCCCTCGCATCGGACGCGGCGAGCGTGGACGCCGCGGCGGCGGTTGCCGACCTCTCCCTCACCGTGCACAACCTGTGGATGCTCGTCGCCACCGTGCTCGTCTTCAGCATGCACCTGGGCTTCGCCACCGTCGAGAGCGGCCTGACCCGCGCGAAGAACACCACCAACATCCTCTTCAAGAACGTCGCCATCGTCGGCCTGGGCCTGCTCTCTTACGCCCTCGTCGGCTTCAACCTGATGTACCCCGGCGGCGCGTGGTCCATCGCCGGCTGGCTCGCGCCCATCGGCCCGGGCCTCTTCGGCGTGAAGGACGCCCTGAACAGCTACGACCCCGCCTACAACGCGAGCTATACGTACTGGACCGACTTCATCTACCAGGGCATGTTCGCCGCCACGGCCGCGACGATCGTCTCGGGTGCCGTCGCCGAGCGCGTGAAGCTCATCCCCTTCCTGCTCTTCAGCCTGCTGTTCGTGTCGATCGTCTACCCCGTCTGCGGGTCGTGGAAGTGGGGCCTGGGCTGGCTCGACGGGCTGGGCTTCCATGACTTCGCCGGCAGCACGCTCGTGCACTCCGTCGGCGGGTGGGGGGCGCTGGCGGGCGTCATGGTGCTGGGCCCGCGCCTCGGCAAGTACGTGCAGAACGCGCAGGGCAAGAGCGTCGTCCGCCCCATCATGGGCCACTCCATGCCGCTCGCCACCATCGGCGTGCTCGTCCTCTGGCTCGGCTGGTTCGGCTTCAACGGCGGCTCGGTGCTCTCGGCCGACCCGGCCAAGGTCTCCTTCGTCTTTGTCACCACCGCCATGGGCGGCGCGGCGGGCCTCTTCACCGCCATGCTCGCGAGCAAGATCATCCAGAAAAAGCCCGACCTCTCCATGATCCTCAACGGCATCCTCGCCGGGCTCGTCGCCATCACCGCGGGGGCCGACGTCATCACCGTCTCGGAGTCCATCCTCATCGGCGGCATCGCCGGCTTCCTGGTCGTCGGCTCCGTCGTGCTGCTCGACCGCCTGCGGCTCGACGACCCCGTCGGCGCCGTCTCGGTGCACCTCGTCTGCGGCGTGTGGGGCACGCTCGCCGCGGGGCTGTTCGGCGAGGGCAAGAGCGTGACGGCCCAGCTCATCGGCATCGGCGCCGTCGCCGCGGCGAGCTTCCTCTCCGCCCTGGTCATCTTCCTCGCGCTCAAGCACACCATGGGCCTGCGCGTCAGCCGCGAGGAGGAGCTCATGGGCCTCGACGTCGGCGAGCACGGCATGGAGGCGTACAGCGGCTTCCAGTTCTTCACGACGCAGTGACGGAAGGGGCCATCGGGGACTGGCCATCTGGGACCGGGGAGAGGGACACCGTCGCCCGCGAAAGGGACGAACCGCATGAAGCTCATCATCGCGTACATCAAGCCCGAGGTCTTCACCGACGTGAAGCAGGCCCTGCTGCGGGCCGACATCACGAAGATGAGCGTCACCAATGCTCTGGGCTGCGGCGCCGAGAAGGGCTACCACGAGCAGTACCGCGGCGCCGACGTGGAGATCGACCTGCTGAAAAAGGTCCGGCTGGAGATCGCCGTGAACGACGACTTCGTCGAGCCCTGCGTCAAGGCCATCCTCGACCACGCCAAGACCCACTACGCCGACCAGAACGGCGACGTCGGCGACGGCAAGATCTTCATCCTCCCCCTCGCCGAGTGCATCCGCATCCGCACCGGCGAACGCGGCGGCCCCGCCATCGGCTGAAAGGGCTCCTGAGTAGGTCGGCTCTCCGAGCCGACGCCTCGGGTAGGTCGGCTCTCCGAGCCGACATCTCGGGTAGGTCGGCTCTCCGAGCCGACGCCTTGGGTGGGGCGGCTCTCCGAGCCGACATCTTCGCCTAACCCCACGCCCCTTTCCCCGCGCAAGACCGCATCAAGACGCCGGCTCGGAGAGCCGGCCCACCCAAAGCCACCACGCCGGCTCGGAGAGCCGGCCCACCCAACGCCAAAGGCCCGTGCACCCCGCCGCGAAGCACGCCATACTCAGGCCGCCATGTCTTCCACACCCCCCCTCGTCGGCATCGTCATGGGCTCGCACTCCGACTGGGAGACGATGCAGCACGCCGCCGACACGCTCGCCGCGCTGCGCGTCCCGTTTGAGTCGCGCGTCGTCTCGGCCCACCGCACGCCCGACCTGCTCTTTGAATACGCCGAGGGCGCGCCGGTGCGGGGCCTGCAGGTCCTGATCGCCGGCGCGGGCGGGGCCGCCCACCTGCCCGGCATGCTCGCCAGCAAGACGCAGCTCCCCGTGCTGGGCGTGCCCGTGCAGAGCAAGGCCCTGAACGGCCTCGACAGCCTGCTCAGCATCGTGCAGATGCCCGGCGGCGTGCCCGTCGCCACGTTCGCCATCGGCCGGGCTGGCGCCGTGAACGCCGCGCTCACCGCCGCCGCGATCCTCGCCCTGACCGACGCCGCCATCGCCGACGCGCTCGCCGCCTACCGCGAGGCGCAGACAGCCCGCGTCCTGGCCCACCCCGACCCCGCCTCACCCCCGCCCCTCTGAGCCCGCAGAGGCCGCAACGCCACCACCCGCCTCCCCACCAGTCGCACCACCCCACACCAACCCCATTCCCTACTGCCCATCGCCCATTTGCCCCCCCCCACCCCCCCGCCCCCCCTCCCCATCCCCCCCCCCCCCCCCCCCCAAACCCCCCCCCCCCCCCCCCCCCCCGGCCGCCCCCCCCCCCCCCCCTCCCCCCC
>CAZCBN010000043.1:0-13955 GCA_964496975.1 uncultured Phycisphaeraceae bacterium
CGCGTGCTCAGCACCGCCTACTGGGTGCCACGGCTTGGCAACGCCAAGCCGTGCTCCCCCTCACCGCGCGCACACCGCGCACCACTCCGGCGCGAACGCCACCGCGATCCCCCGCCGTCCCTCGCCCGCCGCCGGCCCCATCGCCCGCGACCGCTTCAGGTACCGATCCTGAAACCGCGACTCGAACGTCCCGTACGCCTTGTTGTTCTGCGTGTCCGCGTACGTCGTCGCCAGCAGCTCGTCGATCTGCGCGATCCGGCTCTCCGGGTGCGGGTGCGTCGAGAAAAACTCCGCCTGCCGCGGGCCTTCAGAGGCGGCCGCCAGAATCTCCATCACCTCGCGCTGCCCGCGCGGGTTGTACCCCGCCCGCGCCATGTACCGCATCCCGAGCGCGTCCGCCTCCAGCTCCTGCGCCCGGCCGAACCGCAGCAGATACCCCTGCCCCGCCTGCCCCACGATCGCCGGCACGAGCTGCGCCATCCCCCCGTCGCTGCTCCCCGCGAGCACCCCGATCAACTGCACGCCCGTGTTCACCACCTGCGACCGGCCGATGCGATCGTCCACGTGCTCCGCCAGCACGTGCCCGACCTCGTGCCCCAGCACACCCGCGAGCTGCGCCTCGCTCGTCATCTGGTCCGCCAGCCCCCGGCTCATAAAGACCTTGCCGCCCGGCAGCGCAAACGCGTTGATCACCTCGCTGTCCAGCAGCGTGAACTCCCACGGCAGGCTGGGCCCGTCCTCTTCCGTCTGCTGCGCCAGCTTCAGCCCCACCTCGCGCATGTACCCCTGCAGCGCCGCGTCCTGCACCGCCCCCCCGTACTCCGCCGCCAGCTGCGGCGCCGCCTCCGTCCCGAGCGCGATCTCCTGCTCCCGCGTCAGCGAGTTGAAGTAGCTCCGCCCCGTCGCCGTGTTCGTCGAGCAGCCGCCCACCGCGCCGAGCAACGCCGCAGCCCCCGCCGCCACGCCCACCGCTCCAACGCCACGCCGCATGGTCCCGAACATCGTCATCGCATCGCTCCCTGCCGACTCGGCGAAAAGACCCGTACCCCAACGGCTCAAGCCTACAACCCCTCACGCCCGAGGCGACGGCATCGACCCGATTAAAACCGAAACACAAACCACCCCCACCCCCAACCACACAACCAACCACACAACCAGCCACACAACCAATCACGCACCCACACCCATCCTCATGCCGCCCACCACCCCAACCACCCCACCCCTTGCCTGGCAGCCCGCCGAGCTCGCCGACCCGCACGCCAACTCGGACAAGGCCGACAAGGTCCGCGCGATGTTCGCCGCCATCGCCCACGCCTACGACCTCAACAACCGCCTCCACTCCCTCGGCATGGACCAGCGCTGGCGGGCCGCCGCCGTCCGCGCCGCCGCCGTCCGACCCGGCGACACCGTGCTCGACGTCGCCTGCGGCACGGGCGATCTCTCCCAGGCCTTCGCCCGCACCCCCGCCGCCCGCGTCATCGGCCTGGACTACACCCCCCAGATGCTGGACCTCGCCAGGGTGAAGCAGACCCGCCAACCCCCCGCCGCGCGCGCCAAGCTCGAGTACATCCAGGGCGACGCGCAACGCCTGGACCTGCCCGACCGCTCCGTCGACGTTGTCTCCATCGCCTTCGGCATCCGCAACGTCCGCGAGCCCAACGCCGCCCTCGCCGAGTTCGCCCGCGTCCTCCGCCCCGGCGGCCGGCTCGTCGTGCTGGAGTTTGACACCCCCCGCTTCCCGCCCGTCCGCTGGTTCAACCGCTTCTACACCGGCTGGGTCATGCCGCGCACGGCGACGCTCATCAGCCGCGACGCCAGCCGCGCGTACCACTACCTGCCCAAAAGCGTCGCCACGTTCTGGACGCGCGGGCAGATGCTCGACGCCATGCACGCGGCGGGCTTTCAGGGCGCCACCGCCCGCGGCCTGTCGCTCGGCCTGTGCGCCGTGTACCGCGCTCTGCGGCCCTGAACGACGACAGACCCCGCGGCCGCGCGACGCGCAACAACCGCGCGACGCCCGCCCGCCTGCCGTGCCGCGGCAACGCCCCCCCAGAACGCACGCTCTGACGCTTATCGGGTCCCTCCCGCGTGAGATTCCGCGCATTCTCGGACGCATTTCCGTCTGCGCCCACGCTATTGGACCTGCCCCCAAAGCGCAGCCTTTGCCGTTGTGGCGAAAAACGTGCGCCCACCGATAGGCACTCGCACCAGAGGGCCGGGTGGCCGGGTCGAAACCCGGGGGCCCAACGGTCCCGCCGCAGGACGCGGCGGGCCACAACGCACGCCAAGGAGGGATCGGCCAGGGTGGAGCCCGGCGCGATTCACGCGTTTGTCCGCGGGAGTCCACCGACCATGTTCAGCGAGATCCTGATCCAGCGTTTCTTCGAGGCCCTCATCGACGGCGACCGGGGCACGGCCCTGGGCATCGTCGAGGAACAGGCCGCCCGGGGCGCCGCCCCGGCCGCGCTCATCGCCGACCTCTTCTGGCCCGCCTATGAGCTGGCCGACCGCCTGCACCGGCAGGACCAACTGGGCGACCTGCCCTTCAACCTCGCCACGCGGCTGCTCCGCCAGGTGCATCACCGCACCGCCGCCGCCATGCAGGGCATCGCCCACCAGAACGGCCGCCTGGTGCTCGCCACCTGCGGCCCGGCCGAGGCCGACGAGCTGGGCGCCCAGATGGCCGTCGACCTGCTCGGCGCGCACGGGTTTGACGTTCGCTTCGCCGGCGGGGGCGTCGCCGCGGACGAGATCCAGGCCTATGTGCAGGCCAACCAGCCCGAGGTGCTGCTCATGTTCTGCTCGGCCCCGGGCGACCTGCCGCACGTCCGCAGCGTGATCGACTCGCTCCGCGAGGTCGGCGCGTGCGCCCGCACCCAGTTTGTGCTGGGCGGCGGGGTCTTCAACCGGGCCGAGGGGCTCGCGGAAGAGATCGGGGCCGACCTGTGGGCCGAGCACCCCCTTGAACTCGCGGAGATCATGGCCAACGAGCCGCGCTTCCGCAGCGATCGGAACAGCGGCAACGCCGCCAAGCCGGCCGTCAAGGTTCGCCGCCGCGCGGCCTGAGCCGGGTCCGATCTGGGGGCGAGCCGGGCCTCCTCAGGAAATCAGGCGGGCCTGATCGGGACCCGTCCGGTCCCACCCGTCGTGGCTGGTCCCGGGCGGGTGTGTGCGGACCGGGGTTGCGAAAAACCGGGTGACACGTCGTCGCAGGCCGCCGTTCTTTGCAGGAACGGCGGCTTTTTTTGTGCAACTCCAGCCAAGACCTCCCGGTAGTGTCGACTGGCGGGAGAGCATCGACCGCCGGAGGACGGATGCAGCGGCCCGAGGAAGAACGCCTCGTCGACGCCGTTCGGCGGGGCGACCGCGACGCGGCGAGCGAACTGGTGCGTGCGCATCAGCGGTCGCTGTACGCGTACATCTTCCGCATGTGCAACCGGCCCCACCTGGCCGAGGACGTGGTGCAGGAGGCGTTTGTCAGGGCGATTACGAACATCCACCGATTCGACCCCAAGTATCGATTCAGCACGTGGCTTTTCGTGATCGCCAAACGCGTCTACCTGAACGGCGCCCAGCGCAAGCGGCCCGCCTATGACAGCGACGTGATCGCCACCATCGGCGAACGCGACGGGACGGTGACGGCCTCGGCCTCCGGGCGCGTCGAGGCGACGGACGAGCGAGCGGCGCAGGCCGGGGCCCTGAACCGGGCCCTGGGACAGTTGACGGAAGATCAACGCGAGGTATTGATCCTGTTTCACCAGCACGATTGGCCCATTTCCCTCATCGCTTCGCACCTCGGAATGCCCGAGGGGACGGTGAAGAGCCACCTGCACCGGGGACGACGCCGGCTGCGGGAGGTCGTGCTGGAATCGGAGTCGGACTCGGCAATGCTCGGCCTCTCTCCAGGGCCGGCGGGGTCTGCTCCGGTGCATGTCCGGCCGACCGGGGTTTCTGGGGGCCACGCCCCCGCGGCCTCGCTGGGCCAGAAGCGGACCTTCCCATGACGACGGCACACCCTTCGCACAACGCCGAAGCCTCGCCGCCCCCCTCGGCGGCGCCCCCGCCCATCACGCCGCCCGAGCTGGTGGACGCGCTCTTTGACCAGGAACTGGCGCATGCCGACCGCGTGCGCCTCGCCGACCTTGCCAGGCGGGACGTGCCCCTGGCGCGCGAGATCGAGGACACGAGCCGGCTGATCGCGGCGCTGCGGGCGCCGGTCGCGGCGCCCGACGTGACGTCGCGCGTCATGGAGAGCCTCGCCCGCGAGGACCGGCTGCGGGTGTCGTACATGCTGGCGAGCGAGCGGCCGCCGCGGCGCCGCGCGAAGCACGGGCCGACGTGGTGGGGCGTGTCAATCGCGGCGGTGCTGGCGCTGGGCGTTTTTTCGCTGATCTATCGCGTGGGCGTGGTGAACCCCGCCGGCACCGGGCGGAGCACGGCGACGAACGCCGGGGCGGGCGCGCAGACGCGGGATGCGCGCACGGGACGCGCGATCGCCGACGCTTCGACCACGGCCGGGACGGGCTCCGGCCCAACGTCCGGCCCAGCCTCGACGGGCTCTTCGACGGGTTCTTCGAGTGGCGAGCTTGCGGGGGCTTCCGCGGGGGCCGCGGGCGCGAACTTTGACCGGGCGTCTGCCGGGGTGCCGACGGCGGGCTACGGGTTGGACACTCGGTTGGACGGTTCCCTGAGCGGCGTTTTCGCCGAGGCCGACGCGGCGGCGCGGAGCTTTGCCCAGGCCATGCGGTCGGGCGAGGCGGCGGACCCCTCGCAGCTCGCGGCCACGCCGGTGGCGGGGGTCGGGGGCGATCCGTTCGCGAAGCCCGGGGGCCCGGCGTGGTTGGAGTGGTCGGGTGGCTCGGCGTGGCCCAGCGCGACGCTCGCGCTGCGGTGGCCCGCGCCGGAGGATGCGCGGTCGTTCGCCGCGGCGGGTGGGGCGGTGGGTGGGGCGGGCCGGGATGCGGCCGCGTGGGGCGTTTCATCGCTGCACGACCCGCTGTTCGGTCACGCGATCACGCTGCGTCGGGCCGGGGAGATCGGGGTCGTGGGCCCGGGCGCGGCGGGGGGCGATGGGCCGATGCTGGGCCGTGCGTCGTCGCTGTGGCTGGACGTGCCGCCGGTGACATCGGTGCTGCGGCGCGAGGACCGGTGGCTCTTTGAGCCGGCGCGGTCGGACCGCTGAGGCCGGAGGGCAATCCGGGGCCGGTGCCGGGACGGGCTGGCCGGATGGGCTGGGCTGATGGGCTGGGCTGATGGGCTGGGCTGATGGGCTGGGTTGATGGGCTGGGCGGGGTGGCTGGGTTGGCGTCGTCCCGGGGCGGTTGGCCGGGTCGCGGCGGGGCGGCGGAACGATTTGCGTTGCCCGGGGGGGGCGGAAGGGGAGAGTCGGGGGCCGGGGATCTACGATGCCGCTGAGAAAGGCGGCGTTCCTTCATGAGCAGCAAACAGAGCGAGGGCGCGGTGTCTCTGCGCAACGTGGCCATTATCGCGCACGTCGACCACGGCAAGACCACGCTGGTCGATCAACTTTTGAAGCAGTCGGGGATGTTCCGCTCGGGCGAGCTGGAGAAGCTCGCGGGGGGGCAGCACGACCTGATCATGGACAGCAACCCGCTGGAGCGGGAGCGGGGCATCACGATCCTGTCGAAGAACTGCGCGGTGATGTACGCGTCGCAGGACGGGCACGTCTACCGCATCAACATCATCGACACGCCGGGCCACGCCGACTTCGGCGGCGAGGTGGAGCGCGTGCTGCGGATGGCCGACGGCTGCCTGCTGCTGGTGGACGCCTTTGAGGGCCCGATGCCGCAGACGCGGTTCGTGCTGAGCAAGGCGCTCGCGTGCGGGCTGAAGCCGGTGGTGGTGGTGAACAAGTGCGACCGGCCCGACGGCGAGCCCGACCGCGTCGTGAACCAGGTCTTTGACCTGCTGGTGTCGCTGGGGGCGGACGACCACGCGCTGGACTTCCCCGTGGTGTACGCCAGCGGGCGGGCGGGGTGGAGCGTGCCGAGCTGGCCCTACGAGAACTACCTGGCGGGCGACATGCGGCCGGTGTTCGAGGCGATCATCAAGCACGTGCCGCACCCCGAGGCGTATCTGGAGCGTCCGCTGCAGATGCTGATCACGCAGCTCGACTACTCGGATTACCTGGGCCGCATCGGCATCGGCCGGGTGTTCTCGGGCACGGTGCGCATCGGGCAGCAGGTGGTGTTGGTGCGCGACAACCCGGACGGGACGCGCAAGCTCGTGAAGGGCAAGCTCGCGAAGCTGATGGCCTTCGCGGGCCTGGGCCGCAAGGACGCCGAGCGGGTGGAGGCGGGCGACCTGTGCGCGATCTCGGGGATCGACGACCTGGACATCGGCGACACCGTGTGCGACCCCGACCACCCCGAGCCCCTGGCCGCGGTGACGGTGGACGAGCCGACGATCTCGATGATCTTCAAGGTGAACGACTCGCCGTTCGTCGGGCAGGACGGGGAGTATGTGACGAGCCGGCAGATCCGCTCGCGGCTTGAGAAGGAGCTGCAGCACAACGTGGCGCTCCGCGTGGCGAACGGGTCGACGACGGACGAGTTCATCGTCTCCGGGCGCGGCATCCTGCACCTGGGCATCCTGATCGAGACGATGCGGCGCGAGGGCTTCGAGCTCGCCATCGGCCGGCCGACGGTGATCAACAAGATGATCGACGGCGTGCTGTGCGAGCCCGTGGAGGAGCTGGTGGTCGACGCCCCCAACGGCGCGGTGGGCGCCGTGATGCAGCTCGTGGGCGAGCGCAAGGGCAACCTGCTGAAGATGGAAGAACGCGGCACCGACATCAGCCATTTGGTGTTCGAGATCACGAGCCGCTCGCTGATCGGCCTGCGCAACCGCGTGCTGACGGCGACGCAGGGCGAGGCGATCATGCACCACGTCTTCCTGCGGTACGAGCCGGTGAGCGGCGAGCCGCCGAGCCGGACCAACGGCGTGATGATCGCCACCGAGGCGGGCCCGGTGACGGCGTTCGCGGTGGAAGGGCTGCACGACCGCGGCATGCTGTTCGTGAAGCCGGGCGACCAGGTCTACGCGGGCCAGGTGGTGGGCGAGCACAACCGCGACAACGACCTTCCGGTCAACATCTGCCGGACGAAGCAGCTCACGAACATGCGCGCGGCGAGCAAGGACGCCACGGTGACGCTGAAGCCGCCGCGGCAGATGAGCCTCGAGCAGTGCATCGAGTACATCGAGGGCGATGAGCTGGTCGAGGTGACGCCGCAGACCTTCCGCATCCGCAAGCGCATCCTCGACGAGGGCCAGCGCCGCCGGTCAGAGCGGTCGGGCAAGGACAAGGCCGCCGCGGGGGCGTGAGGCCCGGCCGACGGGGACGTGCCGCGAAACCGCGGAGCGTCAACGTCGCCTCGCCATCACGGTCCCACGACGCGTGCCGCCGCGGCCGGCAGCGATCACTCGACACGCACCAGCAGCAGCGATTGATCGTCGCCGCGCGGGCCGAATGCGGCGACCCACGCTTCCGCCTCGGCCGCGAGCCTCGGCAGGGGCAGGCCGCGGCGTTCGTGCAAAAACCGTGCGACGGCCTCGTGGCCCAGCATGTTGCCGGCGGCGTCGCGCACCTCGGTCAGGCCGTCGGTGAAGACGGCGAGCAGGTCGCCCGGGCCCAGGTCCACCGCGTGCGCGGGGAACCGCTCATCGGGGTCGATGCCCAGCGGGAGCGCGTCGTTGCCGATGGCGTGCGGCGCCGGCGCGTCCCGCCGGCACAGCACAACGGGCAGGTGCCCCGCGAGCGCCACCTCGGCACGCCCGCCGCCGGCGGGCACGCGGAGCCACGCGAGCGTCGCGAACATGTCGGCGGCCGTCAGGTCGCACAGCACCGCGTTCAGGTGCGCAAGCACGGCGGGCAGGTCGGTGGGCCCGGGCCCGCGCAGGCGGGTGCGGACGGCGCTCTTGAGCATCGCCATCACCACGCCCGCGCGCACGCCGTGGCCCGAAACATCGGCGAGCACCAGGTCGGCCTCGCCGCCCGGGCCGCGGACGAGGTCGACCAGGTCGCCCCCCATCTCGGTGCTGGCGTGCGAGCGGGCGAGGACGGCGACGCCGCCGAGGCTCACATCTATCTCGGGCACCAGCGTGCGGTGCATCGCCTGCGCGACCGCGAGCTCGGCCGACGCGCGGGCGGCCGCGGCCTCGTGCCGGCGCAGCACCTGCACAAAGACCGTGAAGCCCACCGACAGCGCGACCACGCACTGCACCGTCAGCACGATGCGCCGCGCCGGATCAGACAGCCCCGCCCCGACCTCAAACGCCCCGAGCCGCGCGAGCGGCTGCCAGAGCCACAGGTGCGACACGCTGGGCAGCGCCAGCAGCGGCAGCAGCGCGGCGTACCAGCGGCGGTTGATCGCGAACGCCCATCCCACCGCGACAAGCCCGGAGAACGCCCCGGTCGCGAGGCCCGCCGTCCAGCTATGCGCCTCGGGCGAACAAAGGCCGATGAGCGGCCCGATCGGAAAGAAGAGGAGAAAGACCGACACGAGCACGCCGCGCATCCCCGGCGCGCCGTGCGCGCCCGCCCGGGCGCGGGCTCGACGGTGGGCGGGTGATCGTTCGCGTGCCGCCTTGGGCATGCGTCGAGCGTACCGACGGGGCCGGCCCCGGGGGCTCGCCACGCCCGGGGAGTTCGGGCATACTGACGCCATGCACGCGGATCGGATGCACGCGGATTGCCTGATCATCGGCGGTGGTCACAACGGGCTGGTCGCCGCGGCGGTGCTCGCGCGGCGCGGGAAGCGGGTGGTGGTCCTTGAGGCGGCGGACGTCATCGGCGGTGCCTGCCGCACCGAGCGGCCCTTCGCCCGCGCCCCCCGCCTCGCCTGCTCCACCGGCGCGTACCTGCTGGGCCCCATGCCGCCCGAGGTGCTCCGGGCCACGGGCATCCAGCTCGAGATCCTGCCGCGAAGGCCGCACGGCTTCTTCATCGCGAACAACGGCCGGCCCGTCGCCTTCGGCGCCGGCCCCGCGGGGCTCGCGCACCTTGACGCGGGCGACCGCGCCGCGCTGGACCACATGGACGCCGCGCTCGCCGCGATCCGCGACGCCGTCGGCCCCCTGTGGCTCCGGCCCGACGCGACGCGGGAGGGGGCCCGCGCCGCCGTGCCGGCCCACGCCCGCGCGGCCTTTGACGCGCTCGCCTCCGGCACGCCCTCGGCGTTCCTTGATCTGTTCGCGCTGCGCGACCCGGTGCTGCAGGCCGTGGTCGCCACCGACGCGTTTGTCGGCAGCGACGCCGGCTTTGACTCGCCCGGCGCGGGCCTGAACTTCCTCGCGCACAATCTGCTCCGCCTCCCCGCGGGCGACGGCTCCACAGGCCACGCCCCGCTCGGCGCGTGGCAGCTCGTCCGCGGCGGCATGGGCGCCGTCACCGCGGCCCTCGCGCACGCGGCGCAGCAGCACGGCGGCGAGGTGCGCACACGGGCCCGCGTCGTCGACCTGCGGCGCGAGGCGGGCCTGTGGCACGCCACGCTCGCCGACGCGGCGCGCGTCTCGGCCCACGCCGTCATCCTCGCGACCGACCCGGTGCGGGCGGGCGCCCTCTTGCCCGGCGAGGCGGGCGAGGCGTGGCGGGCCCGCGTGGCCGCGCGGCGCACCCCAGGCACGAGCCTCAAGGTCAACATCGCGCTCTCCGCGTTGCCCGAGGTGGTCGGCAGCCGCGACCTGCTGGGCGACCCGTTCCTCGCCCTGCGCGGCACCGTGCACCCCATGCCGCGGGGCGACGGCCGCGACGCGACCCGCAATGCGCTGGAGCGGGCCCGCGCCGCCGCCCGCGCCGGCCGCGTGCCAAACCCCGCCGACGTGATGATCGACGTCTACACCCACACCGCCGTGGACGACTCGCTGCGCGACGACGCCGGCCGACACGCCATGAGCTTCTTCGTGCAGTGGGTGCCGAGCGACATGAGCCGCGCCCAGGCCGCGGACTTCGCCCACGCCCTCATCCAAGGCCCCGTCGCGGCGATCATGCCCGACCTGCCGCGGCTTGTCGAAGAGGTGATGGTCCTGCCGCCGCGAGAGATCGAGCAGCGCTTCGGCATCACCGGGGGCCACATCCACCACCTGGACAACCGCCACGCGTTCGAGCACCGGCTGGGCGTCGACACCGGCGTGCAGGGCGTCCTTTACGCAGGTGCGGGGGCGCACCCCGCGGGCTCCGTCATCGGCGCGGCGGGCTACATCGCGGCGCACGCGCTGGACCGCGGGGCCCACGCCCCCGCCTGACACGCCGCGCCCCACGCCCGGCGGCGGCTATCTTCCCGCCGTGTGGGCCCGCACGCGACATCTCTGGCTGCCGGCGCTCGCGGTCCTCGGCATCGGCCTCGCCCGGCTCTTCGGCGGCGACTACCAAGTCGACACGGGCCTCTACGCCGGCGTCGCCTGGCACATGGTCAACGAGGGCACCTGGTGGACGCCCATGCAGGGCGACGTGCCCTACTTCAACAAGCCCCCGCTCTGCCTCTGGCTCCACGCCGCCGTCTTTGCCCTCGCCAAGCCCCTCCTGCACGCGGGCCCACCGCTCTGGCTCATCCGCCTGCCCGTGGTGCTTCAGGCCGCGGCGTGCGCGGCCTGCGCCGCCGGCGCGGCCCGCACGCTCGCGGGGCCGAAGGTCGGGCTCCTCACGGGCCTCATCCTCGCGCTTTCGCTTGAGTTCTTCATCCACCTCGACCGCAGCATCATGGACTACGCCGTCGCCGCGGGCATGATGGCGGCGGTGTGGATCATCGCGGCCGCCGAGCGACGCGGCGCCCCGGCACGCCTGGTGTGGGCGGGCGTGCCCATCGGCCTCGCGTTGCTGGCCAAGCCCTTCTTCGCGCTGTTGCTCCTGCCGTTGATGGCGGCGTGGCTCGTCGGGCGCGGCCGGTGGCGCTGGCTCGGATGGCTCGCCGCCGCGGGGGGCGTGGCCGTGGCCCTCGCGGGGCCGTGGCACGTGTCCATGGCGCTCCTGCACGGCGAGGTCTTCACGGGGCAGTACATCGGCCGCGAGTCCATCGACCGCGTGACGGGCGACCTCGCCACGCGCGACAAGCCCTGGTGGTTTTACGTCGAGGTCATCGCGCTCCGCTGGCTCCCCTGGTCGCTGCTGCTGCCGCCCACGCTGTGGGCGATCGCCCGGCACCGCAAGGCCGCGGGCGCACGACACGCGCGGCTCCTGCTCTGGGCCCTGCTCTGGGCCGGCGGGTGGCTCGTGCTCGCCTCCGTTGTGAACGACCGGCGGCCCCGCTACATCCTGCACGTCTGGCCCGCGCTCGCGGGCGTCGTGGCCCTGTGGGTGGCGCGGTGGGCGCCCCCGGGCATCCGTGGCCCGGGCACCCGCCGGCTCGGACGGGTCGTCGGCGGGGTCGTGCTCCTTGGCGGCGCGATCGCCGGCCTGCGACTCGCCGGCGTGCGGCTCGTCCCCGCCGACGACCCGGGGCCGGAATGGCCGCGCATCGCCGAGACGCTGCGACACGCTCAGAACGAGGGAGTCTCCGTCTTCAACGCCAGCCTGCCGCCCTTCCGGGCCGGGCAGGTGTACCTCGACAGCGGCGTCTGGCCCCGCGCCGTCGCCGACCCGGGGCTGCCGGGCGGGCGAAGAACCCCCGAAAAAGGCGATCTTGTCATCGCCCACACAGCCGTGCTGGGCGACGCCCTGCGGCGGGCGGGGCTGGCGGCGGAGGCGGTCGCGGAGCCGGTGCTGGAGGCGGGGGACTACACGATTGTTCGGTGGCCATAAGGATGAGCCCCGCGCTCGCGGTCGAGGCGTGGGGGGCGGGGGCTGGCCGCCGCGGGCGACGCGGCCTATCGTCGAGGCCCGTTGCGGACCGGGACAGCAAGTCGGGCCGACCGCCCGCCCCACGCCCGCGCGGCAGACCGAGGACGGCCGACCAAGGCCGAGTGAAGCATGGCGACCTACGCGATCATCGAAGAGTCCGGCGGCCAGCGCAAGGTCACGGCCGGCGAGGACATCCTCATCGACCTCTACAAGCACGGCGAGGCCCAGCCGGGCGACGCCATCACCTTTGACAAGGTGCTGGTGCTCGGTGCCGACGACGCGGCCGCCGCGAAGCTCGGCATGCCCTACGTCAGCGGCGCCAAGGTCACCGCCGAGGTGCTCGAGCCCGTGGTGATGGGCGACAAGGTCCACATCTTCCGCTTCCGGCCCAAGAAGAAGTACAAGCGCAAGATCGGCCACCGCCAGCGCTTCACCCGGGTGAAGATCACCGCTATCGCCGGCTGATCGCGCCCGATCGGTGTCGCGGTTGTGGTCGGTTGATCGCACCCATTGATCTGCTTTGATGTGAGCTTGGGCCTGCCGTCTTCGGCGGGCCCTTTGTCGTTCGGCGTCGCGAGGGGGCACGGGTGCCGCGAGTCGGCGAAAACCCACTGCTTCCGGTGGTGGCTCGATCGGTCCACTTCAATTTTTCCGCCAAGACCGCCCGGGACGCACGATGGAACGGGGAACGGGCGGGGTTACACTGCCTGCCGCGGTGAGCCGCCGCTCGCCGGACCCTGACCACGCAAGACGCGAGGCGCCCCACATGGCATGCCCCACCGGCCCGTTCTCCTGCTTCGCCGAGTTCTACAAGCACTACCTGGACGAGCACACGAAGGCCATCACGCGGCTGTTCCATGTGGTGGGGACGGTGGCGTTTGTGGTGCTGGTGATCGTGGCGGCGGTCTTCCTAAACCCGTGGATGCTCCTGGCGGGCGTGGCGGCGGCGTACGGGATGGCGTGGGTGAGCCACTTCTTCCTGGAGCGGAACCGGCCCGCGACGTTCCGGTACCCGATGTGGTCCATTGCCGGCGACTTCCGCATGGCGTTTGAGATCCTGACGGGCAAGCTGCCGCTCTCGGGCACTGCGGCCTGAGCGGGCTGCGCGCACGAAGGCGGTCGACGCGCGGCGGGCGACCCCAACGGCGCGAGTTGAGAACCATCAATCGAGCGTGACGCGCAGGCGGTGCCATGCGCCGGTGCTGGCGGCCGGGCGGCCGGTGGCGTCGCCCGAGGCCATCCAGATGGCGGGCCAGGTGCCGCCGGTGCGCGCGGCCGGCTGGACGACCACCGAGTAAATGGTGCGGAGCCAGGTGGGCGTGCGCATCTCGACGGCGGGGTCGGCGAGGGTGTCGATCAGGTCGTCGGGGCCGACCTCGGGCGGGTGGTCGCGCAGGATGGACCGAAGGGCGGCGAAGCGTGCGACGGTGCCGCCCGGGCGGGCCGCGGCCTCGCGCGCGGCGTCGATGGGCTTGGCCTGCGGGTGGTTGGTGCAGAAGAGGGCTGGGCCCTGGAAGTCGTGGCGTGTGTGCGCGCCTTTGGTGCATTCAAAGACGGCACCCTGCTGCCGCCGGGCGTCGACGGCGACGGCGATGACGCCGCGGTCGCGGCCGGTGCGGGTGATGAAGGCCTCGAGGTCGTCGAGGGACTCGCAGGTTTCGAGGGCTTCTCTGGCCCAGAAGAGCCAGGAGATGGTGGTGCGGTCGCGCGGCGGGTCGTCGACGGCGACGAGGGTGTGGAGGTGGAGCCAGAGGCCGGCGGCGTTGCCGCCGGTGTCAACGTCGATATCGCCGCGCACGCCGAGGGCGAGTGTGGGGATGCGCCCCGGGACGGCGTGCAGGACGGCGGCGGTGCCGCGGCGGAGGAGGGGGTAGAGCCAGTCGCAGTTTCGGGCGACCCAGAGGCGCGGGGATGAGGGCGGGTGTCCGTCGGCGTGCGCCGGGAGGCGGGTGATGAGGCCGGAGCAGCCGGGGCCGGGGAGCGGGTCATCGGTGACGTCGGCGAAGGGGGAGGGAGAGGGAGGCGTGGAAGGACGCGGAGGGGTCGGCTCGGAGAGCCGACCTATGCCGGACGGCGGCTCGGAGAGCCGACCTACCCCGGACGTCGGATGGGACGGGCGGGCGATGTCGGCGTAGAGGAACGTGGCGAGGGTGCTGGTGGG
>CAZCBN010000043.1:13965-16539 GCA_964496975.1 uncultured Phycisphaeraceae bacterium
CGCCGGTGGCCATCGCGTCGATCTGGAGCTGGTGGTGCGGCGGGAGGTTGGCGAGCCAGCGGGCGGCTTGGACGGGGAGGTCGTCGGGCGTGCACTGGTTGGTGTCGCAGAAGGCGGCGAGGTAGGGGTGCAGGAAGGTTGGGTGGAACCAGCGCAGGTCGGCGAGGGCGCGGCCGTAGAGGAGGCCGGCGTCCTGGGGGGAGCCGGGGATGTGGTCAATGGGGATGGTCACGCGCGGGGGGGAGGGTCAGCGGCGCTTCTTGTAGCGGTCTTCGGGGGGCTCGCGGTTGGGGGCGGTGTTGGGGACGCGGCGCTTGCCGGGGGCGGGGGCGGCGGGGCCGCCCTGGGCGCGGAGACGCTGCTGCTCCTCGGCCATGGCCTGGAGGCGGGCGAGGAAGCCCCCGCGGGGCGCGGCCCGCTTGGCGGCCTTTTCGGCCTTGATCTTCTCGGGGTCGAGGAGGCCCTTTTTGGTGGCGTCGGCGCGGACCCAGCGGCTCTCAAGGATGCTTAGGGTGCTGTTGGTGACGAAGTAAATGGCGAGGCCCGAGGGGGCGGTGTACATGAGGAGGGGGAAGAGCACGGTCGTCATGATCTTCATGATGCGCTGCTGCTCTTCCTGCTCGGGGGTGAGGTTGGCGGTGGGCGGGGTGAGGTACTTTTGCTGGATGAAGTAGACGACGCCGAGGACGACGGGCAGGAGGTTGATGGCGGTGACACGGCCGAAGATGTTGCCGATGAAAGGGGGCGTGAAGGCGAGGGGGCCCAGGGGGAGGGCGCGGTCGGGGCTCGCGAGGTCGGCGAGGAAGAGCCAGTTGTTGCCGGTGATGGACTGGAAGACGCCCCAGAAGGCGGGCTGGTGGCGCATGTCTGCGGCGAAGAAGAGGGTGGCGTAGAGGGCGATCCAGACGGGGGTCTGGAGGAACATCGGGAGGCAGCCCAGGGCGCCGGCGGGGTTCACGCCTTCTTCCTGGAAGAGGCGGGCGGTCTCTTGCTGGAGGCGCTGGGGGTCGTCCTTGAAGCGTTCCTTGAGCTTGGCCTGCTTGGGGCCGATTTCCTTCATCTCGACGCCGAAGCGGAGGAGGCGGACCTGGCTCCAGCGGGTGATGGGGTGGAGGACGCCGCGGACGGTGAAGACCAGCAGGATGATGGCGACCGCCCAGTCAAAGGTGAAGGTGTGGTAGAAGCGGAGGACGCCCAGGAGGACGTGGGTGAGCCACGCGAAGGTGCACAACTCGGCGCAGAAGCCGCCGAAGTTGTAGGCGACGAGTCCCTGGAGGTTCAGGGATTGGGCGAGGGGGGAGGCGTTGATGACGCGCTCGAGGAGAGGGCCGGCGTAGAGGGCGAGGTCGGCGTTGTGCGTGGCGCGCGGGGCGAGGGTGCGGACGGGGCCGGTGATGCGGCTCAGGACGACGACCTGGCCCGGCTCGGCGTAAGGGTTGAGGAGGAAGCGGTCGACGCGTTCGACCTCGTCGAAGACCTTGTTGACGCCGCCGGGGCCGGGGGCGGCGGGATCGAAGACGCCGTGGGCGGCGACGGCGAAGTAGCGGTCTGTGAAGGCGAACCAGGCGAGGCGGCGTCCCTCGTCGGCGGCCTTGGGCGTGGGCCAGAGGGGGAGCTCGGGCTTGAAGCGCTTGATGCCGGCGGGGTCGGCCTCCTTCTCGCCCAGGAGGGTGGGCCAGCCCATGAGCTGGGAGTCGGGCTCGACGAAGGTGGAGCCGGCCTGGGCCTTTTCAGAGCGGAGCGAGCCGAAGCGGACGCGGCGCTTGTCGCCGCCGTACTTGCTGTCGGGCTCGGGGAGGTTGACGGGGCCGGTCTGCTTGAGGGCGGCGGCGATGGGGCGGTCGGTCAGGTTCTGGAGCTGCTGCTCGATGCGGAGGTCAAAGCTGCCGGGCTCATAGACAAAGCGGCGGGCGAGGCGGAGGACGGGGGCGCCGGCGTCGTCGTCAATGAAGGCCTCGAAGGCGCCCGGGATGGGCGCGCCCGAGGCGTCGGCCTGGTGACGCCAGTGGGAGGGGTTCGTGAGGTCGATCGAGCGGCCCTCGACCACGACGGCGAGGAGCGCGAAGGGGACCGCGACGACGGGGCGGGTGCCGCCGTCGGCGGTGTTGATGACGACGGTGCGCTCGGCCTGCAGCTCGACGTGGTTGATGCGTTCGACGGTTTCGTAGGAGCGGCTCAGCTTCAGCGAGGCGATGCCGGCGCCGAAGGGGCTGAACGTGAGCTGGCCCTCGAAGGGGCTGTCATCGGAGAGCTCGCCCAGGGGGAGGGGGTTCAGCGGCTGGGGGAAGAGCCTGGGGCGGAGGGTGGACTGGGCCGCGGGGATGGGTGAGGACGTGGGGGTGGCGGCGGGCGCGGCGGAGTCTGAAGGTACGGAACCGGGCGTCGCGGGTGTGTTGGGTTGCGGGGCGGGGGTGGAGGCGGGCTGCGACTGGGGGGTGGGCGTGGGCGCGGCTTTGTTGGAGCCGCGGAAGACGGCGACGGCGATGCCCAGGCCGGCGATGCCGAGGACGACGGGGACGAGCAAGCGGAGGGTGGTGTTGGGGGTGTTGGGCATGGCGTGGTGCGGGCGTGTGC